>NZ_DATILJ010000037.1:0-22231 GCF_035476535.1 Aquabacterium sp.
GGCACCTGCCTCACACGCGTGATCGCCGGCGAGCCCGATCATCGTGACAGTTATCTCACCGACGAAGAACGGTGCCGCAACGACCAGTTCCTGCCATGCTGCTCGCGCTCGCGCAGCGCATGCCTGGTGCTGGATCTCTGAACCCTTGGAGAACCCAACATGAACGAAAAGTTTGACGATAGAGCGGCCTACGTCGACATCGTGAACCGCGTGTTCACGCACCTCGACGCGGGCACCACCGACAGCAACCCCGACGTGCTGCGCGTGCCCACCAGCCTCTACACCGACCCCGAACTGTTCGAGCTGGAGAAAGAGACCATCTTCCGGCGCAGCCCGCAGTTCGTCTGCTTCAGCTCCGACCTGCCCGAGAACGGCAGCTTCAGCACCTTCGACGAGATGGGCGTGCCGGTGCTGCTGACACGCGACAACACCGGCGCCGTCAACGCCTTTCTCAACGCCTGCACGCACCGCGCGGGGCGCCTGAAGGATGGCAGCGGCAAAACGGCCTCGCTGAGCTGCCCGTACCACGCCTGGGGCTTCGACCTGAAGGGCCAGCTGCGCACGGTGTACGAGGAAAAGACCTTCGGCACGATCGACAAGTCCTACTACAACCTGGTGCGCCTGCCGGCCGAGGAAAAGTACGGCATGGTCTTCGTCGGCCTGGCCCCCGACGTGAAGGTATCGATCGACGAGATGCTGGGCGAGATGGCGCCGCTGTTCGCCAGCTGGAACCTGGGGACCGCCAAGGTGGTGAACCGCCACGAATGGCACATGAAGACCAACTGGAAGCTGGCGCTCGACACCTTCTGCGAGGGCTACCACTTCACGCCGCTGCACAAGGCGACGCTGGGCGACGTCTCGCACGGCAACCTGTCGCTGGTCGACTACTTCGGCCCCGAGCAGCGCAACCACCGCGTGGCGTTTCCGAACACCAGCATCGCCAAGCTGCGCGACAGGCCGCAGTCGGACTGGGGCCTGGAGATCTTCCACGAGTTCCAGCTCGTGCACTTCCTGTACCCGAACATCTCGCTGCTGGTCTCGCCGAGTGCCATAGAGCTTTTCCAGCTCTACCCGGGCAAATCCGTGGACGAGCACATGACGCGTTACAGCTGCTACTGGCGCACGCAGGAAGGCGGGCCCGGCTGGGGTGTGGACGACCCGCAGGCCCACTTCGAGTTCGTGCGTGACATTGTGACCAAGGAAGACTACTGGGTCAGCGCGAACGTGATGAAGAGCTTGCGGGGCGGGCTGCGTTCGTTCAACACCTTCGGCCGGAACGAGCCGGCGCTGCACAACATGCACCGCGCGTTTGCGCGTGGGGTCGGGCGCGTGCTGGAGCAGGCACCGCTGGTCAAGGACGGGCAGCAGTAAGCGCCCCATGAAGGCGCACACCATGCAGCCGTCATTTCAGGATCGTGTCGTGCTGGTGACCGGTGCCGGCTCCGGCATCGGGCAGGCCTCGGCACTGGCGTTCGCGCGGGCTGGCGCCCACGTCGCCGTGGTCGACATCGACGAGTCCGGGGCGCAGACGCAGGCGCAGATCGAAGCCGAGGGCGGGGTGGCACGCTTCTTTCGCGCCGACGTGACGCGTGCTGCTGAAGTGGAAGGCATGGTGCGGGACACCGTCGCGGCCTGGGGCCGCCTGGACATCCTGCACAACAACGCCGGCATCACCAGCGCCCAGGCCTACACGGCCGATACCCTGGAGGCCGACTTCGACCGCGTGATGGCGGTCAACGTCAAGGGGGTCTGGCTGTGCATGAAGGTCGCCATTGCCCAGATGCTCAAGCAGGGCGGCGGCGTGATCGTCAACACCGGGTCGGCGATGAGCCTCACCGCCTTGCCCGGCTCCGCGCCTTACAACGCCAGCAAGCATGCCGTGGCCGGCCTGACGCGCACCGCGGCGCTCGAATACGCCAGGCAGAACATCCGCATCAACGCGGTGTGCCCGGGTGTCATCGCCACGCCGCTGCTGGCCAAGACACCCGGCGCGGACAAGATCATGGACGTGCTGATCGGCGTGCATCCGATCGGGCGCCTCGGCACGATCGATGAGGTCACCAGCGCGGTGCTGTGGCTGGCCTCGGACGGCGCCTCGTTCGCCATCGGCAGCATGCTGTCGGTGGACGGTGGCTGGACGGTCTGAAGCATGACCCTCAACAGCCGCGTCGTCCTGGCCAGCCGGCCCACCGGGCGCCCGCATCGCTCGAAAGCGCCTTGCTGCGCGTCAAGCCCGGCGATCCGGCCGCAAGCTACCTGATGCACAAGATCGACGACAAGCACATATCGGTGGGGGGCAGCGGCCTGCGCATGCCCATGGGCAGCGAGCCACTTCCCGCCGTGCAGCGCGAACTGCTGCGGCGCTGGATCGCCGAAGGCGCCCGACGCGACTGAGGCTGCAGCAGGCACGGCGGCGTCTGTGCGCGTCGATAGACCGCGGCCGACGGCCCGATTCGCAGCGCTTTGCCGCCTGAGCTCAGCGCGACCTCGAACGGCCCGGTGGCCATCGGACCTTCGGCCGCAACGATCCGGCGCTGCACAACATGCACCGCGCGTTTGCGCGTGGGGTCGGGCGCACGCTGGAGCAGGCCCCGCTGATCAAGGACGGGCTGCGGTAAGCGCATCATGGAGGCTCACCCCTTGCAACCGTGCTGACGACTACTGCCGTTGCTTGTCGACCAACATGTCGGCGTGGCGGTGGATCAGCTTCCAGTCGCCCTCATCGCGCCTGAAGATCTCGGTGACGCGCAGATCCATGGGGACCGGTTCTGCCTTGCCTTTCACCTGAACGGTCGCCTGTTGAATACCCACCCAGTAGGCGAGATCCTCGCTCGCGGCCATCTGCAGGATTTCGAGGTCGGTCTCGCTGCCCGGCGCGAAGTGCGTGGCACCGGCCTGATGGGTGGCCCCTCATGCTGCGCGTTGGGGGGGCGTCCCGGGGATGCCGGCACCTGTCCCAGAGGTGAGTAGGAATCGCCCTACCGATCGGGGCCCGGCCCGTGCCCCGACTTGGCGTTGCTGCCGGAGGGCGACGACATGCAAATGAACATCATGTGATAACGCTGATCTGCCACGGCATGAACTCGTTCTGCCCATAACCATGCAGCTCGCTGCGTGAAGGCCGGCCCGACGCCGTGGCCAGCAACAGCTGGAACAACTCGGCGCCAAGCTCGGCAATGGACTTGGTGCCATCGAGCACTTCGCCGCAGTTCAGGTCCATGTCGTCCGCCTGCCGTTGCATCAGCGCGGTGTTGGTGGCCAGCTTGACCGAAGGCGACGGCGCACAGCCATAGGCCGAACCGCGCCCGGTGGTGAAGCAGATCAGGTTGGCGCCACCCGCCACCTGCCCGGTGGCGGAGATAGGGTCATAACCGGGCGTGTCCATGAACACCAGGCCGCGCGCCTTCACCGGCTGCGCGTATTCGTAGACCTCGGTGACATTGCTGGATCCGCCCTTGGCGATGCCGCCCAGCGATTTCTCCAGCACCGTGGTCAGGCCGCCGGCCTTGTTGCCGGCCGAGGGGTTGTTGTTCATCTGCGCGCCGTTGCGGCCGCAGTAGTCTTCCCACCAACGGATGCGGGCCACCAGCTTGTGCCCGATCGCTACCGTTTGCGCGCGCCGCGTCAGCAGGTGTTCGGCGCCGTAGATCTCGGGCGTTTCCGACAGGATGGCCGTGCCGCCGTGCGCCACCAGCAGGTCGACCGCCGCGCCCAGCACCGGGTTGGCCGAGATGCCGGAGTAGCCGTCGGAACCACCGCACTGCAGGCCGATGACCAGGTGGCTGGCCGGAACCCGCTGGCGCTTGACGTGGTTGGCCGCCGGCAGCATCTGCCGAACCAGCTCGATGCCCTGCGCGATGGCCCGTGTCGTGCCGCCGGCGTCCTGGATAGTGAACGCGCGCAGCGTGCCCGAGTCCTTCAGGCCCTGCGTGGCCAGCAGCTTGGGGATCTGGTTGGTCTCGCAGCCCAGGCCGATGACCAGCACGGCGGCAAAGTTGGCATGGCAGGCGTAGCCGCCGAGCGTGCGCTGCAGCGTCGCCAGGCCCTCGCCTTCAGCGTCGATGCCGCAGCCGCTGCCGTGGGTCAGTGCCACGACACCGTCGACCTGCGCAAAGCCGGCCAGCGCCTCGGGATGGATGTCGCGCCGGAAGTGGTCGGCAATCGCGCGGGCCACGGTGGCCGAGCAGTTCACCGAGGTCAGGATGCCGATGTAGTTGCGCGTCGCGACACGCCCATCCTCGCGCACGATGCCTTCGAAGTGGGCCGGCTGCGGAGCCGGTACGGTGTCGCGCGCTTCCACGCCGAAGGCGTAGTCCCGCACGAAATCGCCCATCGCCAGGTTGTGTGAATGCACATGCTGGCCGGGCCGGATGGCCTGGCTGGCGAAGCCGATGATCTGGCCGTAGCGCCTCACCGCTTCGCCGGCCTCGATGCCGCGCGTAGCAATCTTATGGCCTGGTGGGATCAGGCCGGAGACGGTGATGGCTTCGTCTGCGATCGTCGTGCCCGACACCAGCTGGTCCAGCGAGACAACGACGTTGTCATCGGGGTGCAGGCGGATAACCCGCGCACCGCGGGGCACCGAGCCCTTGGCAATGACTTGCTCTTCGATGGGTGTCAGCATGGTCAGACTTTCGGGATGTCGATGAAGGCGGTGCGGGTCAGGCTCGCGGCGTTCTTGCCGTCTTGGGAAGGCTCGTCACGCGCTCGCCAGCGCCGCATGCAGCCGTGGCTGCGCGATGCCGCACTGCAGTTGCCCGGCCAGCTCGGCGATCGGCCGCAGGCGCCGCTGCTTCTTCTGGGCATGGTTCTGCGCGATGTCCGAGAGCCGGTGATTCAGGAAAGGATTCAGCAGCCGCTCGCGCAGGTCGACGAGGTAGGCATCTGCCTCGGCACGCTGTCCCAGCGCGTCGAACACGGGCAGCACTTCATCGGCCCAGAAGGCTTCGAGTTCGGCCCGCAGACCGGCATCGTTCATGGCCTGCTGCACCGTCTGCCCTTCGGCGCGGCCGTCCCCCAGCCAGCGTTCGGCCAGCAGGCTGTGGCCGGCGTTCAGCAGGAACAGCTTCAGGCGCTCAAAACGCGCCAGGTCATCGGTCAGCACCATGGCTTCGTGCGCACAGGGCAGCACCAGCCCGGGCTGGCGTTCAATGGCCCACAGCGCATAGGGCTCGGCCACGGCACCGACGGGATGCAGCGCCTCGGAGACGATGCGGTCGACCAGCGAATTGGCCCAGATGCAGCGGGTGCGCAGCCAGTCGACAAAGCCCGCGTCCAGGCGCCACTGCTGCGCCAGGAAGCACACCGCATCGCGCAGCACATCGCCATTGCGCTCGATCAGCTCGCACGGAAAGATCGACAGGCCGGCTGCGGGATGAGTCACCCAGCGGTGGTGCAGCAGGACCAGCAGCTTGGCCGGAAAGCTGCGGGGTGCGCGGCAGGCATCGTCGATCAATGCCGGGCCATCCGCTTCGTCGAGCTGGTAGCCGCGGTCTGCCGTGTTCGAGACGATCACGCGCACGTCGCTGGCGATGGCCTCGCGCAACGCCGGCCAATGCGCATCGGCCTGCAGGGCCTGCCGCACGGCGCGGCAGGTGATGGTCTCGTCGATGCGCTCGCCGTGCCGGAGGCCGCGGATGCGCACCGGGTAGCCACCGCCGGCCGCCAGCGCCGCCACCCGCTCGGCACTGGCCGGGTTTGTGGTTGTCTGCACAACGGTGATGCCGCCGATCGCCTGGCCCGCGTCACCCCGGTCCTGCGCCTGCGACACGAAGAGGTCGACATGCGCCTGCAGGAAGCGGCTGGTGCCGAACTGGAGGATGGCCTGGCCCATGGTGCTCAGCACTCCACAATGGCTTTGACGACGCCGCGGGCGGGATCCAGCAGCTGCTTGAAGTCGGTGGGCACATCGGCCAGCGCGAGGCGGTGGGTGTTCAGTGCCGCATCGGGGATCTTGCCGGCGCGCATGGCCGCCAGCACCGTCTCGAAGTCTTCTGTCGTCGCGTTGCGGCTGCCCAGCAGCGTGGTCTCGCGCTTGTGGAACTCCGGGTCCGAGAAGCTGATGGTCGCGCCCACCACCGAGATCAGCACGTAGGTGCCGGCATGGGCGACAAACTTGAAGCCACGCTCCATCGCCTTCGGGTTGCCGGTGGCGTCGAACACGACATCGAAGAACTCGTTGTCGGTCAGCGCGGCCAGTTGCTGTTCATCGTCGTCGGCGATCTGCACCGCGGCCGCCATCGCCAATTGCGCTGTGCAGAAATCCAGCCGGTCGCGCCGCGTGTCGAGCGCCGTCACTTGCGCACCGCGCAGCTTGGCGAAGATCATCGCCGCCATGCCGATCGGGCCGGCGCCGACCACCAACACGCGCTGGCCGGACTTCACGTCGGCGCGGCGCACGGCATGCGCGCCGATGGCCAGGAACTCGACCATCGCCGCCTGGTCCAGCGACACACCTTCGGCCTTGTGCACGAAGGCCTGCGGCACGCAGAGGTACTCGGTGAACGCGCCGTCGCGGTGCACGCCCAGCACCTGGATGTTGACGCAGCAGTTGGTGCGGCCCTGGCGGCAGGCAACGCACTTTCCGCAGGACAGGTAGGGCATCACGTAGACCGCGTCGCCCTTCAACAGGCGACCGTTCGCCGGCGCTTCTTCGACGAGGCCGGACAGCTCATGCCCCATCACCCGCGGGTAGTTCAGGTAGGGCTGGTTGCCGGTGAAAATGTGCAGGTCGGTGCCGCAGACACCGACACGCTTGACGCGCAGCAGCACCTCGTCTTCGCCGCGCAGCGGCATCGGTCGGTCTTCGGCGCGCAGCGTGCCGGGGGTCTCGCAAATCACGGTCAGCATGAACTGGTCCTCGTATCGATGGCAGGGGCGCTTCAGCCGTGGAAGCGCTTGTAGATCTCGGTGAGCTTGCCGTTCTCGGTGTTCTTGGCCACCCACTGGTTGATCCAGGTCTGCAGTTTGGACTCGCCCTTGCGCATGCCGATGCCCAGCGGGAAGCTCTGCATCACGAACTTGGTCTCGACGCCGAGAGCCGGTGCCTTGCCCGCCACCGTCTTGACGATCGCCGGCGAGGTGGCGAAGATCTCCACCTGGCCGCTGGCAATGGCCGTTACCAGCGTGCTGTCGTCGTCGAAGCGCACGATCTGCGCCCCCTTGGCGCCTTCGGTCGCCAGGCGGTCGTTGGTTGTGCCGCGTGCGGTGGCCACCTTCTTGCCGGACAGGTCGGCGAAGCCCTTCAAGGCGATGGCCTTGGGCGCCGCGACCACGGCCTGGATCTGCGCATACGGTGTCGAGAAGTCGATGACCTTCTCGCGCTCGGGCGTGACCGACAACGACGAGATCACCACGTCCGCCTTGCCGGTCTGCAGGAACGGAATGCGGTTGGCGCCGGTGGTCTGCACGATCTCGAGCTCGACGCCCAGGTCCTTGGCCAGCAGGCGGGCCGTCTCCACGTCGGAGCCGGTCGGGTTCATCGATGCGTCGTTGGTGCCGAAGGGCGGCGAGCCGAGGTCGATGGCGATGCGGATCTTCTTCGCGGCGCGCACGTCGTCGAGCTGGTCGGCCAGCGCCGCACCGGCGAAGGCCGCAAGGACGGTGCCGGCGATCAGGCCGCGCACGAAGGTGGAACGATGGATCATGGCTGTCTCTCTTTCGGGGTCATGTAGGGGGGTGGACGGGTCAGAGGCCGCTGCCGACGAAGTTGCGCAGTTCCTCGGTCTTCGGTGCATCGAGCATCTCGCCGGGGCCTTGCTCCCAGACCTTGCCGCGGTGCATGAAGATCACTTCGTCGGCCACCTTGCGGGCGAAAGCCATCTCGTGAGTGACCAGGATCATGGTCATGCCGTCGGCGGCGAGCTTTTCCATCACACGGAGCACCTCGCCGGTCAGCTCCGGGTCCAGCGCCGAGGTCACTTCGTCGAACAGCATCAGCTTGGGTGACATCGCCAGCGAGCGGGCAATCGCCACACGCTGCTGCTGGCCGCCCGAGAGCTGCGACGGATAGGCCTCGGCCTTGTCCGACAGGCCGACCTGGGCCAGCACGGCATGCGCGCGCTCGCGCAGCTCGGCGCGTTTGCCTTTGAGCACCAGGCGCGGGGCGAGCATGATGTTCTGCTCCACCGTCATGTGCGGGAACAGGTTGTAACTCTGGAACACGATGCCGACATCGCGCCGCAGCTGCTGCAGGTCCAGCTTGGCCGAGGTGAGGTCATGGCCGCAGACTTCGATGCGGCCGTCGTTCACGCTTTCGAGTCGGTCGATGCAGCGCAGCGCGGTGCTCTTGCCCGAACCGCTGCGGCCAATGATGGCGACCACCGAGCCTTTGTCGACCGTGAAGGACACACCCTCCAGCACACGCACGGCGCCGAAGCTCTTGGAGATCGAATCGACCTTAACGATGGGCGACATTGAATTTCCTCTCCAGGCGCCGGCTCCACACCGACAGGGGATAACAGAGCGCGAAGTACAGCGCCGCGACAAGCACGAAGATCACGAACGGCTGGAAGGTCGAGTTGTTGATGACCTGCCCAGCGCGGGCCAGCTCGACGAAGCCGATGGCCGAGGCCAGCGAGGTGTTCTTGACGATCTGCACCATGAAGCCGACGGTCGGCGGCGTGGCGATCTTCAGCGCCTGCGGCAGGATCACGTGGACCAGGCGCTGGCCCCAGTTGAGCGCCAGGCACTCCGCGGCCTCAGCCTGCGTGCGCGGCACCGACTCGATGCAGCCGCGCCAGATCTCGCCCAGGTAGGCCGACACATAGATGCTCAGGCCCAGGCCGGCCGCGGTGAGCGGCTCGATGTTCAGGCCCAGCGACGGCAGCCCGAAGTAGGCCAGCGACAGCAGCACCAGCAGCGGCGTGCCCTGGATCAGCTTGATGTACAGCATGGCCAGCTGGCGCGTGACATTCGGCCCATAGACCCGCGCGATGGCCACGGCAAAGCCCAGCAATCCGCCACCGGCAAAGGCCAGCAGCGAGAGCAGCACCGTCCAGCCCAGGCCGTTGAGCAGGAACTGCAGTTGGGGTGTGGTCAAGGAAGTCATGTGGGCCCCTCAGATCGGCGTGCCGAGGCGGCGGCGGCGCGGGAAGGCAACATAGCTCGCGCACCAGAACACCCCGCGCATGACCAGCGACAGCATCAGGTAGGCCGCTGCAATGATCAGGTAGGTTTCGACCGAGCGGAAGGTCTCCGACTGGATGCGGTTGGCCACGGCAGTGAGCTCCTCGGCCGAGATCTGCGAGGTGATCGACGAGGCCAGCATCAGCAGCACGTACTGGCTGGTCAGCGCCGGGTAGACGCGCTCGATGGCCGGCGGCAGCACCACATGCATCAGCACCTGCCGGCGGCTCAGCGCCAGGCACTCGGCGGCTTCCAGCTGACCGAGGGGAATCGATTCGACGCCGGCACGCACGATCTCCGAGGTGTAAGCGCCGACGTTGATGACCAGTGCCGCGGTCGCTGCCGTGAAGGCATCGACCTTCAGGCCGAGCGAGGCCAGTCCGAAGTAGACGATGAAGATCTGCACCAGCAGCGGCGTATTGCGGATCGTCTCCACGTACACCGCGCAGAGCCGGGCCAGCCACGCCGAGCGGCCCGTGCCGGCCAGCGCACAGAACACGCCGAGCAGGAAGCCGAACACCGTGGCCGCCAGCGACAGGCCCAGGGTGGTTGCCGCGCCAGCCAGGAAGTCCGGCCAGTACGCCAGCGGCGCGCTGAAATCGAATTGGTATCGCATGTCGCCTGTTCCGGTTGAGGGGGCCAGCCGTCACAGGCCTTCGGCCTGATTTGGTAAGGCCACTTTACCGGTATTGGCCAATTGGCCTTACCGTGTTTACCCTATGCCAAGTGAAGCATCGCCTTGGTCGCCCTACACTCGCAGCGACTAGCTTGGTCAGGCCACTTGGCCTTTTCTCATCGAACCAGGGTCCGCCCCGTGATCAGTCAGCTCAAACCCATCGACAACCGGCGGCTGTACCAGCAGATCGCCGACCAGATCCGCGGGCTCATCCGCCAGGGCGATTACCCGGTGGGCACGCGGCTGCCGCCCGAACGCGACCTGGCGCTGCAGCTGGGGGTCTCGCGCCCGTCGGTGCGCGAGGCGCTGATCGCGCTGGAAGTGGAAGGCAGCGTGGAAGTCCGCATGGGCGCCGGCGTCTACGTCTGCGCGGCGTCGGAACGGACGACGGCGACGAATGCCTCGCTGGGCGAAAGCCCGATCGAGCTGATGCAGGCGCGATCGGCGCTGGAAGGCTCCATCGTCGCGCTGGCCTGTGGCCGCGTCACCGCGGAAGGGCTGGCCAGCGTGGCCAAGGCCATCGACGCGATGCGGGCCGCGTTCGCCGAGAACCGATCGCCGCTGGAAGACGACCGTGCCTTCCACTTGGCCATTGCCGCGATGACCGGGAACTCGGTGATGGAGCGGCTCGTCAGGGAGTTGTTCGACGAGCGCCACAGCCCCATCTCATCACAGCTGAGCGTGCGCTCGGAGAGCACCCAGACCTGGAACGACGCGCTGCGCGAGCACGAGGTCATCCTGCGCGCCCTGGAGAACCGGGACGTGCTGGCCGCGCAGACGGCCATGCGCTCGCACCTGCAGGCCTCGCAAGACCGCTGGGTGGCGGCACGGCACGAATGGTCTTGAGGGCGCGGCCGCGTCAGCCCGGCGGCGCGCTGTGCTCGCGGTCGAGCGCGGCGAGTTCGCCGACGACCGCCTGCAACTCGCCAGCCAGCGCCGCATGCAGCGCGTCGATGCTTGCCGCGTTCGCGCCCTCGCGGCAGGCCCGCCCCAGCGCTTCGGCGGCATGCGGCAGCCTTGCCGCACCGACAGTCACGGCAGCGCCCTTCAGCTTGTGGCAGAGCTCGCGCACCGCTGCGTGGTCGCCGCCGGCCAGCGCGCGATCCAGGCGCGCCGGCAGCTCGACGCAGGTCGTGCGGAACACGCGCAGCAGCCGCTGGTACAGCGCCGGGTCGCCGGCCGCGACCTTCAGGCCGGCGCGCACGTCGATGCGCGGCAGCGGGTCTGTCGCGTCGGCGGGTTCGGCAGCCTCCACGGCAGCCTCCTCCGCAGGCATCGCTGGCGGCGTCTCGGGGCGCAGCCAGCGCGCGAGCGTCGCGTACAGCCGCTCGACCTCGATCGGCTTGGTGATGTGGTCGTTCATGCCGGCGGCGATGGCGCGCTGGTGCTCGCCGACCATCGCGTTGGCGGTCAGCGCGATGACCGGCAGGTCGCGCAGCGCCGGCTGCGCGCGCAGTGCGCGCGTCGCGGCGTAGCCGTCCATCACCGGCATCTGGCAGTCCATCAGCACGCCGTCGAAGCGCTCGTTCGCCAGGATCTCCAGCGCCTGTGCGCCATGCTCGGCCACGCGGACCTCGATCCCGACGCGGCGCAGCAGCTCCTGCGCCAGCTCTCGGTTGAACGGATGGTCCTCGACCAGCAGCACGCGCAGCCCGGCCAGCTGCGCCCGCACGTCGGCCGGCGTTTGCCCGGCCGTTTGCTCGGCCCTCGGCAGCGGGCCGTCGTGCAGCGCATAGCGCAGCGCGAAGCTCAGCGTGCTGCCGCGTCCCGGCTCGCTGGCCACCGTGATGTCGCCGCCCATCAGCTGCACCAGGCGGCGGCTGATCGTCAGCCCGAGGCCGGTGCCGCCGTAGCGCCGGCTGGTCGACGCGTCGGCCTGCTGGAACGGCTGGAACACCTGCTGCACCTGCGCCGGACTCATGCCGATGCCGCTGTCGCGCACCTCGAAAGTGAGCGTCGCCGCCTGCGCGTCGCGCTCGCGCAGCGCGATGGCGACGTCGATCTCGCCGCGCTCGGTGAATTTCACCGCGTTGTTGCACAGGTTGATCAGCACCTGGCCGAGCCGTAGCGCATCACCGCGCAGCACGGTCGGCACGTCGGGGTGCAGGTCAAAGAACAAGGCCAGGCCCTTCTCCTGCGCCTTCAGCCCGACCACGGTCGCGAGCTTGTCCAGCACCTCGCGCAGGTCGAACGGAACCCGCTCGAGGTCGATCTTGCCGGCCTCGATCTTCGAGAAATCGAGGATGTCATCGATGATGCGGTCCAGCGCGCGCGCCGACGCGTGCACCTTCATGATGAAGTCACGCTGGCGCGCCGGCTCGGCACTCAGCGCGAGTTGGGACATGCCGACGATCGCGTTCATCGGCGTGCGGATCTCGTGGCTCATGTTGGCCAGGAAGTCGCTCTTGGCCTGCGTCGCCGCCTCGGCGGTGCGCTGCGCCTGCTTCAGCTCGGTGATGTCGATCGACATGCCGCCGACACCGTAGACCTTGCCGAGCGCGTCGCGCAGCGGGAACTTGTGGGTCAGGTAGGAACGACGGCCAAGCGCACTGTCGCGCTGCTGCTCGAAGCGCAGCGGCTGCCCTTCATGGATCACCTGGCGATCCTGCGCCTCGATCGCCGCGGCAATGTGCGGCTCGACCAGGACAGCATCGCTCAAGCCCAGCAGCGACTGGCCGGGCCGCCCCAGCAGCTCGGCGAGCTGGGGCGTGTGGCTCAGGTAACGGCCTTCGAGGTCCTTCACGAAGACGATCGCCGGGGCATGCTGCAGCATCGCTTCCCAGGCATTGCGGTTGCGCTGCAACTCTGCCGTGCGGCTGGCCACCAGCGCCTCCAGTTCGCGGCCGATGCGCGCGTTTTCGTAGGCCGCCGCGAACTGCAGGCCGATCAAGCGCAGCGTTCCGAGCTGCTGCGGTGCCAGCGTGGTGTGGGCCTGGCGGTTCTCCAGGTACAGCAAGCACAGCGGCTGGCCGTGCAAGCTGATCGGCAGGCCGACGATCGACTTGACGCCGTGGCGCAGCACATGCGGGTCGGTGCCGAAGCGGGCATGGCGCGCCACGTCGGGCAGCAGCAGCGGCCGCGGCGCATGGGTCAGCGAATGCAGCACCGAGGCCGGCAGCGCCGCGTCGCCGGATGGCTGCGCGTCGCCGCCGAGCGCGAACCAGGTCCGGCCGGGCTCGAAGCCGGCCCGCGCGACCCATTCATCGCCCACTCGCCACAGCAGCACGCCGCGATCTGCCGCCGCGTACTGGCGCAGCAGCTCGAACAGCACGCCCAGCAAGGCGCGCGGATCGCGCTCCTGGCTGAGCAGGTCGCCGGCGCGCAGCAGGCTGTCGATGTCCAGCGTGGCGGTCGAGCCCTCGCTCGCCGAAACCGGGCTGCCGGGCGGCGGCTGTGCACGCCGTTGTGCCAGCTTCGCGGTGGCGCCCCACTCTTCGAAGGCCCGCAGCGCGGCGGCACGATAGGCGGACGCTGCGCGCCTCACGCCCTGCGCTGCGTGGAACGCCGCCGCCAGTTCGCAGGCCAGTGCGTAGTGGCCGGGCCGGTGATGGCGCTGCGCAGAGTCGAGCGCGGCCTCGAAGCGGGGCGCCGCGGCGCCCGGGTCACCGGCCGCCCAGGCGCGCACGGCGCAGAGCAGCTCCCAGCAGTGCGCGAAGTTGGCCGGTGCGTCGGCGGCGCGGCGCTCCAGCCACGCGGCCAGCGGCTCGAGTTCGGCCTGCAGCGCGTCGCGCTCGCAGGCCAGGCTGTCGCGCAACGCGTGGCCGAGCGCGAGCGCGTGGATCCAGCGGCCGAGCGCGAACATGTAGGTGCCGGTGAGCAGGGCCACGACCGGTGCGCCGTCGCGGCCAAGCTGCAGCGCCGCCGGCCAATCGCCGAACAGCGCGGCCGCGTAGGCACGGTAGACCGCCGTCAGCGCCTGCATCAGCGGGTTGGCGGCGACGACTGCATCGGCCGCATCGGCCGCATCGGCTGGGTCGGCTGGGTCGGATTCTGGCCAGGTGCCGGGCGCTCGCGCCGTGTCGCGCAGGCAGTCGACGAAGCGGCGGTAGACGCGGATCGCGTCGCTCGAACCGCGGTCGCCGAAACGCTCGGTCACCTGCAGCGCGAGGGCGATGTCGTGCAGCATGTCCTCGAGGCCGGGCGTGCAGTCCAGCGCCGGCGCCATGCCGATGAACTGGGCCATCGACGCGCACTCGGTGTCGCCGGCCTCGACGGCCCAGCGGTAGGCCAGCCGGGTGTGCTCGACGCAGCGCTCGAGCGGCTCGAACCAGTGCGTGTTGACGCCGGCCAGGCAGAAGTGCGATCGGGCGCGCAGCCGCGCGCTCGGGTAGTGCTGCTGCAGGCGCAGCCCGGCGTGCGCCAGCGCGTAGCCGGTGGCCACGTCGTCGCGCAGGTGGATCAGCGTGATCGTCGCCAGCACCAGGGCCTCGGGCAGTGCCGCGAAACGGCCGCGCTCGAAGCCCAGGCGCAGGACGCGCATCTTGCTCCAGTGGCTGATCACCGGGCGCCAGTAGGCTGCTGCCGCGAAGCTGCTGACGAGCATGAACGCGGCGGTTTCGGTCGCCGGGTCGTCCAGCGGTGCCAGCGCATCGAACAGGCCCGGCCCGCGCACCGCGAGCGCGGCGTAGAAGGCGTCGACCTCGGCGGCCAGCGCGGCGTCCCAGGCGTCGTCATCGGGGCAAGGCAGGCCGAGCTGCCGCGCAGCGTCCAGCGTCAGGCGGGTAGCCTCTTCGTAGCGGCCGCGGTTGGCGAGCGAGATGCACTGGCGGGCCGTCGCCTCGGCGATGCGCGCCGGCCCGGCCGCGGGCAGCGTGCCCAGCCCGGCATAGACGCGGTCGGCCTCGTCGTAGCGCGCCAGGCCGAAGTACGCGCCGTGCTGCAACAGCGCAGCCTCCAGCGTCTGCGTTGCCTCCAGCGCCTGCGCGGCGCCCGCACAGCCCCGCGCGACCAGGCTGGCCGCCGCATCGCCAAAGCGCTCGGCGGTCGCGAACGCGCCGCGCTCGACCGCGGCGCGGCCGGCGCCGAGCAGCAGGTCGAGGGCCTGGCGTCGCTCGGCGTCGTTCTCCAGCACATCGAGCGCGGCCAGCCAATGCTCGGCGAGCGCGAAGCGGGCCGCCCCGCCTTCGTGCCCGCCGCCCGTCCCCGCGGGCAGCGGCCCGCCGGCCTGCGCATCGGCGTGCGCATCGGCGTGCGCATTGGCGTGCGCACCGGTGTGCGCATTGGCGTTCGCACCGATGTGCGCATTGGCGCTCGCACCGGGGTTCGCTCCGCTGTGCGCATGGGCGCTCGAACCGGCGGTCGCACCGCGGCGCATCAGCGCACGAGCGATGCTGCGATGGCACAGGCTGCGCTCGGCCGGCGGCAGCAGCTCGTGCGCGGCCTGCAGCATGCGATCGTGGCAGAAGCGCAGCCGGCGCGCGCCGTGAGCGCCGTGAGCGCCGACCACCGAGGCGCCAGCGCCGCCCTGCCCGCCAAGCAGCATCTCGTGCTGCAGCAGCGGCAGCAGCAGCGCGTCGACCTGTTCAGGCGTTATGCCGAGCACGTCCGGCAGCAGCGGCTCGTCAATCGGGTTGCCCAGGCAGGCGCAGACCGCGGCGACGCGCTGCACCGGCGCCGGCAGGCGTCGCAGCTGCTCGATCAGACCGGCGACGAGCTTCTCGCGCTCGGGCAGCGCGGCCAGCGCCGCGGGGTCCCACTGCCAGCCGGCGGCGCTGCGGCTGAGCTGGCCGTCGTCGAACAGCCGCTGCAGATGCTGCAGCACGAAGAAAGCATTGCCACCGGTCTTGCGGTGCAGCGCATGCGCCAGCGCGACTACAGAAGGGGCATCGGCGTCGAGCACGTCGGCCACCAGCGCGGCGACCACCTCGGCCGACAGCGCCCCGGTCGCGATGTCCACGCACCGCGTGCCGGCGGCGCTGACGCGCGCGAGCATGCCGTGCAGCGGATGCAGCGCGTCGGCTTCGTCGTCGCGGTAGGCAACGACCAGCAGCAGCGTGTCGCGACTCTGTTCGATCGCCAGGTGCTCGAGCAGGTCCAGCGAGTGGGCGTCCGCCCATTGCAGATCGTCCACGAACAGCAGCAGCGCGCCGGCGTGGCGGCGCAGCACGCCAAACACCGCGGCCAGCGCCTGGCGCAGCCGGCCGTTCAGGTCGACGGCCAGGCGCCCGGGCGACGCGGCCGGCTCGTCGTCCGCGGCCGCGCCGGCGGCAAGAGGCAGCAGCGGCGCAAACGCCGGCGCCACCAGCCGCAGCAGGCCGGCATTGCTGCCCACCGCCTCCCGCAGCGCCTCACGCAGCCGCCCGAGCACGGCCGGTGGCTCGCACAGCCAGTACTCGGCCAGCTCACCCAGCAGGTCGGCGAGCGCACCGTAGGGCTGGTCGAGCCGGAACTGCGGGAACGCCGCACTGGCGAAGACGGTGCCGCCTGCCCGTGCATCAGCCTGTGCATCAGCCTGTGCGCCGATCTGTGCATCAGCCTGTGCGCCGGCCTGTGCGCCGGTCTGTGCGTCAGCCTGCGCATCGGCGCCTTCACCGGCGTTGTCACGAGCGCCTTCACCGGCGCTCACTCGGGCGAGCGCGGCCCGCACCAGCGAGGTCTTGCCAGCGCCGGCCTCGCCGTGCACCACGGCCAGCCGCGCCTGGCCCGGCGCGGCCCGCAGCGCCGCTTGCAGACCTGCGATCGCCGCTTCGCGGCCGAACAGCCGCGACGGCAGCGCCGGCCGGCCGCGCCTGTCGTGGCGGCCAGGCAGGAAGGCAGCGTCGTCGGCGGGCTCGATGCCTTGGGCCAGCCCTTCCGCCACCTCGACGCAGTGGTGAAGATCGGCCTGCAGCCCCTGCGCCGATTGATAGCGCTGCTCGGGCTGCTTCGCGAGCAGCTTCGCCACGACGGCGGACAAGCAGGCCGGCACATCCGGCGCCAGCGTGTGCAAGGGCGGCGGCAGGCGGGTCAGCAATGCGTGCAACAGCGCGAGCGGCTCTTGCTCGACAAAGGGCGGGTGGCCGCACAGCAGCGCGTACAGCACCGCACCGAGCGCGTAGTGATCGGCGCGGAAATCGGCGGCACGCCCCAGCCGCCCGGTCAACTCGGGTGCGCCAAACGGCAGCGCGCGGCCGAGCTGTGCGGCATGGCGGAAGTCGGTATCGATGCGGCCCTGCACGACGGCGGCGCCAAAGTCGATCAGCGTGACCTCGCCGCTTGGCGCATCGAACAGGATGTTGTCCGGGTGCAGATCACCGTGCAGCACGCCGGCGCGGTGCACACCGTCGAGGATGCGCGCGAGCGCCAGGCCGACGCGGGTCCAGCGGGCCACGTCGCGCGACAGCGCGACTCTTGCGTCAGCGCGCGACAGCGCGACTGGCACTTCAGCGCGCGACAGCGCGGCCAGCGCCTCGCCCAGCGGCAGGCCGGGCGCCCGCGCGAGCACCAGCACACCGGCGGCGCTGTCGAAGTGCAGCACCCGCGCCACGCCCGGCCGTTCGCGCAACAGGGCGAGCACCTGCGCCTCGGCGCGCAGCTGCGCACGCGCCAGCGCATCGCCCGGCTCGGCGACGGTCTTCGTCACGCAGGGCGTCGCCGTGTCGCCCCAGAGGCCGGCAAAGAGCAGGAAGCCGCCGGTCCGGCCCAGCAACCGCGCCTCCACCAGCCGGGGGTCAGCGACGACGTCCATGCGGCATGCTAGCCATCAGGGCCGCGCGGCGCACCCCCGAGGATGCCCGCGTGGGGCGTCGCGGTGAACGCTGGGCGATGATCCCGGTCGAGGCCATTGTCGGCATGAAGAAGCACCCCAATGCACCTGGCGCGCTCAGACGACGCCGGCCGCCGGAGACGCGTTTCGTGCGACGTGGTTCGTCTGGTCGGAGAGGGCCGTGCGTGGATCCTGGCACTCATCGACTTCGCGCACTCAAACAGCTGAAGCTTGAGTCGACGATCGGCGCGATCTGTCTACAACGGCTGTGCGCGCAGCACGCCGCCAGCATGCACGAAGTTGCCGCCACCGAGGTGGTGGATCGTCTGCAGCCCAAGGTTGTCACCGCGGAACAACCAATGGCCGTTCGCGAAGATGCGTGCGTCGGCCGCGGCCGCAACGACCTCCGCGAAGCAGGTGTCGTAGGCGTCTTCGGTATGCGGCTCGCGAATCAGTCGGCATTCAAGCCAGGCGGCGCAGCCCGACTCGATCAGCGGCACGCCGAATACCGGCCCGGCCTTTGCGACGATGCCGTGGCGGGCAAACTTGTCGATGTCGCGGCCGCTCGCACTGCCGACGGCGTAGGTCAGGTCGACCAGCGCGGCACCCGGAAGGCAGAGGCCGAACGCGCCGCTGGCCATGACGAGTTCGCGCGTACAGGTTCGCTTGTCGATGACGACGGCAACACGCGGCGGCGTGAACTCGACGGGCATTGACCACGCAGCTGCCATCACGTTGCGGCGTCCGCCGTCCGCACTGGTCACCAGCACGGTCGGGCCGTGGTTGATCAGGCGGCTGGCGTGCTCTAGCGCAACGGGTTGGAAGTGCTCGTTCATCGGTCCGTCCAAGTGTCCGTGAGTCAGGTGCCCGAACGCGTGTGGTAGACCTTGTTGACGATGACCCATTTGCCGTCGATCTTCAGCAGATTGAAGAAATCGCTGAAGCAGTAGCCGGCCACATTGTCGCTGTCCACGCGCGCGTTCGCGGCGGTCCCGGCGACGTCGATGCGTGCGATGGCAGTCCGTGCGTTCGGAGAGGGCGTCAGCGTGTCGACGATGTCGTAGAGCTTCTGGATCTCCGGCCCCACCAGTTCCGTTCCATGGAGGCCGAAGATCGTGGCCTTCTCGTGAAACGCAGGCTTCATGGCCGCGCTGCTGCCCTTGGCGTTGCCTTCGAGGTACTTGTTCAGCACTTCGGTGATGGCGCTGCACTCTTGGACGTAAGTTGTTTCGCTCATTGCATGGTTCCGACAGGAGGAGGAAAAGTGCACCCGGACATGGGTGCGGGCAGACAGCTTGAGGGGTGGCGAGCCAGGGTTCAGTCGACCGTGACGGTCGAGAGATCCAGCCCGTTCAGCGACGGGCGTACGCTTCCGCGGGCTTGTCGGTCGGATTCACCCAGGCCGCCTTGGTGTCTTCGGAGGCCGGCAGATTGACCGCGGTGCTGGTCGGCGGAATCGGCTTCATGAACCACTTGTCGTAGAGCTGCGCGATCTCGCCGCTCTCTGCTGCTGGCGGGTGGCGTTGTTGGTCGTCGAGCCGCATTCGATGTCGACCGTCCCGTTCTGCAGCAGCGGAATCCGACTGGCCGAGGACACGGGCTGGTACTGGATATCGAGCTTCGGCAATCCGAGTTGCTTCTGGATATCGGCCAGCGCGCGATGACACAGGTCGATGTGGAAACCGACGTACTTCCCGCCGCCGACGGTGTATGACAAGGCGCCCGACGATTCGCGCACGCCCATCGTCACCGATCCCGTCGTCTTGATCTTCTGCAGGGTGTCCGCGTGCGCTGCGCACGCGCTGGCAGCGGCAATGAGGGCGAGAACCAGATGCTTCATGTGATGGCTCCTGTTTGGCGATTCATGGCCGCTCACTTGGCGAACAGCATCGCGATGTCGGCGAATGCCTTGATCTCCAGCGCGTTGCCGGACGGGTCGAGGAAGAACATCGTCGCCTGCTCGCCCGGCTCGCCCTTGAAGCGGATGTACGGCTCGATCACGAACTCGACTTGGGCCGCCTTGAGGCGCGCTGCGGCCGCTTCCCAGTCGGCCATCGGCAGCACGATGCCGAAGTGGCGCACCGGCACGCCATGGCCATCGACCGCATTGCGCTGTGCGATGCCGGTTTCAGCGGGCGCGAGGTGCGCCACGATCTGGTGGCCGTAGAAGTTGAAGTCGACCCAGTCGTCCGCGCTGCGGCCTTCCGGGCAGCCGAGCAGCTCTCCGTAGAACGTGCGGGCCAGCGCGATGTCGTGCACCGGGAAGGCGACGTGGAAGGGCGACAGCGGTGCGGGATTGGTGGTGGGGGCTTGCATGCTCGTGGTTCGGGGGGTGGTGACGGGTCGTGTTGCGTGGCGGTCTTCATGGGCCGAGCGAGTTGTCGGGCAAGCGTCGAGCGCAGTGGTTTGTATCGTAGGCAGTCCACTGGAAAAGAAAATCAATATATATTTGCACCCAGCACAAAGAAAATTTGTTGATGATCCGCGAACTCAAGACCTTGATCGCCGTGGCACGAGAAGGAACGTTTGCCGCTGCCGGCGAACAGATCGGCCTGACGCAGGCGGCGGTCAGTGCGCAGATGCAGCGCCTGGAGGCAGAGCTCGGCTTCCCTCTCTTCGACCGCACGGGCCGATCGGCGCGTCTCAATGCCATGGGGCACCAGACGCTCGCGCAAGCGCAGGAACTGGTTCGTCTCTACAGCACGCTGGGCTCAAGCGACGCGGGACTGCAAGCCACGGGACTGCTCAACATCGGCGCCATTTCGTCGGTGCAACGCTCGCTGCTGCCCGATGCGCTCGGCAAGTTTCACAAGCAGCTTCCCGGCTGCCGCACAAGAGTCGTTCCGGGCTTGTCCATGGGACTGTTGAACCTGGTCGATGCCGGCGAGATCGACATGGCGGCGATCATCCGTCCGCCGTTCTCGCTGCAGAGCGACCTGCGCTGGAGCACGCTTGCGCACGAGCCGTTTCGCCTGCTGGTGCCGCGGCACGTGGACGGCGACGACTGGGCCGAGCTGCTCGCTAGTCAGCCGTTTGTGCGATACGACCGCGCCTCGTTCGGCGGCCGGCAGGTCGATCGCTTCCTTCGTGCCGCGCACCTGAGCGTGCAGCAGGTTTGCGAGCTCGACGAACTGGATGCGATCGTGCGGCTCGTGGCCAATGGCGTCGGCATCGCGCTCGTGCCGCAGACCGCCACGCACCGCCGTTGGCCCGCCGCGGTACGCGCGATCGACCTCGGGTCCCACACCTTCCATCGTGACATCGGCCTCGTCCACCGCGCGAGCCGCAGCCTCAGCGAGCCGGCACGGCTGCTCGCACAGCTCGTTTGCAACGCATACGGTGGCAAAGAGGTACGCGGGGAGATTGATGATCGCCGGTGACGGCGCCGCCGCCTCACACCAACGTCAGCGACCACGTCCATGCGGCAGGCTAGCCAGCGAGCCCGTGCAGCGCACCCGGGGGGATGCGCGCGCAAGCGCTTCTCGGCCGACGCTGGGCGACGATCCCGCGCGGCCGAAGCCCTGCGCCAGGCTGCTTGGCATGGGGAAACAGGCGCTGTGAATCCGATCAGGTAACGGGACGAGCAGCGCGCCGTTCGGACCGAGCAGGCTCGTCGTGCAGCTTGCGCAGGTCGCTGGTGCCCCGTCCCCGGGGGTCTTGCAGGCCGTGAGGCGGGCGGCCGGTGGCTTCAGCCGTCAGGGATTCGCGACCAGCACCCGCCCATCGGCCTGCCGCACCTCGTGGGCCCGCACCGAGTGCTCGGGCAGCTCAATGCACTCGCCCGTGCGCAAATCGAAGTGGTGTTTGAACAGCGGTGAAGCCACCACGATGCGCTCGCCCAGGTTGCCCACCAGGCCGCGCGACAGCACGCTGGCCTGCGACTTGGGGTCGACGTTGTCGATGGCGAAGAACTCGGTTTGCCCGACGCGGAAGACCGCAACGTGGCGGCCCGCCACGCGCGCGCAGACGCCCGTGTTCGGCAGGATGTCATCGGCCGCGCAAATCACGGTCCAGGTGGCTGTGTCGGTGGTCATGGCTTTGTGCACGTGTGATCAGGCGATGGACGATGCAGTGGCGGGCGCCAGCGCGCGTTCCTGCGGCAGGGCGGGCCGGATCTGGCCGCGTTCCTCGACGAAGACCACGTGCTCGTCGGGCCGGTCGCTGTTGACGAAGGAGCGGAAGCGCTTGCGCGTCTGCGGGTCGTTGACGGCCAGCTTCCATTCGCAGGCGTAGGTCGCGACCACGTGCTGCATCTGCGCTTCCAGCTCGGCGGCAAGGCCCAGCGTGTCGTTCAGCACCACGCCCTTCAGGTAGTCCAGGCCGCCTTCGAGGTTGTCGCGCCAGGTGCTGGTGCGCTGTAGGCGGTCGGCGGTGCGCACGTAGAACATCAGGAAGCGGTCGATCATGCGCACCAGGTCTTCCTGGCTCAGGTCGGAGGCCAGCAGTTCGGCATGGCGCGGCTTCATGCCGCCGTTGCCGCAGACGTAGAGGTTCCAGCCCTTCTCGGTGGCGATCACGCCCACGTCCTTGCCCTGGGCTTCGGCGCACTCACGCGTGCAGCCGGAGACGCCGAACTTGATCTTGTGCGGCGCACGCAGGCCCTTGTAGCGGTTCTCCAGCGCGATCGCCAGGCCGACGCTGTCGCCCACGCCGTAGCGGCACCAGGTGCTGCCGACGCAGCTCTTCACCGTGCGCAGCGCCTTGCCATAGGCATGGCCGGATTCGAAGCCGGCGGCGATCAGCTC
>NZ_DATILJ010000038.1:0-2167 GCF_035476535.1 Aquabacterium sp.
GAACCTCGAGGGCACCTCGGCGAGGTCGTTCGCGGGCGCGCCTTACACCAGCGGCGGCAAGACCGGCACGGCGCAGGTGATCGCCATCAAACAAGGCGAAAAGTACAACGCCGCCTCCATCGACGAGCGGCACCGCGACCACGCGCTCTTCATGGCGTACGCGCCGGCCGAGGACCCGAAGATCGCCATCGCGATGATCGTCGAGAACGCGGGCTTCGGCGCGCAGAACTCGGCGCCGATCGCACGCCGCGCCTTCGACTACTACCTGATGGGTCTGTATCCCAGCGCGGAAGACCTGGCAGCGGTCAAGCTCGGCAAGGCGACCACGCCCATCGGCAAACAGCGCGGCGTCGAGGCGGCCTGGCCCCCGGCGGGCTCGCCGGCGGCGGCCGCGTCTGCTGCTTCGGCCGCGAGCGCACCGGCCTCAGCGTCGGTAGCGGCCGTGCCCGCCAGTGCCGCGGTCAGGACGCTCGCACGCTAAGCGCTCGTGGCTGCCCGCGCGATCGTCGCGAGCAGCCATCCGCCCACCTCGTCGGGCATCGTCCTCACATGGCCCGGCAGGTGCCCATCCGGAAAGCCCACATGCCCACCCGTTTTGGGCTGCCATAGGGTGACGAAGCTGCCGGCGTCCTGCGAGCGGGGCAGGCTGGCCGCGGGCACGAACGGATCGTTGAGCGCGTTGAGCACAAGCGCGGGGATGCGGATGCGGTGCAGGTGCGGCTTGGCCGACGCACGCGCGTAGTAGTCGTCGGCATTGCGAAAGCCGTGCAGGGGCGCGGTGAAGATGTCGTCGAACTGGTAGAGGTCGCGCGCGGCCATCACCCGCTCGCCATCGAAGAGGCCCGGGTGCTGCCGGAGTTTCTCCATGGCCTTCGGCTTCATGCTGCGCAGGAACATCGTCGTGTAGACCAGGCGGTTGAATCCGCGGCCGATGGCCTGCGACCCGGCAGCTAAATCGATGGGCGAACACACCGATGCCACGGCACTCACCGACTGGCCCGCTTCAGCGCCCGCTTCGCCCGCCCATCGCATGAGCGCGTTGCCGCCGAGCGAGACACCCACCGCGATCAAGGGGCCTTGGTGCTGCGCACGCAGGCGCGACAGGATCCAGCCGATCTCTTCATGGTCACCCGAGTGGTAGGCGCGCGGGCCCTGGTTGAGCTCGCCACTGCAGCCTCTGAAGTGAGGCACGGCGAACGCCAGGCCGCGCTCGGCGGCGAAGTCGGCGAAGGCCTCGGCGTAGTGGCTGCGCGACGAGCCTTCCAGGCCGTGGAACAGGACAAGCAACGGCGCTTTGGGTGCGGGCGGCCGCGCAGTACACGAAGTGACAAGCGTGGGGGCACCATTGCTCAACCAATCGACGTCGAGGAAGTCGCCGTCCGGCGTCGTCCAGCGCTCACGCCGGTACTGCGGGTGCTCGCCGAACACACGGCGGGCGTAGAGCGCGGGCCAAATGGTCTGCAGGTTGCCGCCCGGCAACCACCACGGCGCGCGGTAGTTCAATGCGGCACCTGCTGTCAGTGGAGCACCTGTGGTACGCCGGAGACTTCCTGGATCTCGCTGGACGTGCCGGGGCTCGCATGGTGCGCCACCATCCGCCAGCCCTGAGTCGTCTTGAAGTAGACATTGGTCGCGATGACCCAGGCCTGCATCGGGCCTTCTGGCCCCAGCACCTCCACCCGCTCGAGGACGTTGTGCACCGCCGCGGCGGCTGCATGCGTCTTGCGCGTGCGCTCGGGCCAGGCGCGGATGCTGCCATTGCTGAACATGGCTTCGAAGGTGGCGCGGATCGCGATCGCACCCACCACGCGCGGGCCGCCGGGGTGGATGCAGACGATGTCGTCATCGTCTGCCCAGCAGGCCATCAGCTTGTCGATGTCGCCGTGCTGCAGCGCCTCGTAGAACGCGGCTTCGACGTCGTCGGCGTTGCCTTCGAGACTGGCGGCCTGGAGCTTGGTTTTTCTCATGGCGGATGGATGAGCCGATTCTGCCGTGGAATCAGGGCGTGAGCCACTGCCGCACGGCAGTGCGCATGTCGCCCTGCGCGGCGCGCCAGACCATCTCCGGCGCGGCAATGTGGATGCCGGGCGGCGCGAACTGCAGCGCCAGCGCCACGAACTCCGCCACCTTGACGGCGCGCACCGGCTGCTCGCTGCTGGGCACCATG
>NZ_DATILJ010000039.1:0-5476 GCF_035476535.1 Aquabacterium sp.
CGTGTCCGTCAGGCCTGGCGAGAGGGAATTGGCACGAATGCCGCGGTGGCCGAACTCGTTGGCAATGCAGCGCACGACATGGTCGGTGCCGGCCTTGGTGCCCATGTAGGCGGCGTGATCGTTGAGCATGATCTTTGCCGTGGCCGAGCTGATCTGGATGATCGAGCCGCCGTCGTCCATCACCTCCAGCACGGCCTGGAAGAACAGGTGCGGGCCCTTGAACTGCAGCGCGGTGATGCGGTCGATCTCGTCTTCGGTGATCTCCAGGAAGGGCTTCAGCAGGCCCCAGCCGGTGGCGTTGACGGCAATGTCGAGGGAACTTCCCCAACGTTTGGCATGAGCGGCCAGGGCTTGCAGATCCGCCTTGCGCGTGATGTCGCACACCATGGCGCTGCCGCCGATCGTTGCCGCGAAGCGTTCCAGTTCTTCCGCATGGCGCCCGGCCACGACCACCCGCGCACCTTCAACGGCAAAACGGCGCGCGATGGCCTGCCCCATGTTGTCGCGGCCCGCCGCGCCCAGCACGATGGCGACCTTGTCCTGCAGGCGTGGCATCGGCGGGCCTTTCATGCGGCCAAACGCGCGGTGGCGCCGTTGTCGACGACGAATTCGGCGCCGGTGACAAAGCGCGATTCATCCGAAGCGAGGAACAGCACCATGTTCGCCACGTCCTCGGGCTGGCCGGCGCCGGGGAAGTTGGCGCCGACGACTGGCACCACCAGCGGCGTGTCGATGACGCCAGGGAAGATCGCATTGCAGCGGATGGGATAGCCCTTGTCGCGGCAGTGCCCAGCAACCGACAGGCTCAACGCGCGGATCGCGCCCTTGGCCGCGGCATAGGCCAGCACCGGCGGCGTGGCGCGCAGCGCGGCGATCGAGGAGATGTTGATGATCGAGCCACCGCGCTCCTTCATCACCTGCACTGCCTGCTGGCAGCCGATGAAGCAGGACTCGCCATGCACCGCCGCCATCAAGCGGTACTGCTCCAGCGTGGTGGTCTCGATGTCGCCGACCCGGCAGATGCCGGCGTTGTTGACCAGCACGTCCAGCCGGCCGTGTTTGGACAGTACGGCGGCGATCACCCGCGTCCAGTCGGCTTCTTGCGTCACGTCATGGTGCATGAACTCGCCGCCGATGCGCTTGGCCACGGCACGGCCGGCGTCATCGCTGATGTCGGTGACGATCACCTTCGCGCCTTCGCGCGCCAGCAGCGTGGCGTCTGCCGCGCCGAGCCCGGAGGCACCGCCGGTGATCAGCACGACCTTGTCCTGCAAACGCTTCATTGAGGGTCCTTTTGCCGTGGATTGGCACACAAACGAATCTGTCCGTTTGTTTTCATCGCGGATATTCCAGGGGCTGCAGGAAGACCACGGTCTCGTTGCGCACCACCTCGCCCAGGGTCTGGCTGAAGCGCGGAAACTCGGGGTGGGCCATCAGCACTTCGAGCCCATGGCCGTAGTGGTTGTAGTCCTCCAGCCGCCACAGATCGACGACCGTGTTCAGCCGGCCGCTGGTGTGCATGTAGGCCCCTTCGAGCTTCCAGCCCTCGCGTTCGAGGATGGGCACCATCTCGCTCATCAGCGCGACGAAGCGGGCGAAGCCGTTGGCCTCGACCTCCAGCGTGGATTTCATGTGCAGGCTCATGCGGTCACTCCGGGAAGCAAGGGTTGTGCGGATGCTGGCGCGTGAACATCGCTCGCGCCGCGTAGCAGAAAGTGAGACAGCGCCGGGATCAGCACCAGCGCGCCGAGCATGTTCCAGACGAACATGAAGGTCAGCAGGATGCCCATGTCGGCCTGGAACTTGATGGGCGACCAGGCCCAGGTGACGACGCCGGCGGCCAAGGTCACTCCTACCAGGCCGACGACTTTGCCTGTGAAGCTGAGGGCGCGGCGGTAGGCTTCGGCCAGCGTGCAGCCCAGGCGCTGCTGGGCCAACTGCACGCTCAGCAAGTACAGCGCATAGTCCACGCCGATGCCCACGCCCAGCGCCACCACCGGCAGCGTGGCCACCTTCACGCCGATGCCCAGCCGCACCATCAGCGCCTCTGCCAGGATGGAAGTCAGCACCAGCGGCAGCACCGCCACCACCACCGCGCGCCAGCTGCGGAAGGTGATGGCGCACAGCAGGATCACCGCGCCGTACACGTACAGCAGCATCAGGTGGTTGGCCTGCTTGACGACGATGTTGGTAGCAGCGTCAACACCGGCGCTACCGGCGGCCAGCAGGAACTGGCGCTCGGCCGTGCCGTGCTGGGCGGCGAAGGCGCTGGCGGCCTGCACCACGCGCTCCAGCGTCTCGGCCTTGTGGTCGGTGAGGAAGGCCAACACCGGAATCATCGAACACGCGGGATTGATGAACTCCGAGTTCCAGCTCAGCGCATTGCTGATCTGCGCATCGATCAGGCCCTGGTTGTCGCTGATCGTCGCCCACTTCGGATTGCCCTCGAAGCCGCCCGCGGTGTAGGCGCGCACGGTGTCGGCCAGCGAGGCCGTGCGCTGCACGCCGGGCACCTGGGCCAAGGTCCAGGCCAGGCGGTCGGCCTCGGTCAGCGTCTCGAACGAGCGGCACTTGTCCGGCGGTGTCTTCACCATCACCGCGAAGACATCGCTGGAGATGCCGTAGTGCGAGGTGATGAAGGCGTTGTCGCGGTTGTAGCGCGAGTCCGGTCGCAGCTCGGGCGCACCGGCATCGAGGTCGCCGACCTGCAGCTGCTGGCTGTAGACGAAGCCGGCCGCACCGAGCACCACCGATGTGGCGATGGCCGCCGCGGCCCAGCGGCGCTCGGTGAAGCGTTCCAGCCAGCGCCAGACCGCCCCACCCTTCTGTGAGTTGTCGCTGTCGCTGTCGACCAGGCTGCGGCGCGCCGCCTCAGCGCTGACGCCGACATACGACAACAGCACCGGCAGCAGCAGCAGGTTGGTGAAGATCAGCACCGCGACGCCCAGGCTGGCGGTCAGCGCCAGCTCGCGAATCACCGGGATGTCGATCACCATCAGCACTGCGAAGCCGACCGCATCGGCCAGCAGCGCCGTCAGCCCGGCCAGGAACAGGCGCCGGAAGGTGTAGCGCGCAGCTACCCAGCGGTGCATGCCGCGTCCGACGTCCTGCATGATGCCGTTCATCTTCTGCGCGCCGTGGCTCACGCCAATGGCGAAGACCAGGAAGGGCACCAGCATCGAGAACGGATCGAGTTGACCGCCGAGCGCGACCACGATGCCCAGCTGCCAGACGACGGCCACGCTGGAGCAGCCGATCACCAGCGCGGTGCTGCGGGCACAGCGCGTGAAGCCGAAGATGACGATCGTGGCCACCAGCGCGGCGACCAGGAAGAACAGCATCACCTGCTGCAGCCCGTCGATCAGGTCGCCGGCGAGCTTGGCGAAGCCGATGATCTGCATGCGCAGCGCGGGCTTGGCGGCGCCACCGGCAACATCGGCGGCCGTGTACTTGTCGCGGATCTGCTCGAGCGCGGTGGACAGCGCCCGGTAGTCCACCGGCCGTCCCTGCGCATCGGCCGCCAGCAGCGGCACCACGATCATGCTCGAGCGATAGTCGTTGGCCACCAGGCTGCCGACGACGCCGGCGCGTGCGATGTTCAGGCGCAGGTCGGCGATCGACTTGGCGCTGCCGTCGTAATCGTTCGGCAGCACCGGGCCGCCGGTGAAGCCTTCTTCGGTGACTTCCACCCAGCGCACCACCGGCGTGAAGATCGACTTCATCCAGGCGCGGTCGACGCCTGGCAGCAGGAAGATCTCGTCGTTGATCTTGGCCAGCCGGGCCAGGTAGTCCGCGTCGAAGATGTCGCCCTGGGTGGCCTCGACCACCACGCGCACCGAATCGCCCAGGCCGCGCAGCTGGCCGCGGTTCTCCAGGTAATTCTTGATGTAGGGGTGGCTGTGCGGCAGCATCTTGTCGAAGCTGGCGCCGACCGTCAGCCCGCGCAGCTGGAATGCAAACACCGCGGTCAGCAGGGCGCACACCAGCAGCAGCACCATGCGGTGGTTGAAGACCAGGCGCTCGAGCAGGTTGCCCGAGCGCGGATCGAACGGAGTCGTGTCGGGCGCGGTGATGCCCGCGTCGGTGGGGGAATGCATGGGTGCGCCTACTTGATCTGTTCGATGGCCAGGGTCTGCAGCCGCGCCCCGGCGGCGCCAACCAAACCGATGCGTTGTGCGCCGAGCGCGGTGACGCCGAAGTACGGCATCGGCTGCAGCGCGGGCACGGGCTGGAAGTGCTGGCCGCCGTCGCGGCTCAGCGCGATGCCGCCAGCCTGGTCGACCAGCACGATCGCGCCACCCGGCAGCGCCGTGCCCGCGGTGATGCCGGCTGTACCAACGCCGGCGACGGTCTGCCACTGCCGGCCTTCGTCGTCGCTGCGGAACAAGCGCCCGCGCATGCCGTAGGCCAGCAGCGTGCCGGCGTCGGTGGCCACCAGGCCGAACAGCGTGCCCTTGTACGGCGTGGCCACGGCCTCGAAGCGCTGCCCGTTCGGCTCCAGCCGCCAGACCATGCCTTGCTCGCCGGCCAGGAAGATGCCGCGTGCACTGCCGCGCACGGCATAGAAATGCAGGTCGCCCGGGTTCTGCGTGCGGTCCATCCACGGCGTCCACGTGCGGCCGCCGTCTTCGGTGCGGAAGATGCGGTTGAAGGTGCCGACGATGAAGCCGCTGGTCTCGCTGCTGAAGTGCACGTCCAGGAAACTTGGCGTGCTGCCATCTGCGCCTTGCGCCTTTTCGCGTTGCAGCAGCAGGGCCGCCTGCGCATCGGTGGACGCTCTTGTTTCGAGGTGGCGAAGTGCCACATCGTTGGCCTGGCGCCCGCCGAGTTGGCGCTGCCAGGTGGCACCGCCGTCGTTGCTGTGCAGCACGACGCCGCCATGCCCGACTGCCCAGCCATGCCGTGCGCTGGCGAACGAGATCGCCAGCAGATCACTGCTGACCGGGACGGCGGCCTGCGTCCAGCGGGCGCCGTTGTCGTCGGACCAGACGATGTGGCCGCGGGGGCCGGCGGCGACGATGCGCGCACCCGCCCGAGCGATGGCCAGCAGCGGGCTGTTCGCCGCCAGCAGCGTCGGCTGCGCGGCGATCTCCTGCGGCGGCTGGAACGCGCCTGCCGCCACCGGCAGCAGGCCCAGCGCCGCGCACAGGCGCCGGCGAGCGGGCGATGCGATGAAGGGGGGCATGGCGTTCACGACCATCGCTGCACCACGGGTTCGACGGCTGCCCGCACGGTGGCGGGAAGATCGCGCCAGGCCGAGCCCAGGTCGGCGCCCAGCGAACTGCGGCGATCAGTGATCGGCGGCGACACCAGGCGCGGCATCCAGCCCGAGTGCACCTGGAACGATTGCTTCAGGCCCGGTGCGGTGGCAATCGCCACCGGTCCCTTGCCGAGCGCGAGCGCGTCGAACACCTGCAGTTCCGTGTGGTCGGTGAACTGCACGAAGACGAGCATCCAGCCCTTGCCCTGCTCTTCC
>NZ_DATILJ010000040.1:0-2816 GCF_035476535.1 Aquabacterium sp.
TGCAGGAGCCGCAGCAGTGAAAGGAGTCGCCGCATGACCAAGACGCCCGTTCGCATGCCGGCCCTGCTGCCCGGACTTGTTGCGGTCACAGCGCTGGTCGCCTGGCGCCTTTGGCCTGGCTCACCGGCAATGCCGATGTGGCTGGCCACCGCTGCGGCAGCGCTGATCGCCACGCAGATCGTGCTGCAGATTGCGCTGCGCGAGCGCTCCGCCTGCCATGCCTTGCGACAACGCGTGGCCGAACTGGACCGGGCGGCCGCGTTCGAACGTCGTGCGCTGGATCAGGTGCGCGAAGAGTCCCGCCGCATCGAGCAGGCGCTGTTCGTCAGCAAGGAACGCTACGCGCTGGCCCTTCGTGGCGCCACTGACGGCCTGTGGGAGTGGAACCCGGCAGCCGACCGTCTGCAGGGCTCGCCGCGCTGGCTGCACATGCTGGGCCGCGATGCAGCAAGCGACGAGGCGGCGCCGATGTGCCTGGCCGATCGCCATGCGCTGGTGCACCCGGATGAACGCAGCGCCGTGCGGCAGGCGCTGCAGCAGCACCTCGACGGCAAGAGCGAGCGCTTCGAGCTGCCGCACCGCCTGATGCATGCCGATGGCCGCTACCGTTGGGTGCTGTCACGGGCCACCGCCATCCGCCACGCCAGCGGCAGCCCCTATCGGCTGATCGGCCTGGACACCGACATCACACGGATCAAGCGGGTCGAGACCCTGATCGATGCCATCGCCGAAGGCACGGCGCGCAGCAGCGGCGCATCCTTCTTCCAATCCCTGGTGATGCACTTCGCGCGTGCACTGCACATCGACTGCGCCTTCATCACCGAGTGCGCCAACCGCCCGGCAACCCGCGCACGCACGCTGGCCTTCTGGCGCCGCGACGGCTTCGATGCGAATTTCGAGTACGAACTGGCCGGCACGCCTTGTGAGCGTGTCTATGCCGAGGGCAGCACCTGCTTCCACCCCGCCGGTGTAGGCCGATTGTTTCCGCGTGAAGAAGGTTACGAAGGCTACCTGGGCCTGCCGATCCTTGCGCGCGATGGCGGCGTGATCGGCCACCTGGCCTTCCTGCACCACGAACCGCTGAACGACGAGGTGCTGCTGGAATCCGTGTACCGCATCTTCACCGCGCGCGCCAGCGTCGAGATCGAGCTGGCGCAGGCCCTGCAGCGGCTCGGCGATTGACGGTCGCGGGCCGCACAGCGCTGTTCGCGCTCAGCTGACAGCGCGGCGGGAGCGCGACAGCGTCAGCCCGGCCAAGCCCAGGGCCACGAGCAGCCAGGTCGATGGCTCGGGCACGGTACCGTCGTTCTGCACCAGGTCGAACCGGAACGCGTGGACGGCGTTGTCACGAATGGCAGTGCCGACGATCTGGCCGGTGTCGTTGATGCCGGTGATGTCGAGGATCGTCCAGCCATCAAAACCCGAGCCGATCAACGAGGCCAGGTCGTGCATGACCGTGCCGTCGAAGAGGAACCCGTGGTTGGCGCTGCCTCCGGACAGACCGACGACCCAGCCCTTGTCATTGATGTCGCGCGCCTCGGAACGCACGTCCCCGGGCAGGAAGCCGATGTCCATCAACTGCCCGTTGCGGTAGACAAACGCATGCTCCATCGATGAGGCCACCGTTGCACCGCCCACCACATCGCCTTGGCTGTTGATGCCGAACGCGTAACTGGTGGCGCCGCCGAACGTGCCGATGTCGATGAGCTGCTGCCCCTGGGTGACAAAGGCGCGCTGCTGGCCATTGCTGTTCTTCGAGTAGCCGGCAATGGTGCCGGCATCGTTGATCGCGCGGCCGGTGGCGTAGTCGCCGCCCAAGGTGCCCAGGTCGTGCAGTGTGCTGCCGTCGTAGAAGAAGGCACCGGTGCGCATGCCGCCGAAGCCGTCGAAGTAATTGCTGGCCCAGCCGGTCGCCTGGCCGAGGTTGTTGATGCCGAAGCCGTAGCTGCTGTAGTCGCCATTGACCGCGCCGATGTCCTTGACCGTGTTGCCGTCGAAGATCACCGCGTGTGTGGCAAACATGTTCTGGTCGGCACGTGGATAGCTTGACCCGCCGACCGCCGTGCCGCCGTTGTTGATGCCGTAGGCGGAACTGCCGTACCCAGGCCCTCCCAGCGCACCGAGATCCTGCGGTCCCGCGCCGCCGGTGTTGCGCACGGCGTGGTATTGCGAATCCGCGGCGGACCAGCTGTTGCCTGCAGTCAGGCCGTTGCCGGAGATGGCCTGGCCCGAGCTATCGGAAGGGTTGGTCGACAGGGCCTGCAGATCGACCGCGTGGTAGACGATGGGCGCGGCCTGGGCTCCTGCGCCAGCGGCGATGCCGGCGCAGGCCGCGGCGATCCAGGTGAGACGTCGTGTGAACATGATGAAAAGTCCTCCAAGATTGGTGTAGTAGAAGAAGATCCGTGCGCGGCCCTGTCAGCCGAGGCTGTGCTCGATGACGCCCTCGATCGGATCGGCCGGCATGCGCCACGGCGACATCTCGATCATGCGCAGCGTGTCGGCATGCCCGGCCTCGCGGCGCGACCGCACGCCGGCCGGCGTGAAGTCGATGTCCTTGGTGTGGTCCTCGCCATCCAGGCGCGGCGCCACCAGGTGCGCCACATGCATCGTCGTGCCGCAGCCCCAGGACACCAGCTCCTTGACCTTGGCATCGTTCTGCTTGGCCGCCGGCAATTGCTTCTGCAGCTCGCGGATCACATGGCGCAGCCGGTGGATCTGCTTCTGCCGCAAGATGTGGCTGTCGGCCCGGCTGGCGAACTGGATGTCCTTCTGCCGGCCCATCACCTGCCAGATCGATTCCGGCTCGGGCCCGG
>NZ_DATILJ010000041.1:0-16303 GCF_035476535.1 Aquabacterium sp.
GCCTCGTTCCAGGACGGCTGGTTCCGCACCGGCGACCTGGTGCGGCGCGACGACGACGGCTACTACTACTTCATCGCGCGGCAGAAGGACATCATCCGCCGCCGCGGCGAGAACATCTCCGGCGCCGAGCTCGACCGTGTCGTCGAAAGCCACCCGCTGGTGGCGCAGGCGGCGGCGATCGCCGTGCCCTCCGAACTCGGCGAGGACGAGGTGCTGGTCGCCGTCGTGGCGGCGCCGCAGGCGCAGCTGTCGCACGAAGAGCTGGCCGACTGGTGCCGCGCGCGGCTGGCGCCGGTGAAGCAGCCGCGCTACTTCGTCTTCGTCGACGCGCTGCCGCAAACGCCGACCCAGCGCGTGGCCAAGCACCTGCTGCGGCAGGATGCGACGCTGCTGGCGCGCGCCCGCGACATGGGCTGACACGGCCCCCTACACGCCTGTACGCCTGCACGCCAGCGCCGCACCGTGCTACGGCCGCACCGTCAGCACCGTGCGCTCGTAGGTCGTGGAGGCCAGGTCCAGCATGCCGTTCGGCGCCGTGTCGATGCCGAAATAGAAGGTGTAGACACCGGCCGGCAAGCCACCGAAGGACGGCAGTCCGACGTAGGGCAGGTCGACCAGCGCAGTGGTCAGCGTTGCCTTCAAGCCGGGCTGCCAGCTCATCGTCGCGAGGTCGAACGAGAACAGCTGCCCGTCGGCCGTGGCGGCCACCAGCCACCAGTCGACCGGCAGGCCGGCCTGCGCGCAGGCGCGCATCGACAGCGATGGCTTGATGGCATCGCCCGCCTTGATCGCCACGTCGCGACGGAAACCGTTGATGCGCATCGCCGGCGCGGTGCCGACGACCGGGTCGACGACCTGCAGCCGCCACTCGATCGGCACGCCGAACAGTTCGCCCTGCGTGCCGACGCTCAAGCGGCCATCGAAGCGGCCCTGGGCAAAGCTGCCGGTGAAGCGGCTGCGCACGTTGGTCCGCCCGGCGACGGTGGCGGTGCTCTGCAGGTCGAAACGACCGTCGGCGCCGAGGGTGCCGGTCAAGGGCAACCACGACGCATTGCCCGTCATCGTGAGGCCGGTGGCGCCGCTGCGCGTGACGGTCATCGTCGACGGCGGCGGGTCCACGCAGCAGATGTGGCCGCGCGGATCGATCAGCTCGAGGATCAGCGCGGTCGATGGTGGTGGCAGGACTTTTTCGCAGACGATGATGAAGATGCGCTCGCCATTGGTGACCAGCGTGACGTTGCCGGCGGCGTCCTGCTTCAGGTAGTCGAACAGCATGCCGTCGGGGTTGGCCGAGCGGCGCACTCGGTGGCTCACAACAGCGCGGCCGAGCGCGCCTTGCGGCCTTGCTGGCGGTGTACGGGCCGCCGCCGGGCACGGCGTGGCGCACCATCGCGCTCGTCAGCGCGACCTTGGCGCCGCCATCGGCCACCTGGCGAGCCGCTTCACGCAGCAGCGGTGGGCCACGGCGGGGTAAATACTCCACTGTTCGCTTGCCCCTTTGGCATCCTGCTCCAGAATTCCCATCACTGGAGCGACATCATGCGATCACGTGCTTGGGTTTCTGTCGCCACCGCGTGCTCGCTGCGCCGGCGTTTCGCGCCGCACCGGCTGGCGCTGGCGTTGTCCGCGTGCTCGCTGCTCACGCTGTCGCTGCAACCGGCGCTGGCGCTGGCGCAGACGCTGCCGTCCGGCGTCTCGGTGGTGCACGGGCAGGCCCAGGTGATCACTTCGGGCAACCGCATGACGGTGGTGAACACGCCGCAGACGGTGCTGAACTGGAACAGCTTCTCCATCGGGGCGAACAATTCGGTCTACTTCCAGCAGGCCAATACCACCAGCCAGGTGCTGAACCGCGTGGTCGGCAACGATCCGTCGAACATCTTCGGCAGCCTGGGCAGCAACGGCCGCGTGTGGTTGCTGAACCCGAACGGCGTGCTGTTCGGCCAGAACGCGCGCATCGACGTCGCCGGCCTGGTCACCTCCACGCTGCGCCTGAACGACAGCGATTGGCTGGGCGGGCGCTATCGCTTCACGGCCAATGGCGGCAGCGCCGAAGTCGTCAATCGGGGTGAGTTGCGGACCTCGTTCGGCGGCACCATCGCGCTGATCGGCACCGATGTGCGCAATGAGGGCCTGGTGCAAACCCCGGGCGGCCAGATCATCCTGGCGGCCGGGCAGAGTGTCGAGCTGGTCGACACCGGTGCGCCGAACCTCGGCGTGCGCATCACGGCGCCAGCGGGTTCGGCACGCAACCTCGGCGAGCTGAATGCCGCGGGTGGGCGCATTGACATTCATGCCGCCGCGGTCAATCAACAAGGCATCGTCAGCGCCGACGCGTTGAGCACCGGCGCCGGCGGCGAGGTCTGGATCAAGGCAAGCGATTCATTGGCCCTTGCCGCCGGCAGCCGCACCAGTGCCGACGGCGGCAGCGGCGGCAGCGTGCGGATCGAATCGGCCGCCGGGCGCAGCACGGTCGAAGGCAGCGTCAGCGCGCAAGGCCGGCAGGGCAGCGGCGGGCAGGTGCTGATGCTTGGCCGCGAAGTCGGCTTGATGGATGGCGCGCGCGTCGATGTCTCGGGCCAGGCCGGCGGCGGCGAGGTGCTGGTCGGCGGTGGCGAACGCGGCCAGGACACACGCTTCGCGAATGCGCAGGCGGTCTACTTCGCTCCGCAAGCCAGCATCATCGCCGACGCACTGGCGCAAGGCGACGGCGGCCGCATCGTGCTGTGGAGCGACAAGGCCACGCGTGCGTTCGGCGTGCTCAGCGCACGCGCAGGCGCGTCGTCGGGCAACGGCGGCCACATCGAGACCTCCGGCGGCTGGCTGGATGCCCGGCCTGCCCGCGTCGACACGAGCGCACCGCGGGGCACGGCCGGCCAGTGGCTGCTCGACCCGTACGACATCCTCATCAGCGACGGAATCACCGACTCCAACATCAGTGCCAGCTTCACGGCCACGGGGCAGCCGTCGCGCATCAGCGCCGAAACCCTCACGGCAGCCCTTCAGACCAGCTCCGTCACGGTCGACACCGGCGGCGGAAGCGGCAACGGGAGCGGCAACATCGACGTCACGAACGCCCACATCTCCGGGAAAAGCGTCAGCCTGACGCTGAGCGCGGACCGGAACATCACGATCACCGGCTCCCAGATCAACCTCGCCGGCGAGCTCGATCCGTACAGTCCCAATTACGGCCCTCCCGGCCCGATCAGATTGAACGCGGGCAATGGCGGATCCGGCACGCTCACGCTCAACGGGTCGGCACTGTCAGCTGGCGGCATCGATGTCAACGCCGATTCGGTGTACCTGACGAACTCGTTCCTGACGTCGACCACGTCTTATCCCATCATCCTGGTGGGCCGGGGCGGGAGCTCGCCGCTGAACGAGTTCAAGAACAACAATTCGAATTCACTCAGCGCATCCAATTTCTGGATGGTCTACGTCGAGGACATCACCGATCCGAGCAGCTTCGTTTCGGGCGGATTGGTCAGCGACTACATCGTGCACGACGGGGCCAACCAGCCGCTGCCCAATGGCAACGTCTTCCTGTCCCGCGCCCAGCAGTTCGTCACGGTGGCCGGTACCCTCACGACGCGCGACTACGACGGCACGACCGCCGGCAGTGACGTCAACGGCTTTCAGATCAGCCAACCCCCAGGCACCACGGGGATTCAGCTGGTCTGCTGCGCCAGCGCGCACTACGTCGACAAGAACGCCGGCGTGAACAAGCCGACCATCCTCGATGCCGTCGGCGCGCGCTTCTTTGCCGACGAGACCGAGATCCTGGGCGCCACGTACGTCAGCAACGTGACCGGCACCATCAACCGGGCCGTCATCAGCGGCAGCGCCGCTGCGGCGGTGGACAAGGTGTACAACGCGTCGGCGTCGGCCAAGGTCACCATGTCCTCGCTGTCGGGCCTGATCGGCAGCGAGACGATCAACGTCGTCCCGACGGCGCACTTCAACAACAAGAACGTCGGCAACAACAAGCCGGTGACCGTGACGGGCTACCAGGTGGTGGACGGCAGCAACGGCGGGCTGGCCATGAACTACAGCTTCGTGGCCGGCGAAGCGCCGTCGCTGTCGGCCAGCATCACGCCGCGGCCGTTGTCGGTGATCGACCTGGGCATCGCCAACAAGGTCTATGACGCGACCACGGTGGCCACGCTGTCCGGCACGCCGGTCACCGACGCGATGCCCGGCGACCAGGTCGTCGTCGGCGGCGTGACGGCCCGCTTCAACGACAAGAACGTCGGCGTGGCCAAGCCGGTGCTGGTCAGCGGCATCAGCCTCAGCGGCGCCGACGCCGGCAACTACACGCTGCAGGCCTCATCGATCCAGCTCAGCGCCGACATCACACCGCGGCCGCTGGACCTGTCGGGCGTGAGCGTCGCCAACAAGGTCTATGACGGCAGCACGACGGCCGTGCTGAGCGGCGCGCCCAGCCTGAATGCGCTGCCCGGCGACGAGGTGTCGCTGCGCGGCTCGGCCGGGGCCAGCTTCGCCGACAAGAACGTCGGCACCGACAAGACCATCGTGCTGAGTGGGCTCTCGCTCGGCGGCAAGGATGCCGGCAACTACTCGGCCACCTCGGCGCTGAGCCTGACGGCCGACATCACGCCGAAGACCGTCAACGTGCTGGGCAACATTGTCAGCAGCAAGATCTATGACGGCACGGTGGCGGCCACGCTGTCGGGCCAGGCCACGATCGCCGATACCGTGCCGGGCGACGACGTCGCGCTCGGCGGCACGGTGCTGGCCCGCTTCGCCGACAAGAACGTCGGCAGCGCCAAGCCGGTCAGCCTCAGCGGCTACGCGCTGGTCGGCAGCGATGCCGGCAACTACAACCTGATCGCGCCGACGGGCCTGTTCGCCGACATCACGCCGCGCGACCTGGTGGCCGGCGGCCTGAGCGTCAACAGCAAGGTCTACGACGCCACGACCACCGCGACGCTGTCCGGCAGCATCAGCTTCAGCGTGCTGCCCGGCGACGTGGTCACGACGGCCGGCACGCCGGTGGTCCGGTTCGCCGACAAGAACGTCGGCCAGGACAAGCCGGTCACCGTCACCGGCTTCGCACTGGCAGGCGCCGATGCCGGCAACTACACGCTGGGCCCGGCCACCGGGCTGACGGCCGACATCACGCCACGCCCGCTGAGCTTGAGCGGACTGTCGGCGCTGGACAAGGTCTACGACGCCACGACGGTGGCGCAGTTGAGCGGCACGGCCAGCTTCAATGCGCTGCCGGGCGACAGCGTGAGCTTCACCGGCGCGTTGACCGGCAGCTTTGCCGACAAGAATGTCGGCCAGGGCAAGGCCGTCACGCTCAGCGGCTCCACGCTGAGTGGTGCTGACGCCGGCAACTACGCGCTGCAGTCCGCCACCAGCCTGTCGGCGAACATCACGCCACGGCCGGTGGCGCTGGTCGGCCTGGCGGCCGTGGACAAGGTCTACGACGCAACGACTGCAGCCGTGCTCACCGGCATCGCCAGCCTCGACAGCGTGGCCGGCGATGCCATCTCGCTCAACGGCAACGTGAGCGGCAGCTTTGCCGACAAGAACGTCGGCCAAGGCAAGGCCGTCACGCTCACCGGCTACAGCCTGGCCGGGGCCGACGCCGGCAATTACAGCCTGCAGCCGGCACCGGCACTGCAGGCCAGCATCACGCCGCTGAGCGTCGCGCTCACCGGCCTGAGCGCCAGCGACAAGGTCTACGACGGCAGCACCGCGGCCACGCTGTCGGGCACGGCGCAGATTCACACCCTGGCCGGTGACGCGGTGTCGCTGGCCGGTACGGGCGTGGGTGCGTTTTCCGATCGCAACGTCGGATCGAGCAAGCCGATCAACTTTTCGGGCTTCACGCTGACGGGCGCGGACGCGGCCAACTACAGCCTGACCCAGTCGTCGGTGCTGTTCGCGCGGATCACGCCGGCGGCGCTGCAGTACGTGGCAACGCCCGAGGTGCGCAACATCGGCCAGTCGCTGGACGGCTTGACCGGGTTGGTCAGCGGCTTCGTCGCCGGCGACACGGTGAGCAATGCGACGCAGGGCACCGCCGTCTTCCAGACCACGGCGGCAAGCACGTCGCCGCCCGGCAGTTATGCGGTGACGGGCAGCGGGCTCAGCGCGCTGAACTACGTCTTCTCGCAAGCCAGCGGCAACGTCCAGGCGCTGACGCTGGTGCTCGACCTCACCCCCGTGACGTCGACCCTCATCGGCAACGATGGGGTCACCGGAACGACGACAGCAGGCCCCGACTTCAGGCCGACCACCTTCACCGTCAGCGGCAGCAAGGTGCTGGCCGACGCCGGCATGCTGGACATCTCGACCAGCGCGAATGGGACAGGCGGTGGCACAGGTCGTGGAACCGGCGGCGGGTCAGGCACCGGGTCCGGTGCCGGGTTCGGCGGCGGCTCCGCCGCTGGCAGCGCCGAGACCCAACCGAGCGGCGACTTCGGTGCCGTCAAGCTGTCCAGCCTGTCCGCCGACGAGCTGCAGGGCATGCTGGACGCGCGCCATCTGTTCAAACAGAACCTGCTGGCCGATGCGGTGGTGAAGCTGGAGCGCAACCCGGCGCTGGCCGATCTGCGCGAATGCCTGACGCTGCAGGAGGCCGAGCAAGGCCTCTGCCTGATCACGTCCGGCCTGAAGGAGCGCCTGGGCAAGGAACGCCACACCGCGACACCGGCAGGGGCCGCGACTGCATCGCCGGCAGCACCCGAAGCGCCGGCAAGACCGGCAACGGCCGCGCCCGCCGAGCCAAGATCTGCATCTGCATCTGCACCGCTTCCCTCACCCGCACCAGACCCTGTTCAGCAGGCCGCCTTGTCGCCAGCACCTCCAGCAGTGCAGCAAGCGGATCCGGCCAGGCGCCGCGTGCTGTCGGCATCGCTGCCGCAGATCGAGCGCAAGATCGCGCTGATCGTCGGCGTCGATCGCTACGCCGACGCATCGATCCCCTCGCTGAACAACGCGGTGCGCGATGCACACGCCGTGGCCAAGGTCTTCGAGAGCAAGCTCGGGTACGAGGCCGTGGTGATCGACAACGCGAGCAAGCCGGCGCTGGTGGCGGCGCTGAACCGGCTGGCATTGAGCGTCGGTCCGCGCGACTCGGTGGTGGTGTACTACGCCGGCCACGGCGAGCTGGTGGAGTCGACCAAGCTGGGCTACTGGCTGCTGTCCGACAGTGTCGCCAAGCAGCCGGAGACCTGGTTGTCCAACACCGACATCAGCCGGCTGATCGGGCAGATCGGCGCCTCGCAAGTGGCGCTGGTGTCGGACAGTTGCTACTCGGGTTCGCTGGCTTCGGAGGAACGCATTCGTCCGCAGACCGGCACGCCGAATCCGCAGAGCTTTCTCGACAGGAAATCAGTCGTCGTGATGTCTTCGGGCGGCAACGAGCCGGTGTTCGACGAAGGCAAGGACGGTCATTCGCCATTTGCCTACAGCCTGATGAACACGCTGAACCAGGTGTCCAACTGGCAGGCCGGCGGCAACGTGTTCGAGCGGGTCCGTTTTGCGGTGGCCCGCACGTTGCCGCAACGACCGCAATACAGCGCGTCGCGCGCGGCCGGCCACCAGCCGGGCGGCGACTACCTGTTCGAGCAACGGCAGCTCTACCTCACTCGATGAGCGGGACCGCCTGACCCGCCGACCCGCGGCGAAGCGCGACTGTCATTCACCGTAGAGGCGCAGGCGCCAGCGCACTTGCAGCATGGCCTGCGCGCCCGTTGCGCCGGTTTGCACATCGAACACCTGGCGCGGCGAAACCCATTCGCTCCACCCGGCCCGCGGGTCGGGCCGTCGTGGCATCGGTGGCATGAAGACCTCGTGGCGCTCGCCGTCCGGCAGCGGCAGCCGCGCCACGACGAGCCGGTTGCCGGCACGGATCAAGGGTCCCTGCACGGCCCGCCGCATCGGTCGCATTCAGGCGACTCTCGGATCCGCGTCCACACTCATCGGGTTGAACGCTCGAGGGTTCCGATGATGATTCTTGTGGTAGTAGACCCCAAATAGAAAGCGGTTGCAAAAATCGAAATACGGGCTTCCACGGAGGTTTCGTGCTTCGACCGTCCCTTCCGGCTGCTCTTGATGGGTGAAATAGTTGAAGGCAGCGAGGCACAGCACATTCGAGATGTACGAGGGCACGAACGCCAGCGCAAAGTACTTGGGGCCGAGCAACGAGAAGACGAACAAGGTCTTCGCGAAGCGCGACAACAGGAGCAGCAGGTTTTGCTGTTTCCAGCGCTTCCTCGTTTCGGCAGTATCTCCCCAGTTCTTCAGATACAACCCTTCCAAGCGTCGGGCGATGAGAAGACGAGCCACGTCGATGAACTGCCAGAAGGTGTAGCCTTTCGGCGGATGCGGATCGCGCTCGGGATCATCAGGAAAGGCATGATGATGTGCATGGAAGAAGCGCCACACCACAAGGCCGGCAGATAGTTGCTGCAAAGCGCACGCCTCCCCGATGACCCCATTGAGCCAGAGCGGCCTGAAATTCAGATGCGCCGCGTTATGTATAAATACCGCGCTGAGATGTCCGAGATAAATGGCCGCAATGCACAAGATGGCCAATCCCCATGACATTTCCATCCTGTAATGCCAGAGCGTCAGAAGGATGAGCACTGCGGCGCCTGCAATGATGTAGCGGAACCGCGTAAGAAAGAGCGGCACAAGGCCGAACAGCCACCATGGAGAGGTTGTTTCGAACAGGTGATTCCAGCGCAGAACGGCGATAGTCGCAAGGCCGTAGCCGAGGACGTTGAGGAGGTAATATCGACCGAAGAAGAATGTATGGGTATTAAAGCTGGCTCGCTGCCGAGGTTCGGGTAGAGCTTCCATGCGTTCCCTTTGCGATTGCTGACGGCCGTAGTCTAGAGGAACTCCGCGGCGGGCATCGATTCCTTGGCGCTCCACGAAGGATTAAGTGGATTGCGGGCAGAAAGCTTGACCGTGCGGGAGTCCGGCTCGCCTGCAATCAGCCTGTTGGGCAGGTACGACTCGCGAGGTGCCAGGAAGTTGACGATGGCCAACGACAGTTCCTGGCCGGCTGTGCGTACCGCGAACGTCAGCTGCCCGGATCGCCGCGTGCGGTCAGCCGCACTGGCCAGTGCCACAAGGCAGCACTTGCGCCAAGCGCCTGCTGGCGCGCACAGTTGCTGAAGTGACGACGCCTGATTGCCCGCTTTCTTGCGGGCTGGCAGGATGAGTCTCGGAGCGCCGCCGATCTCCCGACGTAGTCAGGCTCAGTTCTCTCTGGGCATCGAGCAGCAGAGATGCGATCGGCAATGCGGCGTCCTCACTACTGTGGGGCGCGAGTCGATCCAGCGCGAAGTCACCCACCGAGACAGCGGCACCGGCAAGCTTGGCGCCGACAGGCTCGACAAGCGCCGCTACTTTCTCTCCGGCCTTGAGGAACGAGAAGATGGTCTTGACCCCTTCCAAACCTTCTGCTTGCCAGTCGCCGCATTCAGGTCGCTCACCAAGTCCCTCATCTGCTCGACCGCGGTTACGATGGACAAAGTGTCGGTTAGGTTCGTCGCGCTGACGAATTGCTGTTGCCACAGGTACAGCTGCCGGCGCCTCTGCCGGTCCTGTGCCAACGAACCCGTCCCGTCGGGCACGGGCGACCTCATCAACCATGCCCAAAGTGCTGGGCTGCTCCATGTGGTGCTGCCATCGCCCCTGCAGCTCCTCCGTCCAGGGAACCGCGGTTGCTCGGTCGCCCAAGATGGCCACCATCTGGTTTAGCCGAGCCGGCTGCCATCCCTCGTTCACCCACCGCTGCCACTCTAGGTCCGCCTGCGCGGTCCCCAGAGCTGATTCCATGGTTCGCGCATGATCGCCTCCCGGATGACATCGACGCCGAGCCGCAATGGGCCTCCCCTCGGGTTCTCAAGCCGGCAACCGGAACCCCTCGATCTGCGCGCCGTCCCCCTCACGGTCCACCTGCAGTGCGATGTCCACATCGGCCGTGTGGGCCTGCAGCAGCGCCTGCACGATGACCTCGCAGCCATGCTCGCTGCTGCCCAGCGCCTGGCCGTTGACGACCCAATGGCGCAACCGGCCGTCGGCCATGCGCACGTCCACGCCAGTCCACGGGTGGGTGTCGCCGCCGTGCGTGAGTCGCGTGACGCGGCCGGTGAGCCAGTACGGCCCCTCCACCTCGAAGACGCGCTCGTAGGGCGCGTAGTCGGGCGCATCGGCGTGCACCGTCACCGTCAGCCGGCCCGCCTTGGCGCCACTCACGTTCAGCGACAGCGTCGCTCCGGCCTCGGCGCGTTCCAGCCGCTCGAAGCCGCCCTCCTGGCTCACGTTCACCCAATAGTGCGTGGGCAGGTCGCGGCCGATCTCCACCGGCCTGGGCGGGCGCGGCAGCTCCACCTCGACAGGCACGCGCAGATCAGGCTTCTTCCAGCGCACGGTCGGCCAGATGACCCGCGGCGCGAAGCGCCACACACGCATCTCCGGGTCGCCGTACAGCGTCAGCGACATCGCGATCCAGCGCGCATAGGCGTGCCAGTAGCCGAAGTCCAGCGCGCCCAGGCGGCAGTCGTTCAGCAAACCGAGATGGCGGGTGTGCCGCAGCTTCGAGAAGAACGCGCGCTGGATGTCGTCGCCCACGCCGATCCAGCTGAATCGCGTGTTACCCACATAGGCCACGGCGCCGCCGTTGGGGTTCTTCAGCAGCTCTTCGGCAAAGCTGTCCTCGCTGTCCATCGCGCCGGTCAGGCAAGAGTCGGCATAGCCGATGAAGCCGGGCAATCCGTTGCTCAGCGCGCTCGCCATCCAGGTGCCACCGCCGCAGCAGCCGCCGGGGCTGCCGTGGCCGGACAGGCTCACGATGTGTGGCGCGGCGTTCAGCGCCGTCTGCAGCCGCGTGCTGGTCAGATAGCCCACGGGTGCGGCCACCGCCTGCCCCGGCGTGAGGTCGGTCATGTCCTCGTACAGGCGCGACACCTGGCCCCAGCCCGGCAGGTCGGCCGCGAGTTGTACGCGCAACGCTTCCTGGTCCGCCATGGAGCCGTCCTGGCCCGGCGCGTCGAACAGGTAGGACGGCGGATCGCGCTCCACGACCGCGCCATGCACGACCACCCATGGGCTGGGCAGCGGGAAGTCCAGCGTGATGCCGAAGATGGACAGCGAGAACCCGGCCATCGCATGGTCCGTCGCGCTGCGCGCAAAATGCCAGCCGCGCGACGACGGGTTGCTGTGCGTGTTGTAGGGCAGCTCGCGGCGGTCGGTGTCGGAGATCTCGGCGATGAGCTGCACGTCGAAGGTCGACGGCATGCTGCCCAGGTTCAGCACCGTCGCGTCCGCGCCCGCGTGGAACTGTCCGCTGCTGGGCGGGCTGCCGACGCCCCGCGAGATCCGCGTGCCTCCCCCCCAGTTGGAGGCTGCGATCACCACGCGCTCCAGCCAGCTCGACTGGTTCCACGCCGTTAGCGGCGCGCCGATCCGGCCATAGGCCATGGCCTTGTCGACGAAGGCTTGCGCTTCGCCGCCCGACTGCACCGGCGCGCGGCCCACGCTCAGGTCCGTCGTCCAGTGCACGCCGTCCACGTCGGCGCCGCCCACGTACTGGCCGTAGACGCCGTTGTCCAGCGCGTCCCAATCGTGCGGCGGGTAGTACACATAGGGCAGCCGCAGCGTGAAGAGCCAGAACGAGAATTCCTGCCAGGCGATGACCCAACTCTGGTGGCTGGCGTAGTACAGGTCGGTGGGGATGCGGTTCCACTCGTACAGCCACTGCAGCCGCGCGTTGACGACGGACGCCGCGCCGTTCACGCGCACGAAGTTGGTCGCCATCGTCGAGCGCGTGGTGTAGTCGGCGGCCGTCCAGTACCAGCCCAGGCCGCCGCCTGCCGTGGCACCCGTCGCGTCGTAGGGGATGAACTGCCCCGTGCCCGCGTTGACGAGCTGGCGCGCCGTGCCGCCCGGCCACCACGTGCCGGGGCTCACCGCATGCATCTTCAGGAAGGTGCCGGTCCAGAAAGATTTGTTGGCCTCCGGCGGGTCCGTCGCGGCAACGTCCATGTGGCCTTCGATGGCGCCGGCTGCCTCGCGGGCTGGCACCACTGACACGTCGCCGCCGAGCAGTAGCCAGGCCGTACCCCAGTTGCGGTGCGCATGCTTGGCAAAGTTGCGCAGCACCTCCGGCAGGTCGCGCGCGCCGGCGCGGTGGTTGCCGTAGCGGCCGTTGACGATGTCGGTGATCGTCACCACCTTGGCCGTCACGCCCCGCGCGCGCTTGTGCGCGGCCAGCCGCTCGAACTGCGCCACCATGTCGCCCGCCAGCGGCGCGATGGGCGTGATCGTCGCGGCGTTCCACGACCGGTTGTCCGTGATGACCACATAGTCCGCCGGTAGCTGGGCCACCAGTTCGGTCCACGGCCCGATCTTCACGAGGTCGGGGTTCACCACCAAGCTCCTGGCCAGCTCGGCATAGCGGTTGGCCTGCGCGCGCGACGTGACGACCGGCTCCGGCATTGGGTGCAACTGCCGGGGGTCCATCTGCACGCCCACCTTTGCCAGCACGGCCACCAGTTCCCCGTCGCTGGCCCGCTCGCGCGGCCGCGGACTGTAGGGAATCTCGATGGCGATGTGCGTCAGCAGTTCCAACTGCCCGCGCTCCGTGTAGCGCACCGGCCGCAGGTCGATGGCTACCAGGGGCACGCGGCCCGCCATGCGAACCGTGCTGAGCTTGGCGCCATCGCGGTCGCGCGCCTCGGCCTCGTACAGCTGCGCGTTGGGCGGGGCGAAGTCGGGCGTTTGGAAAGGCTCTTCGCGCTGCCCCGGATCCTCCCAGGGCCCGCCCTGGGGCTTGGGCCGGCAGCAGCGGCAGCCGTCCGTGGCGCTGTCCTCGGGCTTCTCCTGGCCCTCTGCCGAGTCGCCGTGCTCATCGCAGGCCTCTCCGCTCGGGTGTCCGCCTTGCTGACGCGACATGCCTGGCGCCAGCGGCTGCGCCGGCACCACCAGCGTGGCCGCGTCCGTCAACGCGACGCGCTCGCCCTCGCGCAGCCGTATCTGCTCCGGCCACATGCCCTCCGGCAGCGCCACGTGCAGCAGCCGCCGCGGTAGCGCCGGCGCGCCGGGCTGGGCCACGTTGTGGCACTCTGCGATCTCAACCCGCAGGCCCATGAGCGTGCGCTTGAGCCTCACGTCCTCCTTCGTGAGGTAGACGTCCACGCGCACCGCGAAGCCTTCCTCGTGCTTGGATTCCAGCCGCATCGCAGACTCCTTCGCGAGATGTTCGTCCCAGCGCGGGGAACTCACGCTTGCACAGCCGCCTGACCTTGGAATCCAGTCTAGGCAGCGGGTCCTGAAGTGCCATCCACAAGGTGGCGGACGAAGGCCCGTGCATTGCTCGATCGTTGCCGTCGATGGCTGCGGCGGTCTGGAACGGGAAGCCGTCCCTGACTCAAGTGTCTGGCCTGCCCACCAGGCGCAGTGAACACTCAGCGCAACTCGGTCGTGCCGCGCAACCCGGCGCGTTCGGCCGCCGCGCGCACCAGCCCCTCGGTGCGGACCTGCTCGGCATAGCGCCTGAGGTACTCGGCGGCCACGCCGCGGCCTTTGGGCACGGCGATCGCCAGTTGCTCCAGGCCCCAGCGGCCGTCCAGCACGCGCGCGCCGGGCAGCGACAGGTAGCCCAGCTCCAACGCCACCAGGGGCGGCGTGAAGTCGACCTCCAACGCGCGCGCGGCGGTTGCGTTGGTGATCGTGAAGTCGGCGCGGCCGGTCTTCACGGCCTCCACCACCTCGGCCACGCGCGAGAACACCACGACTTCGGCCGCAAGGCCGAGGCGGCGCGCCAGGTCGCGGCCCTCGGGCGGCATCTTGTCCGGCCTTGTCGGGGCGCCGGTGCAACCGGCTAGCGCCAGCGCCAGGGCGGCGCCGGCGAAGAAGACACCGCGACGGCTGGCGTGCTGCATGGTCTGTGCGGCCCGCTCAATCCGGCTGGATGCGGGCTTCACGCATCAGTCTGTCATAACGTGTAGGTCACCGACTTCGGTGCGGCCTTGGCCGCGGCGATCAGCTTGGCCAGTGAGTCGATGCTGCCCTGCGCCGTCACGGCCAGCACCACCGGCACGCGGCCAACCAGCGCGATGGGCGTGAAGTCGCGCGCCATGTCGAAGGGCGCGGGCTGGTACAGCGTGGGGTTGGCGGCGATGGAGCCGGCCCGATCTACACTGCGCCGGCTGCTGTTGCCTCGCCGGCGTGCGGTCGGCCAGCTGGACAACAGATCCGATAACACACATACCGAGCGTGCGCACGCTGCCGCCGGACGCCGAGAGGGAGATCCGCTGATGATTCGCCGATTCGCAAGCGCCTGCGGCCTGCTGCTGTTCGTCTCGTTCCTGCTCGCCGGCTGCGGAGGCGGCGGCTCGGACAGTACGCCGGCGATTGCGGCACCCACCGCGCTGTCGTACCCGTCGCCGCAGGCCTGGAGCGTCGGCGCAACGATGCCGGCGATCACGCCGACGGTGACCGGCAGCGTCACGAGCTACAGCGTCGCGCCCGCACTGCCGAACGGCCTCTCGATCAACACAGCAACTGGCGCGATCTCCGGCGTGCCGAGTGCTGCTACCGCGCCGGCAACCTACACCGTCACCGCAACCAACGCCAGCGGATCCACCAGCTTCGCGCTCGCGCTGAAGGTGATCGGCGTCGACGTCGTCTCCGGCAGTCTCGCGCGCATCGCCGCCCAAGGCTCGCCGATCGCGCCGGAGGTCGTCGTGCGTCCCCGCTACTTCGACGTGGGCACGCTCTACGCCCTGGTCAATGACCCGAACGGCCTGTTCCGAGCCCCCGTGACGGTGACGGCCCTCGACGACGGCAGCTACGCCCTGCGCCTGACGAGCACTCCCGCCGCCCCGGCAGGGCTGGTTGCCGGCACGCTTGCCTTCAGCCTCTGCCGCGATGCCGGCTGCAGTTCGGCGCAGGAAGTTCCCGGCGTGACGGTGCCGTACTCGGTGCGTGTGATGGCCGCCGCAACGCCGTGGCCGGGCAACAACCTGACGGCGCTTGCCGCGTTGCCCGGTGCGCCGGACTGGGGCACCTTCCAGGGCAACGCGGCTCACACCGGCCACGTGCCGGTGAGCGTGAATCCCGACCGCTTCTCCCTGCGCTGGAAGACCGCGGGAAACACGGTGAATGTCTCGTTCAACCAGACGAAGCAGAACCTCGTCACCTCCGGCGGGCTGCTCTTCGTTGCGTCCTCGGGGTGGATGGACGGCGGCATGATCACCGCCCGGCGCGAGCTCGACGGCGGCGAGGCCTGGCGCTTCGACCTCGCCGGCCTGCCCTACCCGGCGGCCAACCCGGCCGCGGTCGCGAACGGCGTCGTGTATTTCGCGGCCGGATACCAGGATGGCGCCTACCTGTTCGCGCGCAACGCGGCCGACGGCTCCGCCGTGTTCCGCGCCGACATCAGCAACCAGTGGGACGCCTACTACGCGCCGACGATCGGCCCGAACGGCGCCGTCTATGCGAACGCCGGAACCTACGGCGGCCTGTACGCCTTCACCGCGCAGGGCAGCCAGCTCTTCTTCTCGCCGCAGTCGCAGGTGACGAACTGGACGCCGGCCGTCAGCGCCACCGGCGTTTACGCCTACACCGGCGACCGTCTGCAGGTCGTAGATCCGGCAACCGGCGCGGTCAGCGTGACCATCCCGGATCCGACGTACACGAACTACATCTATGACGCCGGCGGCGCGCCGGTGCTCGGCAACGCCGCGCTCGGCTCGGTGTTCGCGGCGAGTTACTCCAACTCGGTGCTCAATGGCGGCGCGATCGGCAACACGCTGACCAACTTCCGCACGACCACCGGCACCATCGCCTGGCAATTCCACGGCGTCTATCCGACCACGCCGGCGTACCGCGGCGGGGTACTCTATGCCGTCAACCAGAACCCCTTGCGCATGGAAGCGCGCGCCGAGGCCGATGGCGCGGTGCTGTGGTCATGGACGCCGGACGCCGTTGCCGAGACCGGCTTCGTCAGCGAGGTGCTGATCACCGACAACCTGCTGTTTCTCAGCACCAACACGACCACGCACGCGATCGATCTTCGGACGCACCGCTCAGTCTGGAGCTACCCGGCGTCGGGCAAGCTCTCGCTGTCGGCGAATGGCATTCTCTACATCCACAACAGCACCGACCTGATCGCGGTCAACCTGAAGTAGGTCGGCCGCCGATCGCGCCGGCGTGCCATTGCAGGCGGCCGCGCGGCACGGCTGAACGGCGGCGCGAACCCCCAAGGCGCTCAGGCGGCTTCGGTGTTCTCCACCAACAACGCCATGCCCTG
>NZ_DATILJ010000042.1:0-16674 GCF_035476535.1 Aquabacterium sp.
GCCGGGTAGGGCACCTGGCTTTGCACGATGCGCCGTATCGCGTCATCGATCTCGGCCACGCCACTGGAGACCACGAAGCTCACCGACTCCACCGAGCCGTCGCTTCGAATGGCCACCGTCACGAGGGGATCGGTGTGCGGCCGCTTCGCCGCTTCGCGGACCATGTCGATGGTCATGTTGAGCTGGATCTTGCGGGCGAAGGCTTCCGCGTACAGGATGAGTTCGGCGTTGGGGTCGGTGCGCCCGAACAGCCGGCCTCGTCGCGCGGTGCTCAAGGAGTAGGGCAGCGTGCCGGGCGGGCGCGCTGCCGCCGCCGCGGCTTCACGCTGGGCGGCTTCTTCATCCAGCTGGCGTCCTATCGCCCGGCGCGCCGCTTCGCGTCGTGCCGTGTGCTCTTGTTCGGCCTGTGCGCGCGCGGCCTCTTGCCGGGCCACGGCCTGCCGAGCGGCCTCCTGGCGTTCGGCCTCCTGGCGCGAGGCCTCCTGGCGCGCGGCCTCGCGGCGTGCCGCTTCCCGACGAGCGGCCTCCTGCAGCGCAGCTTCCTGCCGGGCCGCTTCTTGCCGTGTGGCTTCCTGACGTGCAACCTCCTGCTGGGCTGCCTCCTGCCGGGCCGCCTCTTGCCGCACGGCCTCTTGCTGGATCGCCGCCTGCCGTGCGGCCGCTTGCCGGGCTACCGCCTGCCGTACGGCCTCCTGGCGCTCGGTCTCCAGTCGAGCGGCCTCGCCGCGCGCCGCTTCCCGACGTGCAGCCTCCTGCAGCGCAGCCTCTAGCCGCGCGGCTTCCTGCCGGGCCGCCGCCTGCCGCGCAGCCTCCTGGCGTTCGGTCTCCAGTCGAGCCGCCTCGATCAGCGCCGCCGCCGCCTGCTCGGTCTGTCGTTGGGCCTCCCGCTCCGCATGATCAACAGGGGCAGGGTCGGCGGCTGGTTCTCGAACTTCCTGGGTGATTCGCGCCTGCGCTTCAGGAGCGGCGGCGCGAGGCGTCGGCAGCACGGGCTCCGGGCGCGAGGCGCTTGGCGCCGCTGCGATAGCGGGCATCGGCAGCGGTGGCGCGGGGGGCACGACCAAGGTGGGCTCGTCGGTTCGCTCCGTGGCGATCAGCGCCGGCTCGGCGATCCGTGCGGGCACCGCGTCACCGGGCGCCTCGGCGCGCAAAGGTGTTGTCGCTTCGGGCGCTCGCTGCAGGGGCGGCGCCGCAGACGGCGTTGGCGCAAGGGCCGGCTCACCGGCGCCGGGGGGCTCGATGGCTGCCTGCGGCAGCGGCTCCGCGACCGGCGCGATCGCTGGCTCTGCAGTGGTGGGCCGCATCGGCACGATCAGCACGCGCAACTCGGGCACCTCGGCCCGTCGATCTCGCCAGGGGAAGCCGAAGCCCGGAAGCCCAGGTCTATCGCCATCGAAGACCAGGCTCAGCAGCAGCGCGTGAATCAGCAGCGAGAGCAGCAGCGCAAAGGCCAGCCGCTTGCGTTCCGAGCCCGTGCGATGGCGCAGCCGCCGGGTGCGGCCTGCCGCCAGCGGCGATGGTGCCCTTGTCGGCTCCCGGTCAGGCCCTTGCGCAGGCACCTCGGATCCCTTTGTGAACCGCATTCGCCGCTACGCCAGCAACGAGCGCAGGCCCTCGAAGATCAGCTTGCAGGAGATCAGGAACAGCGTGCCCTGGATCAGGCGAAAAAACCAGCGGTCGGCCAGGCGCTTGGTGAGCCAGGCGCCGAGCACGGTGCCGATCAGCGCCGCGGGCACCAGCAGCGCGGCGGTGCTCAGGTCGGCCATCGAATACGGCCGCAGCTGCATGTAGGGCGGCAGCTTGGCCAGGTTGATCACCGCGAACAGGATTGTCGAGGTGCCGGCGAACACCGCCTTGCTCAGGCCCTGCGGCAGCACATAGATCTGGTACGGCGGCGAGCCGGCATGCGAGACGAAGCTGGTGAAGCCCGACAGCGCGCCCCAGAACAAGCCCTTGGGCACCGAACCGGGCCGCACCTCCCGCAGATGCGGCTGCGGGCCGAACCAGACGTTCAGGCAGAAGCCCACGCCGAGCAGGCCGACCATCAGGCCCACCATGCGGTCGGACAGGTAGGCCGCCAGGCACCAGCCGATGAAGATGCCGACCAGCGCGCCGGGGATCAGGATCTTCAGGTTGCGCGCACTGAAATCACGCCGGTAGAGCCAGATGCCGACGACATCGCTGACGATGTAGATCGGCAGCAGCAGCGCCGCAGCCTTCACCGGCGAGATCAGCAGCGACAGGATAGGCACCGCCAGGATGCCGGTGGACGGCAGGCCGCCCTTGGACAGACCCACGAGCAGGGCGGCCAGGCTGGCGATGAACAGGAACTGGGGGTCGGGCATGCGCTGTCGGGGTTGGGGTCCGGATCGGGGCGAGCGCCGAGCCTACAAGAAGAACGCCCTCCCCTCGCCGCTCGGCGCGCGATCACCCCAGATCCCGCCGCTGCGCGCGGGGTCACCCCAGATCCGGCCGCGAGGACAGGATCAGCGACAAGTCATCCCGCGTCTCGCGCAGCTGCACCAGCGTGGCCTGGTGCGCCGCCAGCGGGTCCCTGTTCAGCAAGGCCGTGAGGATGGCCTTGTGCCGTGGCAGCGACAAGGCATGCGTGTTCGGCAGCTGGCTGCTGAGCTTGATCGATTCGCGCAGCGCCAGCGACAGCATGGTGCCGATGTAGGCCAGCAGGTCGTTGTTCGTGGCCTCGGCGATGCTGCGGTGGAACGCAAGATCGGGCTCCAGCAATTCGTCGGCGGTGGTCGCCGCTTCCATGCGGGTAAAGGCCTCGGCCACGTGCTGCAGCGCTTCGTCGCTGGCCACCTTGGCCGCCAGCGCGGCCGCGGCCGGCTCGAAGATGCGGCGCACCGTCAGCAGCGTCTCGACGAATTCACCCTGCGGCTTGGCCTGGATCAGCCAGTACAGCACGTCGGGGTCCAGCAGATGCCATTCGTTGCGCGGCCGCACCGTGGCGCCGGCGCGCTGGCGCGACAGCACCAGGCCCTTGGCCACCAGCACGCGCACCGCTTCGCGCAGCACCGGGCGGCTGACGTCGTAGTCGGCCAGCAGCGTGGCCTCGGACGGCAGGCGGTCACCGGTGCGGAACTCACCGGCCAGGATGCGCATGCCCAGATCGCGCACGATGCGCGCATGCATGCTCTTGCGCTCGGGCGGCTGGCGGTAGTCGCGGTGGCCTTGCGTGGGCATCAGGCCTTGTTCCGGTTGTAGACGTCGACGCACACCGCCGCCAGCAGCACCAGGCCCTTGATGACCTGCTGGTAGTCGATGCCGATGCCGAGGATGGACATGCCGTTGTTCATCACCCCCATCACCAGCGCGCCGATCACCGCGCCCAGCACCTTGCCGACACCGCCCGAGGCCGAGGCGCCGCCGATGAAGCAGGCCGCGATGACGTCCAGCTCGAAGCCGGTGCCGGCCTTGGGCGTGGCGGTGTTCAGCCGCGCGGCGAACACCAGGCCGGCCACTGCCGCCAGCACGCCCATGTTGACGAAGGTGTAGAAGCTCAGCCACTGGGTCTTGATGCCGGACAGCCGCGCCGCTTTTTCGTTGCCGCCTAACGCATAAATGCGCCGGCCCAAGGTGGTACGGCGGGTCACGAAATCGTAGAACAGCATCAGCAGCGCCATCACCACCAGCACGTTGGGCAGGCCCTTGTACGAGGCCAGCAGCGCGCAGAAGCCGAGGATCAGCGCGACGAAAACCAGGTTCTTGCCGAGGAAGAACGGCAAGGGCTCGTCCTCGATGCCGTGCTGGGCCTGCTGCACCCGCTCACGCCACTTGGTCCACAACAGCAGCGCGGCGACAACACCACCGAGCAGCAGCGAGGTGAGGCGAAGCCGCTCACCGTGCAACCAGTCCGGGATGAAGCCCGAGCTCAGCAGCTGGAAGACGTGGGGGAACGGCCCGACCGACTGGCCCTGCAGCAAGGCCAGGCTCAGGCCCTTGAACACCAGCATGCCGGCCAGCGTGACGATGAAGGACGGGATGCTGAAGAACGCGACGAAGAAGCCCTGCGCCGCGCCGATGGCCGCGCCGGCGGCCAGGCAGATCAGCGTGGCCGGCACGAAATGCATCTCGAACTGCACCATCAGCACCGCGGCCAGTGCGCCGACGAAGCCGACCACCGAGCCCACCGACAGATCGATGTGCCCGGCCACGATGACCAGCAGCATGCCCAGCGCCATGATCACGATGTAGCTGTTCTGCAGCACCAGGTTCGTCAGGTTCAACGGCTCCATCAGCGTGCCGTCGGTCAGGTACTGGAACAGGCCCATGATCACGACCAGCGAGATCAGCATGCCGTAGTCGCGCAGGTTGCTCTTCAGGTAGCCCGCATAAGAGGTCGTGGTGGCCATTCAGGGGCTTTCCGCGCTGGCGTTGTCAGCACTCGCGTTGTTGTTGGATGAAACGATGGCCCGCATGATCTTTTCCTGCGAGGCCTCGGCGGCCGACAGTTCGGCGACGAAGCGGCCTTCGTTCATCACATAGAGGCGATCGCACATGCCCAGCAACTCGGGCATCTCCGAGGAGATCATCACGATGCACAGGCCTTGCGCGGCCAGCTCGGCCATCAGCGTGTAGATCTCGAACTTCGCGCCGACATCGATGCCGCGTGTCGGCTCGTCGAGGATCAGCACGCGCGGCTTGGCGAACAGCCATTTGGCCAGCACCACCTTCTGCTGGTTGCCGCCCGACAGGTTGACCACCGGCTGCGACACGCCGGCGCAGCGGATGCCCAGGCGCCGCCGGTAGTCGCTGGCCACCGCGACCTCGCGGCCTTCGTCGATCACCCCCGCGCTGGACACGCCGGCCAGGTGCGCCAGGCTGATGTTGTGCGCGATGCCGTTGTCCAGCACCAGGCCCAGGCCCTTGCGGTCTTCGGTGACATAGGCCAGGCCCAGCGCAATCGCCTTGCTGATGCTGCTGCAGTCCACGCGCCGGCCCTGCAGCCAGACCTCGCCGCTGATGCCCTGGCCATAGGCCTGGCCGAACACGCTCATCGCCAGCTCGGTGCGGCCGGCGCCCATCAGCCCGGCGATGCCGACGATCTCACCTTGCCGCGCCTGTAGGTTGACGCCCTTGATCTGCAGCCGGTCGCGGTGCAGCGCATGGTGCACGCGCCAGTCCTTCAGCTCGAACATCACCGGGCCGAGCTGGGGCGTGCGGCGCGGGTAGCGGTCGGCCATCTCGCGGCCGACCATGTGGCGGATCACCAGGTCTTCGCTGACCGGGCCGGCCCGGCAGTCCAGCGTGGTCACCGTGGCGCCGTCGCGCAGCACGGTGATGGCATCGGCCACCTTGGCCACTTCATTGAGCTTGTGCGAGATCAGGATGCAGGCAATGCCCTGCGCTTTCAGCTCCAGCAGCAGGGCCAGCAGCGCGTCGCTGTCGGTCTCGTTGAGGCTGGCGGTCGGCTCGTCCAGGATCAGCAGCTTCACCTGCTTGGCCAGCGCCTTGGCAATCTCCACCAGCTGCTGCTGGCCGACGCCCAGGTCGGTGATCAGCGTGCGCGGCGAGGCATTCAGCCCCACCTTGCGCAGCAATACCTGCGTCTGCGCGAAGGCCGCGAACCAGTCGATCACGCCGAAGCGCGCGCGTTCGTTGCCGAGGAAGATGTTCTCGGCGATCGACAGCAGCGGCACCAGCGCCAGCTCCTGGTGGATGATGATGATGCCGGCGTGTTCACTGTCGCGGATGCCGCGGAAGTGGCGCTCCTGCCCGTCGAAATGGATCTGCCCGCTGTAGCTGCCATGCGGGTAGACGCCGCTCAGCACCTTCATCAGCGTCGACTTGCCGGCGCCGTTTTCGCCGACCACCGCATGGATCTCGCCGGCGCGCACCACCAGGTTCACATCGTCCAGCGCATTGACACCGGGGAAGGACTTGGTGATGCCGCGCATCTCCAGCAGGCTGTGCACCACCGCGCCCCCGCTCACTTCAGCTGGGATTCTTTGTAGTAGCCGCTGCCGACGAGAACCTCTTTCCAGTTGCCGGAGTCCACGCTGACCGGCTTCAGCAGGTAGGACGGCACGACCTTGACGCCGTTGTTGTAGGTCTTGGTGTCGTTGATCTCCGGCGCCTTGCCGGAGAGCATCGCGTCGATCATGTTGACGGTGACCTTGGCCAGTTCACGCGTGTCCTTGAACACCGTCGAGCTCTGCTCGCCGCGCAGCATCGACTTGATCGACGGCACCTCGGCGTCCTGCCCGCTGACCACCGGCATCGGCTGCTTCGGCGTGCCGTAGCCCACGCCCTTGAGCGAGGACAGGATGCCGATCGACAGCCCGTCATACGGCGACAACACCGCGTCGACGCGGGCATTGCCGTAGTAGGCGCTGAGGAGGTTGTCCATGCGCGCCTGCGCCACCGCACCGTCCCAGCGCAGCGTGCCGACCTTCTGCATGCCCATCTGCTTGCTGCGCACCACCAGCTTGCCGCTGTCGATGTAGGGCTTCAGCACCGACATCGCGCCGTCGTAGAAGAAGAAGGCGTTGTTGTCGTCCGGCGAGCCGCCGAAGAGTTCGATGTTGAACGGGCCCTTGCCCTGCTTGAGGCCCAGCTTGTCGACGATGGACGTGGCCTGCAGCACGCCGACCTGGAAGTTGTCGAAGGTGGCGTAGTAGTCGACGTTCTTCGAGCCCTTGATCAGCCGGTCGTAGGCGATGACCTTGATGCCGCTGTCGGCCGCCTTCTGCAGCGCGTTGGACAGCGTGGTGCCGTCGATCGCCGCGATCACCAGCACCTTGACCTTCTTGGTGATCATGTTCTCGATCTGCGCCAGCTGGTTCGGGATGTCGTCCTCGGCGTACTGCAGGTCGGCCTTGTAGCCCTTGTCCTTCAGGCTCTTGACCATGCTGTCGCCGTCGGAGATCCAGCGTGCCGACGACTTGGTCGGCATCGAGACACCGACGCTGCCCTTGTCCTGCGCCTGGGCCGGGCCGGCGAGCGTGAGGCTGAGTGCCGCCGCGGCGAGGCCGAAGCGAATGAAGTGCTGACGTTGCATGGTGGTGTCTCCGGAAGTGCGCGGCTGCGGGGGAATCTTGATTCGCGCTGAGCAGCGATCATAAAGTATGCTTTTATTTTCAGACTCCCCGGTACAAACCCTATTTCTATCGGAAGCCATGGCTTTTAGTATGACTAAATCAGCCACAACGGAACTTCAATGTCTTTGCTTGCCCCTTCTTTGGCCCGTTATCCCAGCCTGCGGGGTCGGGGGGTCCTGATCACCGGCGGGGCCACCGGCATCGGGGCCACGCTGGTCGAGCAGTTCGCGGCGCAAGGGGCCCGCGTCGGTTTCATCGACATCGATGCCGCGGCCGGCGCGGCCTGGGCCGACACGCTGGCCGCCACCGCCGAAGTGCCGCCGCTGTTCGTCGCCGCCGACCTGACCGACATCGCCGCGCTGGACGCCGCGGTGAACCGCGTGCGCGACCACGTCGGCCCGATCACCGTGCTGCTGAACAACGCCGCCAACGACAAGCGTCACAGCATCGAGACCACCACCGCCGAGAGCTGGGATGCCGGCATCGCGGTGAACCTGAAGCACCAGTTCTTCGCCGCCAAGGCGGTGTGCCCGGACATGCGCGCGGCCGGCGGCGGCAGCATCGTCAACTTCGGCTCGATCAGCTGGAAGTTGAAGCAAGGCGGCATGCCAGCCTACACCACGTCGAAGGCCGCGGTGCAGGGGCTCACGCGCAGCCTGGCGCGCGACTTCGGGCCGTTCAACATCCGTGTCAACACCCTCGTGCCGGGCTGGGTGATGACCGACAAGCAGCTGCGCCTGTGGGTCGACGAGGCCAGCCGCGAAGAGATCGCCCGCGGCCAGTGCATCAACCAGCCCTTGCTGGCCACGCACATCGCCAGCATGGCGCTGTTCCTGGCCGCCGACGACAGCGCGATGTGCACCGCGCAGGACTTCGTCGTCGACGGCGGGTGGACTTGAGCACGGCACCGTGGTGAACGAAGCGACGGCATCGCCTGGCATCACCCGCCGGGACTTCGGCACGCTGCCCGACGGCCGCGCGGTGACCGAGTACACGCTGGACAACGGCGCGGGCCTGCGCCTGTCGGCGATCAACCTGGGTGGCATCGTCACAGCAATCCTTTGCCCTGATCGCGACGGTCGCAGCGCCAACGTCGTGCTGGGCTTGCCGACGCTGGACGACTACGTGGCGCGCAACCCGCACTTCGGCACCATCGTCGGCCGGCATGCCAACCGCATCGCCGGCGGCCGGCTGGTGATCGACGGGGTGGCTCACCCCTTGAGCCTCAACGATGGACCCAACGCCCTGCACGGCGGCCCCGGCGGTTTCGGCACGCGCTTCTGGCCCATCACGCCGCTGCCGGCGGCGCGCGACGGCAGCCTCGCGCTGCAGCTGAACTACCGCAGTGCCGACGGCGAAGAAGGCTACCCCGGCCAGCTGGACGTGCGCGTGCGCTACACGCTGACCACCGACAACTGCTGGCGCATCGACTACCAGGCCAGCACCGATCGCACGACGGTAATCAACCTCACCCACCACGACTACTTCAACCTCGCCGGCGGCGGCAGCGTGCTGGACCATCGGCTCACGCTGGCCGCCAGCCGATTCGCCGCTGTCGATGCCACGCTGATCCCCGAGGCGCTGGCCGATGTCGCCGGCACGCCCTTCGACTTCCGCGAGTCCACCCGCATCGGCGCGCGCCTGCGCGATGCGCACCCGCAGATCGTGCGTGCGCGCGGCTACGACCACCACTGGGTGCTGGACCGCGCCGATGACCATGCCATGGCCTTCGCCGCGCGCCTGGTCGACCCCGGCTCGGGCCGCGTGCTCGAGATCGAGACCACCGAGCCCGGCCTGCAGTTCTATTCCGGCAATTTCCTCGATGGCAGCCTGGTCGGCTCCGGCGGCCAGGTCTACCGGCAGGGCGACGGGCTGTGCCTGGAAACCCAGCACCCGCCCAACGCACCCCACATGGCCGACAGAGCCCATTGGCCCGATGTCCCGAGCACCCTGCTGCGGCCCGGTGACATGTTCCGCAGCAGCACCGTCCACCGCTTCGGCCTGCTGCCGCGGCGCTAGGTTTTCCCCACCCACCGAGGTTTGCGCGGCCCAGGCTGGCCGACGGATCCCGGGCGCTCGCTCACCCTTGAAGGAGATAGCACATGCACAGTCAAAGAAGAACCGTTCTCGCCGCGATGCTGGCCGCCGGCCTGCCGATCCCGGCCGCTTTTGCGCAGGGCAAGATCACGCTGGGCTTCGCCCAGGTCGGCGCCGAGAGTGAATGGCGCACCGCGAACACCGAATCCATCAAGTCATCGGCCAAGGACGCCGGCATCGAGTTGAAGTTCTCCGATGCGCAGCAGAAGCAGGAAAACCAGATCAAGGCCATCCGCTCGTTCATTGCGCAGAAGGTCGACGTGATCGCCTTCTCGCCGGTGGTGCAGTCCGGCTGGGGCACGGTGCTGCGCGAGGCCAAGGCGGCGAAGATCCCGGTGATCCTGTCGGACCGCGCGGTCGACGAGAAGGACGACAGCCTGTGGGTCAGCTTCATGGGCTCGGACTTCGTCGAAGAAGGCCGCCGCGCCGGGCGCTGGCTGGTCGACAAGATGAAGGGCGGCACCGGCACGGTCAACATCGTCGAGCTGCAGGGCACCGTGGGCTCGGCACCGGCGATCGACCGCAAGAAGGGCTTCGAGGAAGTCATCAAGGCCGACCCGCGCTTCAAGATCATCCGCTCGCAGACCGGCGACTTCACCCGCGCCAAGGGCAAGGAGGTGATGGAAGCCTTCCTGAAGGCCGAGGGCAAGAAGATCAATGTGCTCTACGCGCACAACGACGACATGGCGATCGGCGCGATCCAGGCCATCGAAGAAGCGGGGCTGAAGCCGGCCAAGGACATCATCATCATCTCGATCGACGCCGTGAAGGGCGCCTTCGAGGCGATGATCGCCGGCAAGCTCAATGTCAGCGTCGAGTGCAGCCCGTTGCTCGGGCCGCAGCTGATGCAGGCGGTGAAGGACCTGAAGGCCGGCAAGACCTTGCCCAAGCGCATCGTCACCGAAGAGGGCGTGTTCCCGATGGAAGTGGCGGCCAAAGAATTCCCCAAGCGGAAATACTGATCCAGGATTGATCGCAGGGTGAGTTCAGAAGTCGTCCTCGAAGCGCGGGCCTTGAGCCGCGCGTTCACCGGTGTGCTCGCCTTGCAGCAGGTGGATTTCCGCCTGTTCGCCGGCGAGATCCACGCACTGATGGGGCAGAACGGCGCCGGCAAGTCGACGCTGATCAAGCTGCTGACGGGGGTCTACGCGCCCGACAGCGGCGAGCTCTGCCTGCAGGGCCGCGTCGTGCAGCCGGCCACGCCGGCGGCGGCGCAGCAGCTGGGCATCAGCACGGTGTACCAGGAGGTGAACCTGTGCCCCAACCTGTCGGTGGCCGAGAACATCTTCGCCGGCCGCTACCCCCGAAAAGGCGCGGCCGGCCTGTGGCGCATCGACTGGCAGCGCATGCAGGCCGACGCGCGCGCGCTGCTGGCCCGGCTGCACCTGGACATCGACGTCACGCGGCTGTTGTCCAGCTATTCGGTCGCTGTGCAGCAGATGGTCGCGATCGCCCGCGCGTTGAGCGTGAAGGCGCGGGTGCTGATCCTCGACGAGCCGACCTCCAGCCTCGATGAAGAAGAAGTGCAGCGCCTGTTCGAGGTGATGCGCCGGCTGCGCGACGAGGGCATGGCGATCCTCTTCGTCACGCATTTCCTCCAGCAGATGTACGCGGTGTGCGACCGCATCACCGTGCTGCGCAACGGCGAGCGGGTCGGCGAGTACCTGAAGGCCGAGCTGCCGCCGCAGGCGCTGATCCGCGCGATGGTCGGGCGTGAACTGGGCGAGGCGGTGGGCAAGGCGGGCGCACGTGATGCGGCAGGCACGGTGCCCGAGGACGCACCACCCTTGCTGCAGGCCACCGGGCTGGGCCGACGCGGCCAGCTGCGGCCGCTGGACCTGACGCTGCGCCGCGGCGAGGTGGTGGGGGTCGGCGGCTTGCTGGGCTCGGGCCGCACCGAACTCGCGCGCCTGCTGTTCGGCCTGGACCGCGCCGACAGCGGCGAGCTGCGGCTGGCCGGCGTGCCGCTGCGCCTGACCAGCCCCGCCCAGGCCATCCGCCACGGCCTGGCGCTGTGCCCGGAAGAGCGCAAGGTCGAAGGCATCGTCGGCGAACTCTCGGTGCGCGAGAACCTGGTGCTGGCACTGCAGGCCCGCCAGGGCGTCTGGCGCGCGCTGAGCCGCACGCAGCAGGATGAGATCGCCACGCGCTTCATTCAGCTGCTGGGCATCAAGACGGCGGACAGCGAAACACCTATCGCGCGCCTGTCCGGCGGCAACCAGCAGAAGGCCGTGCTCGGCCGCTGGCTGGCCACCGAACCCACGCTGCTGATACTCGACGAACCGACCCGCGGCATCGACGTCGCAGCCAAGCAGGACATCATGAACCGCATCCTCGACCTGGCGCGCGGCGGGCTGGCCGTGCTGTTCATCTCGTCGGAGATGGACGAGGTGGTGCGCGTGTCCGACCGCATCGTCGTGCTGCGCGACCGCAGCAAGGTCGGCGAGTTGCCGGGCGACAGCAGCGAACACGCCGTCTATCAGCTCATTGCAGCGGGGTCCTGATGAGCCTGTCCCGCATCGTTTCGCACCGCTTGTTCTGGCCGGCCTGCACGCTGCTGCTGCTGCTGGCCGTCAATGCCGGTTTCAACCCCGGCTTCTGGCAGCTGCAGTGGCGTGACGGCCATCTCTACGGCAGCGTGATCGACATCCTGAATCGCGCGGCGCCGCTGGCCGTGGTGGCATTGGGCATGACGCTGGTGATCGCCACGCGCGGCATCGACATCTCGGTCGGCGCGGTGGTGGCAATTGCCGCGGCCACCGCGGCGCTGCTGATCGGCGGCGACCTGGTCGTCAAGGACGGCGTGCAGACCTACGTCAGCCGTGTGCCGATGGGCCTGGCGATCGTTGCCGCGCTGGGCGCCGCGGCGCTGTGCGGGCTGTGGAACGGCCTGCTGGTGGCGCGCGTGGGCATGCAGCCCATCATCGCCACGCTGATCCTGATGGTGGCCGGCCGCGGCGTGGCGCAGCTGCTCACCGGCGGGCAGATCATCACCGTCTACTACGCGCCCTACTTCTTCCTCGGCAACGGCTTCCTGCTGGGCCTGCCCTTCGCGGTGTTCATCGCGGCCGCCGTGTGGGCCGCGCTGCATCTGCTGTGCACCCGCACGGCGCTGGGCCTGTTCATCCAGGCCATCGGCATCAACCCGGCGGCATCGCGCCTGGCCGGGCTGCCGGAGCGGCTGATCACCGTCTGCGTCTATGTCTTCTGCGGTGTCGCCGCCGGTGTCGCCGGCTTGCTGATCAGCTCCAACGTCAAGAGCGCCGACGGCAACAACGCCGGCATGCTGATGGAGCTGGATGCCATCCTCGCGGTAACGCTGGGCGGCACGCTGCTCACCGGCGGCCGCTTCAGCCTGGCCGGCAGCGTGCTGGGCGCGCTGATCATCCAGACCCTGACATCGACGATCTATTCGATCGGCGTGCCGCCCGAGATCAACCTGGTGGTCAAGGCCGCGGTGGTGTTCGTCGTGATGCTGCTGCAGTCGGCCGAGTTCCGCGCCGCGCTGCGCGGCTGGGTGCAGCGCAAGCCTCTGCCTGCAGCTGCCGTCGAGTCGGCACCCCGTGTCTCCAAGGAGCTGCCGCGATGATCGCTGCCGGAACCAGCGCCCCGATCGGCCCCGCCCGCAGCATCGATGCCCGCTACGTGCCGGTGCTCGGCGCCATCGCGGTGTTCGCGCTCGCCGCCGGCTATGGCTCCTTCGCCTACGGCGGCTTCTTTTCGCCGCAGGTCTTTCTGAACCTGTTGATCGACAACGCCTTCCTGCTGATCATCGGTGTCGGCATGAGCTTCGTGATCCTCTCCGGCGGCATCGATCTGTCGGTGGGCTCGGTGATCGCGCTGACGACGATGGTCTCGGCCGCGCTGGTCGAGCGCTGGCACTGGAACGCCGCGTCGGCCATTCCCGTGGTGCTGGCCATCGGCACGGCCTTTGGCGCGCTGATGGGCTGGCTGATCCAGCGCTTCCGGCTGCAGCCCTTCATCGTCACGCTGGCCGGCATGTTCCTGGCGCGTGGGCTGTGTTACCTGATCAGCATCGATTCGATCAGCATCACCGACGCCGGCTACACCGAGATTGCGCAGGCGCGCATTCCGCTGTTCGGTGAAACAGCATCGCTGACCGTCGGCGCGCTGCTGGCGCTGGCCGTGCTGGGCCTGGGCATCTTCCTGGCCCATGGCACGGCGTTCGGCCGCACCGTTTACGCGATAGGCGGCAGCGAAGCCTCGGCGGTGCTGATGGGCCTGCCGGTGGCGCGCACCACCGTGCTCGTCTACACCTTCAGCGGTTTCTGCTCGGCGCTGGCCGGCGTGGTGTTCACCTTCTATATGCTGTCGGGCTACGGCCTGCATGCGGTGGGGCTGGAGCTGGACGCCATCGCCGCGGTGGTGATCGGCGGCACGCTGCTGTCGGGCGGCGTGGGCTATGTCGTCGGTACGCTGTTCGGCGTGCTGATCCTGGGCGTGATCCAGACGCTGATCAGTTTTGACGGCACGCTCAGTTCCTGGTGGACACGCATCGTGATTGGCGGTCTACTCTTCGTCTCCTGCCTGCTGCAGCGCCTGTTCGAGGCGAAACGACGATGAGCGCATCCTCCGCCGTGTCCGGCGCGGTTTCCGGCGTAGTTTCGTGTGTTTGGCCGGCCAATGCCGTGCTGGGCGAAGGCACGCGCTGGTCGGTGCGCGAACAGGCGCTGTACTGGGTCGACATCCTGGACCGCCATTTGCACCGCTACCGCCCGGCCGACGGCGCACGCAGCAGCTGGACTTTCGGCGAGGAGATCTCGGCCGTCGCCGAATGCCATGGCAGCCCCGACCTGCTGGTGACGCTGCGGCGCGGTTTTGCGCTGTTCGACCCGGCGCGGCCCGAAGTCGCGCCGCGCCTGCTGCACCAGCCGCCGGAAGAACCCGCCGGCAACCGCTTCAACGACGGCAACTGCGACGCGCGCGGCCGCTTTTGGGGTGGCACCATGGACTTCAATTGCGTCGAACCCACCGGCGCGCTGTACGCCTACAGCGCCGACGGCGCCTGCGTGCGGCACAACCTGCGCTTCGTGGTCACCAACGGCCCGGCCTGGTCGGCCGACGGCCGCACGATCTATGTCAACGACACCGCCAAGGGCTGCATCCGCTGCTGGGATTTCGACCCCGACTCCGGCGCGATGAGCCGCCCGCGCCTGTGGCTGCGCTTCGCCGCCGGCGACGGCCTGCCCGACGGCCTGACACGCGACGCCGCCGGCAACCTGTGGATCGCCCACTGGGGCGGCGCCTGCGTCAGCTGCCACGACCCGGTGAGTGCCGCCGAACTGGCGCGCATCACGCTGCCGACCCGCCACATCACCAACTGCGCCTTCGGCGGGCCCGACCTGCGTACTTTGTACGTCAGCAGTGCCCGCTTCGGCCTGACGCCCGAGCAGCTGCAAGCCGAGCCGCTGGCCGGCGGGCTGTTTGCGGTGGCGATGGACGTGCCGGGGGTGGAGGCCCAGCGCTTCGGCGGGTGACCGATTCGTTCGCATGCCGCGTCGGTCGATCGCCGACTCTGCGCGGCTTGCACTATCCTCGCGCCATGGACCGACCCAAACCGTTTTCGATGATCCGCGAGTTCCACCTCGCCGACTGGATCACGCTGGCCAATGCCTTCTGCGGCGTCGGCGCGCTGTTTTCGGTGATGACCTACCTGCAGACGCGCGAGGTGCTGCACATCTACTTCGCCTGCGGCCTGATTCCGCTGGCACTGGTGTTCGACGTGCTGGACGGCCGCATCGCGCGCTGGCGCCAGCGCAGCTCGGCGATGGGGCGTGAGCTGGATTCGCTGGCCGACATCATCTCCTTCGGCGTGGCGCCGGCGGCCATTGCCTATGGCTGCGGCATGCAGGGCCTGTACGACCGCATCGTGCTGGTGTTCTTCGTCGCCTGCGGCGTGTCGCGGTTGGCGCGCTACAACGTCACCGCCGAAAAGCTCAGCGAGGGCGGCGACAAGGTCAAGTACTTCGAAGGCACGCCCATCCCGACCTCGCTGCTGCTGGTGATGGTGCTGGCAGTGGCCGCGATGCAGGGCGCCCTGGGCGAGCAGCTGTGGTTCGGCTCGACCAGGATCGCCGGCTTCACGCTGCACCCGCTGGTGCTGATCTTTGCCGTGTCGGGCTCGCTGATGATCAGCCGCATCCGGATTCCGAAGATCTGAACCGGGTGGCACGAAGCCCTTCCCGATCGCCCGGATCAGACAATAATTGTCGAGTATATTTGACATATTCCTGTTGATCCTGCTGAGGCGATCCACCATGAATCTGCGCGAACTTGGCCTGCTGGTGCACGAGCGGCGCGATGCCTTGGGCCTTTCGCAGGAGCGGCTGGCGAAGATGGCCGGGCTGTCCCGAGCCACCATCAATCAGCTCGAAACAGGCGCGCTGGTCGACCTCGGCGTCGCCAAGCTGGCCACCCTGATGGATCTGGTAGGCCTGCAATTCGAGGCCGGCAGGCGTGGCCGCCCACGCCGCGCCCTGCTGATGGCCAGCCGCACGGCCAGCGTCAGCTACAAGGCGGCGCTCGATGCGGGCCAGTTGGCCAGGGCCATGACATCCGGTGATCTGCCTGCGGCCCTGATGCCCCAGGTGGCGACGCTCCTGGACGAAGCGCCGATGCCGCTGATCGTGTCTGCCGTCGAAGAGGCGGCCGAGCGGGGCCAGGTACCGCCGAAGCGCATCTGGCAGAACCTCGTGCGGTGGGCGCACGAGCTGCATTCGCCGCGCCCGGTCTGGGCCTGATGTCTGCTGCCGCCGCGCGAGCATGACAGGCCGGCCTCGCCGCTTGCCGGGCGGCCCCTGGCGCGAATTGCTCGGGCACGCATTTCGCCTGCTGGATGAAGTCAGTGCACATGGCGTACACGAACCGTTCTGGACGCTGGGTGGCGGGACGGTGCTGATGCTTCGCCACCAACATCGCCGAAGCAAAGACATCGACATTTTCGTTCCCGACCCGCAATTTTTGATGAGGCCGCCGCTCGTGCGGTGCAGTTTCTCGAATCCCTGCCGCCTCACGGCAGTTGAACAGGCTGCGACATTTGACGGCTCAATCCGCGTTCGTCACCACCTCGATGCGGTGCCCGTCCAGGTCCAGGAACATCGCGCCGAAGTAGGTGGCGCTGATGTCCGGCCGCTCACGTGGCGTGAACAGGTCTTGTGCCGTCGCGGCCAGCGCCGCCTGGTGCACGGCAGCGACCTCGGCGCGTGACGCCGCGCCGAAGGCCAGGTGCAGGCCGCGGGCCGTCACCGGTTCACCGTCCGGCACCGGGTACAGAAAGAAGCACCAGCGCTCGGGCGTGCCGAACGCGGCTTCGGCGCCGGTGTCGCGCAGCAGGCTGAAGCCCAAGGGGGCCAGCGCGCGCTGGTAGAACGCCACGGCCTGCGCATAGCGCGCGGTGCCGAGCGAGACGTGATCGATCATGGTCTGTTCCTTCTTCACAGCAGCCAGCGGGCCACCTGGTCTTGCGTGAGGTTGCTGCCGCACAGCACGGTGGCCAGGC
>NZ_DATILJ010000043.1:0-7721 GCF_035476535.1 Aquabacterium sp.
CTCCCGTGCCCCTGAATCCCCTGCCCACCGATGGGGCGCCGCCCGAGGTGCGCGTCGCCATCGAAGGCCCTGTCGCGACGATCACGCTGGACCGGCCGCACAAGCGCAATGCGCTGAGCCTGCGCCTCATCGGCGAGCTGCGCGCCGCTTTCGAGGCCTTGCCCGACAGCGTCAAGGCCGTGGTGTTGAACGGCGCCGGTGAACACTTCAGCGCCGGGCTCGACCTGTCCGAACTGGGGCCGCTGTCGCCGGCCGAGGGCATGCTGCATTCGATGGTCTGGTACGAGGCCTTCGAGCGCATCCAGTTCGGCACGCGCCCTGTCGTCTGCGTGATGCACGGTGCGGTGGTCGGTGGCGGGCTCGAACTGGCGTCTGTCGCGCATGTGCGGGTGGCCGAAGACAACGCCTACTTCGGCCTGCCCGAAGGCCAGCGCGGCATCTTCCTCGGCGGGGGTGGCTCGGTGCGCATCAGCAAGCTGATCGGGGTGTCGCGTGTCTCCGAGATGATGCTCACCGGCCATGTCTACAGCGCGCAGGAAGGTTTCCAGATCGGACTGGCGCACCACCTGGTGCCGGCGGGCGAAGGGCTGCGCAAGGGCCAGGAGTTGGCCGCTCGCATGGCGAGCAATGCGCCGATGTCGAACTTCGCGATCCTGCGCGCGCTGCCGCTGATCGCCGAGCAGCCCATGGCCCACGGCTTGATGACCGAAGCGCTGATGGCCACCGTCACGCAATCCGAACCCGAGGCGAAAGAGCGCCTGCAGGCCTTCCTCGACAAACGCGCCGGCAAGGTGTTGCCGTCCTGAACCACGGGCTTCGAGCATGAGCAGTTTCCTCGACGAGCTGGTGGCGATCGACATGCACACGCATGCCACGGTCTCCACCCGCAACCCGCCGGACGACGTCGCCATCGCGATGGACGCGGCGATGGACGCCTACTTCAAGCAGCCGATGCCGCGGCCGACCATCGCCGAGACAGCCGCCTATTACCGCGAACGCCGCATGCTGGCGGTGATCTTCACCGTCGACACCGAACGCGAAACGGGCCAGGCGCGCATCAGCAACGAGGAAGTCGCCGAAGAGGCTGCAAAGCATGCGGATGCGCTGATCCCGTTCGCCAGCATCGACCCGCTGCGCGGCAAGATGGGCGCGCGAGAAGCACGCCGGCTGATCCGCGACTTCGGCGTGCGCGGCTTCAAGTTCCACCCGTCGGCGCAGGGCTTCCATCCCAACGACAGGACCTGTTACGCAGTGTATGAAGCGATCGCCGAAGCCGGCCTGCCGGCGATCTTCCACAGCGGCCAGACCGGCATCGGCGCCGGCCTGCCCGGCGGCGGCGGCATCCGCCTGAAGTACTCCGACCCGATGCTGCTGGACGACGTGGCGGTGGATTTCCCGACGCTGCCCATCGTCATCGCTCATCCGTCCTTTCCGTGGCAGGACAACGCGCTGGCGGTGGCCACGCACAAGCCCAACGTGCACATCGATCTGTCGGGCTGGTCGCCGAAGTACTTTCCGCCGCAGTTGGTGCAGTACACCAACACCTTGCTGCGCAAGAAGGTGATGTTCGGCTCCGACTACCCGGTGCTCACGCCCGAGCGCTGGCTGCAGGACTTTTCTGCGCTGGACATCAAGCCCGAGGTGCGGCCGCTGGTGCTGAAGCAGAACGCCATCCGCCTGCTGGGCCTGGACCGCGACCCGGTGTATGGCCGCTATGAACGGCTGCAGCCCGCCGCCGACAAAGACTGTTGTTGAGGAGACAGCATGAACACATCGTCATCCCGTTTCGCGAGGGCCATCCCGGCCGCGGCATTGGCCTGTCTGGCCGGTTCGGCCTCGGCGCAGCAGTACACCTTGTACGGGCTGGTCGACGCGGCCGTCGAGCGCATCGACCATGTCGGCGCCAACGCGGGCTCGCTGACCCGCATGCCGTCGACGACGGGCTCGTTTCCCTCGCGCTGGGGCCTGCGCGGTTCGGAAGACCTGGGCGACGGCTTGAAGGCGGTGTTCACGCTCGAAGCCGGCTTCGGGCCGGACACCGGTGTCTCCGGCCAGGGCGGACGCATGTTCGGCCGCCAGGCCTTCGTCGGCCTGAGCGGCGGCTGGGGCACGGTATCGGCCGGCCGCCACTACACGATGCTGTTCTGGTCCTTGCTGGAGGCCGATGTGATCGGGCCGATGGTCTTTGCCATCGGTTCGCTGGACAGCTACGTGCCCAACACACGCGTCGATAACGCGTTATCGTACCGCGGCAAGTTCGGTGACCTGTCGGCCGGCGCCACCTTCAGCTTCGGCCGTGACAGTGCCAACCCCGCCCCCAACAACCCGGCCGGCACCAACTGCGGCGGTGAACTCGCCACCGATTCGAAGGCTTGCCGGGAATGGTCGGTGCTGCTCAAGTACGACCAGCCGAGCTGGGGTGTTGCCGCGGCGATCGACACGCTCAAGGGCGGCGCTGGCTCCTGGGCCGTGGCCGGCCTGACGTCCAGCACGCTGAGCGATCGCCGCACTACCGTGAACGGCTACGCCAAGCTGGGCAGCGTCAAGCTGGCTGGCGGCGTCATCCAGCGCGACAACGACGGCAGCGCCACCACGCCGCGCAGCGACCTGGTCTTCTTCGGCGCCACGCTCCCGGTGGGCGAGCTCTTCTCGCTGGACGCCCAGGTCGCGCAGCTGAAGTTCAAGCATTCGCCCAACAAGGCCAGCCTGGCGGTGCTGCGCGGCAACTACGCGCTGTCCAAGCGCACGGCGCTCTACGCGGCCGTCGGCCACATCGACAACGAAGGCAGCCTGGCCATGTCGGTGAGCGGCGGTGCACCGGGCAGCAACCCGGCGCCGGGCGTCGGCCAGACCGGCATCGTGACCGGCTTGCGCCACAGTTTCTGAAGCATCGGCGCTCGGCGCGTGGCGGCCCGCCTCAGCGCCGGACCGGCACCGGCTTGCGCTGGAAGATCAGGCGCAGCGTCCAGCGGCTGCGATCCTCGCCCTCGGGCGTCAGCAGGAAGCTGGCGGTGCGGTAGCCGGGCTCGCTGAGCGCCAGGCCACCGAGCTCGGGCAGCTGCGGGCTGGTCTGGCCGAAGCGCACCGGCCGCGTCCATTGGCCGTTGGCATCTGGCGCGTAGACGCTGCCGATGTCGCTGGTGGCACAGCTGCCGGCGCTGATGCAGTGGATGTCCAGCAGGTGCAGCCAGGGCTGCGTCAGCAGGCGGCCTTCGGCTGGGCGTGATGGATGAGCGTCGATCAGGGGCAGCGTCTGCTCCAGCTCCACCGCCACATGCAGGTGGTCGACGCGCCGCGGCACGCTGAGGCCGGTCTGGGCCACCGGCACGCTGATCCAGCGGCGGTCGATGACGGCCGGCATCGTGAAACGCGCACGGCCCTCGGCTTCGGTGACGAAGCGGTGGCCGGTGTCCGCCTGGCGTGCATGCGCCGCGTCGCCCAGCACCAGCCGAACGGCCGCGCCGGGGATGCCTTCGTCCGATTCGTAGCGGGTCAGGCGGAAGTCCACCGACACCGTCGCGGGCTGGGCCACGGCACCGAGGGCCTTGCACAGCAGGGCCAGCATCATCAGCAGCCTCCCATGGCGCATGCTCAGCCCAGACCCCACACTGCGGCCACTATCGCCGAGTGCTCAGGTCGACACGCAGCACACCGTCCACCTGCTGCCAGCGCAACCGTCCGAGCACGTCCATGCCCAGCAGCGGCCGCTCGCCCAGGGCTGGCAGCGCGATCAGCCGCATGCGGTCGATGCGCACGCCGCCGTGCAGCGCCAGATCGGCGACGACGATCTTGCCGACCGCCGACCCGCCCGCGGTCTGCGACTGCACCACGCCCATCGATTCGAGCCCCAGTTCGCGCGCCAGGCCGGCCGAGATCGCCGTGCCGCTGGCGCCGGTGTCGACGAGGAAGTCCACCGCCTGGCCATTGACGCTGCCGGGCCAGTGGTAATGGCCGTCGCGGCCGCGCTGCAGCTCGACCACCTCGCCGTCGAGCTTGAACCGGGTCTGCGTGGATTCGCGCTGCCACCACTGGATGCCCAGGAAGATGGCGGCGCCGATCAGCAGCCAGACGGTGAGCACCTTGAGGGTGCCGGGGAGTTCTTGTTGCATGGGGTGGACAATGCCATGAAATCGCCGCCGCCAGGGCCGGGGACTGCCGCCCCGGTTTCCCCGCGCCGCGCCGAGGGCCCGCTGAGCGCCCACCGGAGACCGCCTTGAAGTTCCAGATGTCGAAGAATTCGCTGTTCGCGATCCTGCTGCGCTCGCCGTGGTGGATCAGCGTGCTGATCGCGCTGCTGATGGGCGCGGTGGCTTTCGCGCTGCTCTCCGGGCCTTTGCGCGCGGTGGGTGCGCTGTCCGGGCTGCCGTTCCTGGTGATTGCCGCGCTGGCGGCCCGACGCCAATGGGGCCTGCCCAGCGCGGCACGCGTGGCCCAGACCCGGCAGGCGCTGGCCGGCATGGCCTGGCCGGGGTTTGCGGCGCTGCTCGAGCAGTCGTTCCAGCGCGACGGCTTCACGGTGCAGCGCGGCAAGGCGGACAGCGTCGACTTCGTGCTCGAGCGCAAGGGCCGCCAGATGCTGGTGTGCGCACGGCGCTGGAAGTCGGCCCGCACCGGCCTCGAGGCCTTGCGTGTCCTGCAGGCGGCACGCGACGCCGCCGATGCGCCGGACGCGCTGTACATCGGCCTCGGCCCGCTCAGCGACAACGCCTGGCCTTTTGCCCGGGAACACCGCATCGCGATCTGGCAGGTCGACGAGTTGGCGCACGCGCTGCGCGGGCTGCCCCTGGGTCCGGTGACGACGCGGTGACTTTGCGGTGACTTCGTGGTGAGGGCCCGCTGAACCCGCCCGCCGCCATCAGCCCGCCGCCATCAGCGCGCCGCGCGCCAGTGTGACGCCTCACGACGCCACGCGACGCAAGGCTACAGTGCGCCCATGACGGAAGACGAAGCACGCCGCGTGGTGCTGCTGCAGTCGCGCGAGTCCGCCGGCCCGACGCCGCTGTGGACCGACGACGATCGCGCCTGGGCCCACCGCGCGGCGCGGCAGGACGGCGCGGCTGACGCGCCTTTTGAGCGCTATGTTGTCGAGCGTGCACGCCATGCGATGCAGCGCCTGCTGCCGCGCGATGCGCAGGCGCGGCGCTGGCTGCAGCCGCAGGGCCGGCACGCGGTCTGGCTGGCGCTCGCGGTGCTGCTGGCCTTCATCGGCGGCATGCTGGTCGATCGCATCGGCGCGGCGCATCACATCGACCTGCTGGCGCCGCCGGTGTGGGCCGTGGTGGCCTGGAACCTGGCCGTCTACCTGGCCCTGCTGGTGCCGGGCAGCCACCGCTTCGTGCGTCGGCCGCTGGCCGGGATGATGAAAGGCCCGCGTTTGGGGGGCGAAGCCGCCTTGGCCCTTGGGTCCGTCTGGGCCCGCTGCGCCGCGCCGCTGACCGGCGCGCGTTGGGCACTGGGCCTGCATCTGGCAGCGGCGGCGCTCGCGGCGGGGCTCATCACCGGCCTGTACCTGCGCGGCCTGGTGCAGGACTACCGGGCCGGCTGGCAGAGCACCTTCCTTGACGCGCCGGCAGTGCAGGCCGTGCTGAACCTGCTGCTGGCGCCGGCCGCGGCGGTGTCCGGCATCGCGGTGCCCGAGGCCGCGCCGCTGCGCGTGATGCAGGGCGTGGCGCCGCAGGGCAACGCGGCGCCATGGATCCATCTGTATGCCGTGACCCTGCTGTTGATGGTCGTGCTGCCGCGTGTGGCGCTGACGGGCTGGGCGGCCTGGCGCGTGGGCAGGCTGCGCCGCCACTTTCCGTTGCCGCTGGACGGGCCTTACTACGACAAGCTGCGTCTGCAGCAGCGGGGCGGGCGCATCGTGGCCGAGGTGAGGCCGCATGCCGCCGCCGTGTCCGCGCAGGCGGCCCTGGGCTTGCGTGCCTTGCTCGCGACGGTGTGGGGTGATGCGGTCGACCTGCGCATCACCGAACCGGTGCCCCATGGTCACGAGGAAGAGGCGGCCACCGCCCCGCCCGCCGATGCCACGCTGCGCATCGCCCTCTTCGAGCTCGGCGCCACGCCGGAGTCGGACGCGCATGGTCGCCTGCTCGACGCGCTGGCCGGGCCCACGCCCCGGCTGGCGGTCGTCGACGAGGCCGCGTTCAAGCGCCGCTTCGCCAGCCAGCCCGAACGCCTGCAGCAACGGCGGGCGGCCTGGCAGGGCCTGGTGCGCACGCATGGCGTGGGCCTGGTCTGCGTCGACCTCGAGGGCGACGTCGGCCTGGCGGCAGCGGACCTGAAAGCGGCCTTGGCATGACTGAGAACCGGCCGATCCGGCTGTCGCTGGTCTCGCACACCAACGTCGGCAAGACCACGCTGGCGCGCACGCTGCTCGGCCGCGACATCGGCGAGGTGCGCGATGCCCCGCATGTCACCGAGTTCGCCGAGATGAACCTGCTGCTGCAGACTCCCGGCGGCGACCAGTTGCAGCTGTGGGACACGCCGGGTTTCGGCGACAGCGTGCGCTTGCTGCGGCGCCTGCGCATGCGGCCTTCGCCGCTGGGCTGGTTCCTGGCCGAGGTGTGGGACCGTTGGCGCGACCGGCCGTTCTGGGCCAGCCAGCAGGCCCTGCGCCATGTGCAGCAGGACTGCGATGTCGTGCTCTACCTCGTGAATGCAGCGGAGTCGCCCGAGGCCGCCGGCTATGTGGCGCCCGAGATGGAACTGCTGTCCTGGGTCGGCCGGCCGGTGCTGGTGCTGCTGAACCAGATGGGCGCGCCGCGTGCCGCCGCGCAGGAAGCGGCCGAGATCGAGCGCTGGCGCCGCCACCTGGCGGCCATCGCCCCGGTGCACGACGTGCTGCCGCTGGACGCGTTTGCCCGCTGCTGGGTGCAGGAAGGCGTGCTGCTGCGCGCCATCGCGCGGGTGCTGGGCGACGATGCCCGCATGCAGCGCCTGCATGGCGAATGGGCGCGGCAACGCCTGGCCCGCTTCGACGCTGCCGCGGCGGAACTGGCCGGCAGCCTCGGCCGCGTGGCGGCGGCGCGCGCGCCGCTGGAAACCGGCCGGGGCGCGCTGGAGCGGCTGCTGCCGGGCAAGCGGCCCGCCGTCGCGGCGGCCGAGCGCAGCCTGGCCGAAGCACTGGACGCCGAGCTGCGGGCCAGCACCGCGCGCCTGCTGGCGCTGCATGGCATCGAGGGGCGCGCCGCCAGCGTGATCCTGGACCGCGTGGCGGCACAGATCAAGCTGCGCGAGGCGGTGGGCGACAAGGCTGCGGGCCTGATCGGCGGCGCGCTGGGCGGTGCCCTCAGCGGGCTGGCCGCCGACCTGGCCGCCGGTGGCCTGACGCTGGGCGGCGGCATGCTGGCCGGCGGCCTGATCGGTGCCCTGGGCGCGTACGGCGCGGCACGGGCGATCAACATCGTGCGCGGCACCGGCGCCGGTTTTGCCGCGTGGGACGACGCGGCGATGCGGCCGCTGGTCGAAGCCGCGCTGCTGCGCTACCTGGCCGTGGCGCATTTCGGCCGGGGCCGTGGGCAATGGGTGGAGGGTGAAGCGCCGGCCCACTGGCGCGTGCTGGTCGACGAGGTGCTGGGCGCGCACGACGAGGCCCTGTGCCGGCTCTGGGCCGGCCGCGCGAGCACGCTGGACAACCCGGCGGAAGCGGATCGCCTCGGCGCGGCGCTCCACGCGCCGATGGCGGAAATCATGAAGACCTTGTTGCAGCGCCTGTACCCGGG
>NZ_DATILJ010000044.1:0-26308 GCF_035476535.1 Aquabacterium sp.
CTGGCGCCGTCGCAGATCTGGCTGGCATTGGCCGCGGTGATGCTGCCGCCTTCCTGCAGCAGTTTGACGCTGCTGATGGACTCCATCGTCGCGTCGAAGCGGATGCCTTCGTCGGCGGTGTGCATCTCGCTACTGTGCGACACCTCGCCGCTGCCCTCGGCCTTGCGAACGGCCACCGGCACAATCTCGGCCGTGAAGGCGCCGCCACGGGTGGCGGCGATCGCACGCTGGTGGCTGTCCAGCGCGTAGCGGTCGAGCATCTCGCGGTTCAGGCCGTACTTCTTCACCATCATCTCGGCGCCGGTGAACTGGCTGAACTCGATGCCGGGGTAGCGCGCCTGCATCTCCGGGCTCATGTAGTAGCCCATGCCGGCCTTGCGCGCGAGTGCGCTGGCGCTGCCCATCGGCACCCGCGTCATGCTCTCGACGCCGGCGGCGATGACGCAATCCATCGCGCCGGACATCACCGCCTGCGCCGCGAAATGCAGCGCCTGCTGCGACGAGCCGCATTGCCGGTCGATCGTCGTGCCGGGCACCGATTCGGGCAGCTTCGACGCCAGCACCGCATTGCGCGCGACGTTGTTCGACTGCTCGCCGACCTGCATCACGCAGCCCATGATCACGTCCTCGACGAGCGCTGGGTCAATGCCGGTGCGGTCGACCAGCGCATTCAGCGCCTGCGCGCCGAGGTCCGCCGGGTGCCAGCCGGACAGCCGGCCGCCGCGGCGACCCCCGGCTGTGCGCACGGCGGCGACGATGAAGGCTTCAGCCATGGTGTTTGCTCCTGAGGTGGAAAGAGGGGTCAGCGCGGCGCCATGCGGATCGCGCCGTCCAGGCGCACGCTCTCGCCATTGAAGTAGCCGTTGGTGATCATCGTCTCGGCCAGGTGCGCGTATTCGTCGGGGTCACCCAGGCGCTTGGGGAACGGCACTGAAGCCGCCAGCGCGGCCTTGACGTGCTCCGGCGCGCCCTGCAGCAGCGGCGTGTTGAAGATGCCCGGCAGGATGGTGTTGACGCGGATGCCCTCGCCCATCAGGTCGCGTGCAATCGGCAAGGTCATGCCGACGATGGCGGCCTTCGACGCCGCATACGAGGCCTGGCCGATCTGCCCGTCTTGCGCGGCGACCGACGCGGTGTTGATGATCGCGCCGCGCTCGCCGCCAGCCAGCGCGGGCAGGCTCAGCATGCCGGCGGCGGATTTGGCGATGCAGCGGAAGGTTCCGACCAGGTTGATCTGGATGATGCGGTCGAAGTTGGCGGTGGGAAAAGCCTTGATCTCGCCGGTGGTCTTGTCGCGGCTGGCGGTCTTCACCGCGTTGCCGGTGCCGGCGCAATTGACCAGGATGCGCTCCTGGCCGATGGCTGCGCGGGCTTTCGCGAAGCCGGCATCGACCTGCTCTTCCGAGGTCACGTCGACCTTGCAGAACACACCGCCGAGCTCCTTGGCCAGCGCCTCGCCCGCCTCGGCGTTCAGGTCGAACAAGGCCACCCTGACACCGCGGCTGGCCAGCCGGCGGGCGGTGGCGGCGCCGAGCCCGGAGGCCCCGCCGGTGATCACGGCGCTGATCGTCGAATCGAGTTGCATGGTCGGGGGTGTCCTCGTGCAGCGAAAGTACAGCGCACACTCTAGGCCGCTGCCCCGCGCGCGAGAATCGTCCAAAGCGACGGTTCGGTGCCCTGCTACATCCGTCCCCTTGCCGATGCCGCCCTCCCCGACCGCCCCGAAGCACCCGGCCCCGGTGATGCCCGCCTCCAAGCTGCAGCCGCCCGGCAGCCGCGCGAACCAGGTGCAACGCGGCGCCATCGCCGAACGCGTACTGGCGGCCGCCGCGGTCAAGCTGGTGCTGGTGCGCGCGCCGGCCGGCTTCGGCAAGACCACCGCGATGCTGCAGGCCCGCGAACGGCTGGAAGCCGCCGGCATCAACACCGCCTGGCTGACGCTGGACCGGGCCGACAACGACGTACCGCGTTTCCTCGGCGGCCTGGCCGCCGCGGTGGCCCAGCTGGGCCTGGAGCCGCGTGTCGGCAGCGCCCATGGCGGCGCCACCGGCAACGGCAGCGCGCCACTGGATGCGCTGGAGGCACTGGCCCGCGACGAGCTGCCGTTCACGCTGTTCCTCGACGACGCCGAGCTGATCCAGGAGCCCGCGGTGCTGGGCCTGCTGCGCGAGATCATCGAGCACCTGCCGCGCCGCGGCCAGCTGGTGATCGGCTCGCGCAGCCTGCCGGACCTGGGCCTGGGCCGGCTGCGCGCGCGCGGCCAGCTGCTGGAGATCGATGCCGAACTTTTGCGCTTCTCGCTTGCCGAAGCGGCCGAGTTCTTCCGCCTGCGCGCCGGCCCGGCGCTGCCCGCCGGCCTCCTGAGCCAGCTGCACCACAAGACCGAAGGCTGGATCACCGCGCTGTGGCTGGCGGCGATGGCACTGGAACGGCGCGGCGCGGCGGACGATTTCGTCGAACGCTTCTCCGGCTCGAACCGTGCGGTGGCCGACTACCTGGCCGAAGACGTGCTGGCCCATCAACCGCCCGAGATCCGCGACTTCCTGCTGCGCACCAGCCTGCTGCGCCAGCTGGACGCGCCGGTCTGCCGGGCGCTGCTGCCACGCGTCGATTGCGCGCGTGTCCTGCAGCGGCTGGAGGCCGCCAACCTGTTCGTCACGCCGATCGCCGACCCCGCCGGCGAGCCGCCCAGCTACCGCTACCACAGCCTGTTTGCCGATTTCCTGCGCGCCCAGCTGCAGCGCGAGCAGCCGGACGACATCGCCCGCCTGCACCTGGCCGCCTCCGGCTGGTATGAAGCGCAGGGCCGGCCGGTGCCGGCGATCGACCATGCCATCGAAGGCGGCGACCACCCGCACGCGCTGCACCTGCTGGCCCGGCATGCCGAGGGCTTTCTCGAGCAGGGCCGCATGCGCCTGCTGGACCGCTGGTTCAGCGCGATGCCGCCCGAGCGCCTGCGCGAGCAGCCGCTGCTGCAGGTGGTGGCCGTCTGGGCGCAGCTGTTCACGCACGGCCCCTGGGGCGCCAACGCACAGCTCGAAGCCTCGGGCTGCCTGCGCAGCGGCGACGCCGAGGTGCAGGCCCATGTCAACGCGCTGCGGCCGATGCTGCTGGCGATGATGGACCGCCACGAAGACGCCTATGACGCCGGCCGGCTGAGCCTGGGCCGGCTGCCGAGCTGCCGGCCGTTTGCCGACAGCGTGCTGTCCAACGCCATGGCCCACATCGTCTCGATCATGGGCCAGCCCGGCGAAGCACATCGCCTGCTCGACGCGGCGCGCCGCACACAAGGCGGCAGCAGCTTCAACCGCATGTACACCGAATCGGTGGAAGGCGTGCTGGACCTGAAGGCGGGCCGGCTGCGCCAGGCCACCGCGCGCTTTCGCATGGCCGTCAGCGCCACGCCGCATGCGGCGGCGTACACCCACACCCACGGCAATGCCTGGGCCGGCGTGCTGTATGCCGGCGCGGTGTACGAAGCCAACGAACTGGCCACCGCCGAACACCTGCTGAACGTCTACCTGCCGCTGGCGCGCGATGTCGGCCTGCCCGATCACATGATCGCCAGCCACCGCATGCGCGCCCGCATCGCCTTCCAGCGCGGTGATGTCGACGCCGCGTTCGAACTGCTCACCGCGTTGGAGTACCTGGGCCACCACCGGCAGCTGCCGCGCGTCGTGCATAGCGCCAAACTGGAGCGTGCGCGCATGCTGCTGCTGCAGGGCCATGGCCTGGCCGCGCGGGACGAGCTGAACCGCGCCGACGACCCCGCGGTATGGCAACCCGCGCGCGTGCAGCAGCTGCAGGCCCACGACGTGGACGACCTGCTGATCGGCCGTCTGCGCTGGGACATCCACTTCGGCGACGCCCGCGCCGCACGGCCGCGCGCCGAAGCCGCGCTGGCCGCCGCAGAGGCCACCGGCAGCCAGCACCGCGCGCTGAAACTGCGCGTGCTGCTGGCGCTGACCCGCCAGCGCAGCGGCGACCCGGCCGGCGCCCAGGCCACCATGGCCGAGCTGCTGCAGCAGGCCAGCCGCGAAGGTTTCGTGCGCCTGATCCTCGACGAAGGCCCGGCCTTGGCGCCGCTGGTCCAGCGCGCCCGTGCCGCGGCGCAAGACAGCCGCCGGCCCGAGGATCCGATCGTCGCCGACTTCATGCAGCGCCTGCTGGCGCAGTACGGCAGCGCCGCGCTGGCCGACGACAGCGAGCCGGCCGCCGCGGCCAGCACGCCCGGCGACATCACCGAGCCGCTGACGCACAAGGAAATCCGCGTGCTGCAGCTGCTGGCCGAGGGCTATTCCAACAGCGCGATGGCCGAAAAACTCTTCATCTCCGACAGCACCGTGCGCACCCACCTGCGCAACATCAACCTGAAGCTCGGCGCGCACAGCCGCACGCAGGCGGTGGCCATCGCCCGCAGGCTGCGGGTGATCGCCTGAGTCGCCCATCAGCCCGACACCGCCATCAACGGCGTCTTGATGATGTACAGCATGCCGTCCAACGTGTACGGTTACGCAGCCTTGTCCTGATCGGACGGGGATCGCTCATACACCACAAGCTCCGGGGAGCCTGCACCATGACCCAACGCCCAATCATCGCCTGCCACGGCCTGCTGGCCCTGCTGCTGAGCGCCTGCGCCAGCGCGCCCATCGACACGCCGGTACCCGCCAACCTGGTGCCGGCCGGTGAAAAAGCCATCGGCCGCGTCGCAGCCCGTGGTGTGCAGATCTACGAATGCCGTGCCAAGGCCGGGGGTGCCGTCGGCACCGAATGGGCCTTCGTCGCACCGGAGGCCGAGTTGCTGGACACGGCCGGCCAGCCCGCCGGCAAACACTACGCCGGCCCACACTGGGAGGCACTGGACGGCAGCAAGATCGTCGGCACCGTAAAAGCGCGCGCCGATGCGCCGCTGGCCGGCGCCATCCCCTGGCTGCTGCTGAGCACACGCTCGGTAGGCAGCGACGGCCGCTTTGCCAAGGTCAGCAGCGTGCAGCGCCTCAACACCATCGGCGGCGCGGCGCCAGCGGCCGGCTGCGATGCCGGCACGCTGGGCCGCAGCACGCGCGTGCCCTACACGGCGGACTACGTGCTGTTCTCGGCCTGAGCCCACGTCGCGGCTGGCGCCATCAGCGCCAGGTGGCGCGCAAGCTGGTCTGGGCTTCGGGCCAGTCGGCCAGGCTGTCGGCCAGGCGCTGCAAGCGCGCGGCGAGCACATCGCCACCGAGGGCCTGCGCCAGCTCCAGCCCGGCCGTGGCATGCGTGCGCGGGTCGTCCAGCGCCGCCCGCGCCTGCTGCGCCGCGTCGGCGCCGGCGCGGCAGCGCAGCGCCAGCACACGCAAGCGCAATTCGTCGTTCATGCCGGTCGCATCGTCGGGCGGCAGCTGCGTCAGCGCGCCGGCGCTGTCGCCGTCGTGCCAGCGCCGCTGTGCGTCGACCAGCAGCAGCCGATGGCGCACGCGCGGGTTCTCGATCGCCGCCGGCGGGCCCAGTCGCTGCAGCCAGGTGCCCGCTTCACCGACATCGCCGCGCAGCAGCGCCGCTACGGCGCAGGCCAGCCAGACCGGGTGCCCGGCCTGCGGCGACTGCGCCAGCGCGTCGTGGTCCAGCGCCGCCAGCAGCGCCGCTGCACGCGGCCATTGGCCCAGCACCGCCATCGGCTCCAGCACCGCCATCGCGATGCCGGCGATCGACATCGGCTGGCCGATCGCGATCACCTCGGCGATGGCCGGCTCGACATGGGCCCAGGCCCGGCCCCAGTCGCCGAGCGTGAAGTACGCGTCGATGAAAAGGGCGCGGAACATGGTCCTGGCTTCGCTGGCCGGCTGCTCGGCGCACAAGGCCCAGCCTTCGTGGGCCACCGCCAGCGCGTCGTTGGCACGCGTCTGCTGCAAGAAGGTGACCGCGAGGTTGTACAGCGCGAACAACTGCGTCGGCCGGTTGCCGAAACGCCCGGCCAGCGTGGCCGCTTCGCGCAGGTCGACCTCGGCCGCGCCAACATCGCCGCGCTCGGCCTGGAAGGCACCCCGCAGCTGCAGGCCGCGGGCGATCAGCAGCCCGTCGCCGCGCTGCCGGCTGGCCGTGACGAAGCGGTCGGCGCGCTCGACCGCGGCGTCGAAGCGGCCGGCGGAGAACTCCAGCATCGCCAGCGAGCCCAGCAGGTCGGCGCGCTCGGGCTGCGCCGGCAGGGCGATGACGAGCGCCTCGTCGCCCAGCGCGCGCGCCTCGTCGATGCGGCCGCGCTGCTGCAGCGCGTCCATGCGCAGGATCAGCCGGCGCAGCCGGGTGGCGTCGTCAGTGGGCGGCGGCAGCGTGTCCAGCACCGTCAACGCGGCCTGGGCGCTTTCGCCTCGCACCAGGTAGCGCGCCAGCGCGTGGCCGGCTTCGACGTCGGCCGCAGGCGGCAGCGCGGCGCCGGCACGCAGCGCTTCCAAGCGCCGGCGGCAGGTCTCGGCCTCGGCCGGGCGCCCCAGGCCCTGCGCGGCTTCGAGCGCCCGCGCCAGCAGCGCGGCGGCCTGCGGCGGTGTCGGATCGTCGGCCAGGCCCTGCTGCCAGTGCCGCGCCGCGTCGTCCAACGCGGCCAGCGCGCGCGCTGCGTCGCCGGCGGCCAGCCGGTGCGCGACGGCGCGCCGCGGCTCGCCGCAGGCCTCGAAGTGGCGCGCCGCCTCGGCGCTGGCCCCCAGCGGCTCGGCCGCCAAGGCCAGCCGGTGGTGCACCAGGCGGCGGCGCGTGGGCTCCAGCGCCGAGTCCAGCGCCTGGCGCGCCAGATCGTGGGCCCAGACGTAGCCGCCCTTGTCGCGCACACGCACCAGCTGCGCCGACGCGGCCTGCTCCAGCGCCTGCAGCGCCTCCAGCTCCGACAAGGCACAGGCCGAGGCCAGCCAGGCGGCGCCGAAGGGCTCGCCGGCCAGCGCCGCGGCCTCCAGCAGCCGGATGGTCGATGCGCCCTGCCGCCGCACCCGCGCCAGCACCGCGTCGCGCACGCTGGCGGGCAGCGGCAGCTCGTGGTCGTCCTGTGTACCCGTGTCGAAGGGCGTGCGCCAGTGGCCGTCGGCATCGCCCTCGAGCAGCCCGCGTTCGGCCAGGTCACGCAGCGTCTCGGCGACGAAGTACGGATGGCCGCCGGTGGCGCCGTGCAGGCGTTCGCTGAAGCGCGCCGGATCGGCCGCGCCGGACAGCTGGCGCAGCAACGCGTAGACCGCCGCCAGCGGCAGGCGCGCCAGCACCAGGGTCTCGGCGCCCAAGGCCTCGGCCAGCGCCAGCAGCTCGGGATCGTCCGGTGCGCCGCGCCAGGCCACGAGTTCGATCGCGCCGCCCTCGCCGCACTTGCCCGCTTCGCCGGCCTCGCGCCGGCGGGCGGCGACCCGCGCCAGCAGCGTGCGGCTGGCCGGGTCGGCGAGCTGCCAATCGTCGAGCACGATGGCGTCGAAGGCACCGCGCGACAGGGCCAGCCAGGCCTGGATGCAGGCCTCGTCGAAGCGCAGCCGTTCGGCTTCGGCGCGCAATGGCGGCGGCGCCGGGCCCAGCTCGGGCAGCAGGCGGGCGAGTTCGGCGACGATCCAGCCGTCCAGGCCGCGCGGGTCCGGCGGCTGGCCGGCCAGCACGCGCAACGCGCGGGCGAAGGCGCCGAAGGCCAGCTCGCGGTCTCCGCTTTGGCAGCGCACCAGCGCGTAAGGCCCTTGCGAGGCGGCGAAATCGGTGGCCAGCCGGGTCTTGCCGACACCCGCCTCGCCGACGATCAGCATCGCCTGGCCGCGCGACCAGGCCCGTTGCATGCGCTCGGCCTCGGCCGCGCGGCCGACGAAGGGCAGTTCGCCGGGCAAGCGCAGCGGCAGGGCGGGCGCTCGCGCTGCGGCATCGGGCGGGGCGTCTGGTGCGGCATGGCGCGCGGCCTTCGCCGCGGCATCCGGCACAGCGCCCGGCGCGGGCGCCGCGCGGGCCGCGGCCAGCAGCGCTTCGGTCTCGGCCATCGGCGCCAGGCCCAGCTCATCGGCCAGCAGGCGCTTGCAGCGCTGGTACTGCGCCAGCGCATGCTCGCGCCGGCCGGCGGCCAGCAGCACGCGAATCAGCGCGCGGTGGTGGCGCTCCTGCAGCGGGTCGCTGGCCAGCAGCATCTGCAGGTGGTCGGCGGCCGCCTGCCAGGCCGCGGTGGATTCGCACTGCGCGGCGGCCGCCTCGAGCGCCTGGCGCCGCAGGTCGGCCAGCCGCAGCTGTTCGGCGGCCAGCCAGTCGGCGAAGCTGCCGTCGTCGCCGTCGAGCACCAGTTCTGCGGCCGGCTCGCCGCGCCACAGCGCCAGCGCCGCCGCCGCGTCGCCGCGCTGGAACGTGGCGCCGAAGAGCGCGGCATCGCAAACGACCTGCGCGGCCAGCGCCAGGCTGTCGCCCTCGGCCTGCACGAAGCCATCGGCACCGGCTTCGCGCAGCCGCGCCAACTCTCGCCGCAGATTGCGCCGGGCGCTGCTTTCGTCCAGCGTCGGCCACAGCAGGCCGACGATGCGCGTACGGCCGCTGCGCCCGCCCAACGCCAGCAGCACCAGCAGGGCCTGCGTCTTCCTGATGTTCAGCGGCAGGGCCGCGCCATCTCGGCGCAGCACGACGGGGCCCAGCAGATCCAGCGCCAGCATGCGGCGATCATGCCAGCCCTGCCGCCCCTCAACGCGCAGGCGGGGCGCACGGGCGGGGCGCGTTGCCCGGGCCCGCGGGTACCGCCGCTGTCAGCCGCAGTTCGGCGACATCTGCGCCATGGCCTTCTGGATGTCCTCCGGGCTCACATCGCGCACGTGCGTCGCCAGCGACCAGCTGTGGCCGAACGGGTCCTGCAGCACCGCATAGCGGTCGCCCCAGAACATGTCGTCCGCCGGCATCTTGACCGTGGCGCCGGCGGCCACCGCCTGCGCGACCGCGGCATCGACATCCGGGACATACAGATGGATCGTCACCGGCGAGCCCTTCAGGGCCTGCGGCCCGAGCGTGCCCCAGGCCGGGTTCTCCTCGACCAGCATCAGCATCGAATCGCCGATGCGCACGCAGCCGTGCATCAGCTTGCCGTCAGGGCCGGGCAGGCGCATCTGCTCGACGGCGTTGAAGGCCTTCTGGTAGAAGCCGATCGCGTCGGCGGCGCCGGCGCAGACCAGGTGCGGGGTCAGTGAATGAAAACCTTCCGGAATGGGCTTCACGGTGGACATGGTCATGACTCCTTGAGGTGACAGGGTTGGTCGTGCGAAGCGGCGCCGCGATCGCTGTCGCGAGCGCCCCACCCCCACGACGAACCAGGGCCTCGGCCATCGACACGTCCGCACGAACTTTCCTCGCGCCTGCCCGCCGCGGCAACCCGCAGCGCCTGCAAACCCCCTAGAACCGCGTGCTGGCTCCGGCCAGGTAGAACCACGCGTCGCGTGCCCGCGCCGTGCCGTCGGGAAACAGCATCCAGCTGTCGGCCGGCGCGTACACCGCCTGGCCGTCGGCGCGGGTGCCGATGCGCTCGCCGGCGCGCAGGCGGTCGAAGCTCTGCCAGTCGCGCACGAAGCTGTCGTCGTCATGCTGCTTGTCGACGACCTCCTGGATCGACAAGGCCTCGATGGGCCGCACCTCCTGCGGCGGCACCTCGTCGGTCAGCCGCAGGTGTGCCAGCGTGCGGCGAATGGCCTGGTAGCCGACTTCGGGCGCCCGCGGGTCACCGTGCTCACCGCATTCCAGCGTCAGCGCCATGCCGCCTTGCGAGCGCATGTATTCGGTGGTGCCCACGCCGTAGCGTGGGTTCAGATCCCATGAATCGACTGCCGGCCCGGCCGCGGCGCGGCGGCGCTCGACACCGCGGGCGTAGGTGGCCAGCCAGCCGTCGACCGCGCGGTCCACGCCCAGCCGGCGGGCCAGCGCCTCTTCCTTGGCCGACTGGCTGAAGGGCTCGATCGCCCCGGTGTTGTCGCGCGGGCCGACCAGCACGAAGGGCTTGCCGGGCATGCGGAACGAATGCAGGTCCAGCAACACCTCGTGCTGCGCCAGCAGCGGGCACAGCCAGTTCGCGACATGGTCTTCGTACTGGCGCGGGCTCGGGGTCGGCATCAGCGCGCGGTTCAGGTTGCGCTCGCCTTCGCGCGTGCCGCGCTGGTGGGCCAATGCGTTGCACACCGGCACCAGCGTCAGCACACCGCGCGCGATGCGCAGCCGGCCCTCGTCGATCTCCGCCATCACGCGGCGGATGGCCAGTGGGCCGCAGACCTCGTTGCCGTGCACCGCCCCGGTGACGATCAGCCTGGATCCGGCGCTCTTGCCGGCATAACTGACCGACTTGAAGGGGGCCAGCGGCGAGGGAGCTTGGGATGAGGTCATGCGCGCATTGTGAGCGCCCCCAGGCCGACGGAATACGTCGTCCGCCCCCCGAGGGTGTCAAGCAAAGTGGCAGAGCCACATTTGCTTGTGAGCGGGTCGGGACAGTTGTTTGAAAGGAACATGCGCCAGCCAGGGTGCTTGCGCGACGGGCTGCCGGCCACGAAAGTCCAGGGCTTCCCATCGACCGCACGGCACCGCGGCCGACGACCAGCGGAGGTTTCCCATGCAGCTGAAGACGATGGTTCGCGGCATTGCGTTGATCGGCATGGCCGCGCCGGCCCTGGCCCAGCCGACGGCGCCGCCGCAACGGGTGGAGATCACCGGTTCCAGCATCAAGCGCGTGCAGTCCGAAGGCGCGCTGCCGGTGCAGACCATTTCGCGCCAGGACATCGACCGCGCCGGCATCGTCAGTGCCGAACAGCTGGTGATGCGGCTCAGCGCCAACGGCACCGGCGCCGACAACCTGTCGTCCAACGCCGGCATCCAGCTGGGCACCACCGACCGCAACAACAACGGCAACTCCAGCGCCAACCTGCGCGGGCTGGGCTCGTCGAGCACGCTGGTGCTGCTGAACGGACGCCGCATCCCGGCGCACGGCGCCAAGGGCAACTCGGTCGACCTGAACTGGATTCCGCTGGCGGCGGTGGAACGTGTCGAGGTGCTGAAGGACGGTGCCTCGGCGATCTACGGCACCGATGCGATCGGCGGCGTCATCAACTTCATCCTGCGCAAGGACTACCGGGGCCTGGAGGCCACCGCCTTCGTCGACGCCACCGAAGCTGGCGGCGGCAACATCTACCGCGGCTCGCTGCTCGGCGGCTGGGGCGATCTCAGCGCCAACGGCGTGCACCTGATGGCCAGCCTCACGGTCGACCGGCAGGAAAAACTGCCTGGCGAAAGGCGCGGCTTCTCGAATGGCTACCAGCCCGAGCGCGGCCTGTCGCCCGACACCGCCGGCGCACCGTTTGCCAGCCAGACCGGCCTGGCCGGCACCGCCATCGGCGCCACCTTCCTGACGCCCGAGGGCGGCACGCAGACCTTCAACCGCGCCAACCTGCTGAGCTTCCAAGGCCAATGCGATTCGGTGCCGGCGATGTCGCAGTACCAGTACCAGCTGTGGGCCTCGCCCGGTGCGCGCTACGCCTGCGCCTACGACTACGGCGGCGCCGAGGTGCTGATCCAGCCGATAGAGCGCACCAACCTCGTGGGCCGCGGTGAATTTGCGCTGGGCCAGAACCACACCGCGTTCGTCGAAGCCGTGGCCTCGCGCTCGATCGCCACCAAGCAGTTCGAGCCCTACCAGATCACCACCTCGCTGGCCACCGCCTACCCGGTGAACGGGCCGTACTACCAGGACCTGTCGGCGTACATCCCGAGCTTCGACCGGACCAAGCCCATCGCCTACCGCTGGCGCTGCACCGATTGCGGCAAGCGCACGATCGAGACCACCACCGACGGCTACCGTTTCCTGGCCGGGCTGGAAGGCGTGTTCGGCGGCTGGGACTACCGCACCGGCTTGTCCAGCGCGCAAAGCAAGGCCGCATCACTGCTGGTCGACGGCTACCTGTTCACCAACCCGCTGAATGCCGCCTTGGCCAGCGGCCAGATCAACCCCTGGTTGCTGCCTGGGCAGACCCAGACCGCCGCGGCGCAGCAGCTGCTCGCCGGCGCCAGCGCGGCCGGCACGCGGCTGTTCGACGGCAAGTCCAGCACCACCGAGCTGGACGGCACGCTGTCGGGTGAGCTGATGAAGCTGCCGGCCGGCCCGCTGGCGCTGGCGCTGGGCTTCGACCTGCGCAAGGAGAGCTACCAGTTCGACGATGGCTCGCGCGCGTCGCAGCCGGTGTTCCTGGCCCCCTTCGACCCGCAGTTCCCGAAGGCCTCGCGCAACATCAAGGCGGTGTTCGCCGAACTGGCGATTCCGGTGTTCAAGCAGCTCGAAGCCTCGGTGGCCGTGCGCCACGACGACTACAGCGACTTCGGCGGCACCACCAACCCCAAGCTCAGCTTCAAGTGGACGCCGATCCAGCAGCTGGCGCTGCGCGGCTCCTACAACACCGGTTTCCGCGCGCCGAGCTTCTTCCAGCTGTTCACCGCCACCACCGAATCGCAGGTGCCGGGCAACATCGCCGATCCGCAGCTGTGCCCGAACGGTGCCACCGCGCCGGGCGCCGACCTGTCGGTCTGCGCCATCCGCCCGAACGGCCGCAACGGCGGCAACCCGGACCTGAAGCCCGAAGAGTCCAAGCAATGGACCATCGGCCTGGTGTTCTCGCCGGCCGACTGGCTGTCCGGCAGCATCGACCTGTGGGAGATCAAGCGCCAGAACCTGATCTACGAACTGACGCCGCAGCAGGTGATCGCCAACTACACCACCTTCCCGGAAAGCCTGGTGCGCGGCAGCAACGGCCGCCTCGACGGGTCCGGCGGCTACATCCGCGCCGGCTTCGTCAATGCCGACGGCGACATCACCCGCGGTGTCGACCTCAATCTGCTGGCCACCGGCAAGATGCACGAAGGCGTCACCTGGAACGCCTGGCTCGAGGGCACCTACATGGACAGCCACCGCTCGCGCATCTTCTCGACGCAAGCCTACGTCGAGACGGTGGGCCAGTGGAACAACCGCGACCTGTTCGTGCGCTGGAAGCACCAGCTGGGTTTCACGCTCAACCTGGGGCCCTGGAGCGGCACGCTGTCGCAGAGCTACACCGCCGGCTACAAGGATCAAAAGCCGGCCGGCACGGTGCCCGCGGGCTTCAACCCGGATGTCGACAGCTACACGGTCTACAACGCCTCGCTCACCTACACCGGCGTGAAGAACCTGTCGCTCACTTTTGGCGTCAAGAACCTGCTCGACACCGACCCGCCCTTCACCGCGCACAACCTGGACTTCGCCGCCGGCGCCGGCTGGGATCCGCGCGTGGCCGATCCGCGCGGCCGGGCCTACACGCTGCGCCTGAACTACAAGTTCCTCTGAACGTGACAGGTGGCCTGATCCGCTGCGAAGACATCGCCACGCACCCGGCGTTCCGGCCGCTGGCCGGACTGCGCGGTGTCGCTCACGATCTGCGTTATGCCTGCAGCAACAACTTCGCCGGCCGGCCGCTCTACGTCGGGCTGGACTGCGCCTGGCTGCGCAACGAAGCCGCCGCCGGCCTGGAAGCCGCCGCCGCGTGGCTGTCTCGCGAGCATCCTGGCCACGGCCTGCTGGTGCTGGACGCGCTGCGGCCGCAACGGGTGCAGGAAGCGATCTGGGCCGACGTCGCCGGCACCGACATGGCCCACTACTTCGCCGAGCCGACCCGCGGCTCGATCCACTCCTTCGGCATGGCGGTGGACGTGGCCCTGCTGAACCCACAGGGCCAGGAGTGCGACATGGGCGCCGGCTTCGACGAGATGACCGCGCGTTCGCACCCGGCGCTGGAGGCCGTGCACCTGGCCAACGGCGTGCTGACCCCCGCCCATCTCGACGCACGGCATTTGCTCTACGTGGCCATGGCGCACGGCGGCTTCCATGGCATTCCCACCGAGTGGTGGCACTTCGACCATGGCGACCGCGAGCTGGTGCGGCGGGAGTTTCTGCGTGTGTACTGACACAACGATGCGGCTGACTGGGGTCGGCCCGTTGCTGTCATTGGGTCGGGGACGCCATTCGATGGCGGAGTACTTGGAAGTGGCCGGGATTCCGCCCCGGCGCAGTGCAACAAGGATTCACCGGCCAAGGCAAGGCGGACCAAGCGTCCGCTTCCAGCAACCACCAAAGACCGCATTGGGCCGAAAGCAGTAGACCCCATGTCGTCATCCGCCCGCCGCCACTTCATCACCCACAGCGCCAGCCTCGCAGCGGCCTGCGTCGTCGGCACGCCCGCCTTCGCGCAATCGCGCGTCGAACGCCTGCCGCTGACCAAAGCCCCACGCCTGAAGCCCGGCGACACCATCGGCCTGGCCAACCCATCGAGCGCGATCTACGAACGCCAGCCCTACGAGCTGGCCACCGAAACGCTGACAGCGCTGGGCTTCAAGGTCCGCGAAGGCGCGAACCTGCGCGCCCGCCATGGCCACTTCGCCGGCACCGATGCCCAGCGCGCGGCCGATCTCAACGCGATGTTTGCCGACCCCACCATCCACGGCATCCTGGCGCTCACCGGCGGCTCGGGCGCCAACCGCATCCTGCCGCTGCTGGACTACGCGGCGCTGCGCCGCACACCCAAGGTGCTGGCCGGCTTCAGCGACATCACCGCGCTGATCAATGCAGTCCATGCCCGAACCGGCCTGGTGACCTTCCACGCGCCGGTCGGTGCCTCGGAATGGAACGAGTTCAGCGTGCGCCACTTCCGCGGCGTGCTGATGGAAGCGCAGGCCATGACGCTGCGCAACCCGCGTGACCTGGGCGACCTGCCGGCGCCCAAGGAAGACCGCATCACGACGCTGCGCCCCGGCATCGCGCGCGGTCCGCTGGTCGGCGGCAACCTGGCCGTGCTGAGCTCGCTGGCCGGCTCAGCGTACCTGCCCTCGTTCGACGGCGCGATCCTGTTCTTCGAAGAGGTCAACGAGTTCATCTACCGCGTCGATCGCATGTTGTCGACACTCAAGCTCAGCGGCGCGCTGGACCGTCTGGCCGGCGTGGTGCTCGGTGCCTTCACCAACTGCAACCCCGGCGAGAGCTTCGGCAGCCTGACGCTCGACGAAGTGTTCGACGACTACTTCCGCCCGCTGAACGTGCCGGTGTACCGCGGCGCGATGATCGGCCACATCCGGCGCAAGTTCACCGTGCCGGTGGGGCTGGAGGCCGAGATCGATGCCGGGGCCGGCACGATCCGGCTGCTGTCGCCGGCCGTGGCGTGAAGACTGTCACCGCTTCGCCTCGGAGTTAGCCCTCAGCCCGTTGTCTGCCGACAACAACTCACTTCGAACGTTACTTTGTGTCACTACCATCGCCGCGTCGTGCTGTTACTCCGCAGGCACGAGCGGCACTCATAGCGGGGGAGGAACTCAGGACACCACGTCTCAATGAAAAAAGCACTGTTCATTGCATCGCTCGGCATCGCCTTGTCGGGTTGCGCAACCATCATGGGCAGCCCGACCCAGACCATCCCGATCTCCAGCACGCCCAGCGAGGCCAAGATCGTCATCACCGACGAGGCCGGCACGGAGGTCTTTGCAGGCACCACGCCCACGTCCGTGACGCTCAACAAGAGCAGCGGGCGCTACTGGGGCGGCAAGAGCTTCACGGTCGCCATCTCGAAGCCCGGCTTCAAGACACAGACCATTCCCGTGGCCTCGCGCCCGAACGGTTGGTACATCGGCGGCAACTTCGTGTTCGGCGGACTCATCGGCTGGTTTGCCGTCGACCCCTTGAGCGGCAACATGTACACGCTGTCGCCGGAGGCCGTGGCTGCGGCCATGCCCACCGACACCGCGCACAACAACCGCAGCACCGACGGCAGCATCGCCATCCTGCTGCTGCAGGACGTTCCTGCGAACCTGCGCGGCAAGCTCGTTCAGATTCATTGAGGTCCAGGCGGGGGCATGGCACCTTTTCCTAGGGCAGTCGCGCGCGCGGCCCAACGCCGCGCGCGCTGTTGAACCCCGAACGCGCCACCCAGTCCACCAGCGCATCCAGCGCCGAACGACCACGTTTCGCGTCGTCGTGGTTGACCATCGCCACCACCACCCACAGCCGCCCCTGCGCATCCGGCACATAGCCGGCCAGCGCCGCCACGTTGCGCAGCGTGCCGGTCTTCAGCCGCGCCCAGCCGGCCGCGGGGCTGGTCTTGAGCCGATTGCGCAGCGTGCCGTCGACGCCGGCCACCGGCAGGCTCATCATCAGCTCGCTGGCCTGGCGTCCTTGGTGAGCGGCCTGCAGCAGCCGGACCATCTGGCGCGGCGTGATGCGTTCGCTGCGCGACAGGCCGGAGCCGTTGTCCAGCACCAGGCCGCGGGTGTCGATGCGCTGCTCGTCGAACCAGCGCCGCACCTCCCGCTCGGCCAGCGCCTGCGTGGTGGCCTCGGGTTCGCCCGGCATGGCCGCCACGCCCAGCGACAGGTACAGCAGCCGCGCCAGCAGGTTGTCCGATTGTTTGTTCTGCTGGCGCAGCAATTCACCCCAGGGCCGTGACTCATGGCGCGCCACCAGCCGCGCACCGTCCGGCAGCACGCCGTTGCGCACGCTGCCGCGCCACACGCCGCCCAGGCTGTGCCAGATCAGGCGCAGCTGCCGCTCGGCCTGCTGGTTGCGGTCGAGCAGCTGCAGCGCCGTGCGCTGCGTGCAGCGGCGCGGGAAGCTGCCCTGCAGCAGCAGGCTGACACGGCCATCCGCCAGCGGCTGAACCAGCGGCGTGCGCCAGTCCTCGTCCCACTCGCTGCAGGCGCGGTCGTTCAGCGCCAGCTGGTTGTCGAGCACGATGCCGTCCAGCGGCGGCAGCAGCCGCGCCTGCACGATCACGTCGTCGGCACGCAGTTCCAGCCCCATCAGGCTGCCGTTGATGGTCAGCGCATCGGGCACCACGTTGTACGGGAACTCCGGCGCTTCATCGAAGGGCGGCACGCCCTGGTCCGGGCGCGCCGGACGGAACAGGCTGCGGTCGAGCACGATGTCGCCGCCGATCTCCTGCACGCCGGACCAGCGCAGCTCGGCCAGCAACTGCCACAGCTGCGGCAAGCCCAGTTCGGGGTCGGCGCCGCCGCGCAGCACCAGGTCGCCCGGCAAGACCGATTGCTGCGGCGCAGCGGTGATGAATAACTCGGTAAATCCCCGGTGGTTCGGCCCCAGCCGGTCGAGCGCCACGACGCTGGTCACCAGCTTCATCGTCGAGCCCGGCTGCATCGGCCGATCGGGCTGGTGCGCGAACGGCCGGCCCGCGCGGCCGGCCGGCGCCACCATCATGGCCAGTGCATCGCTGGGCAGGCCGGCTTCGCGCAGGGCCCGCGCCACAGGCGCTGGCAACTTCGCCACGGGAACTGGCAACGTCGCCACCGGCGCCGTCGGACCGGCCGCCGCAAGAGGCAACGCGGACAGCGCGGCGAACAGGATGATCAGCAGTCGCAGCATCAGGTCCGCGGCGCGGGAAGATCGGGTGGCAAGGATTCTAGGCGGCGCGATACGCGCGCTCCGTCACAATCGATCGTCGACAAACGGGGCGCGAGGATCACGACGATGGTTCGCAGAGGCTGTTTGCTTGCCGCGGCGCTGCTGGGCTTGATGGCCGGCTGCGGCACCCCGCCCGGCGCGCTGCGGATCGACGCCAGCACCTACCGCGCGCGCGGCCAGGACAGCCGCGTGCTGTTCCTGATCCTCCATTACACCGACGGCACGATGGCCCGTGCGGTGAACACCCTCACCACGCAGGACGTGTCCGCGCACTACCTGCTGAGCGACGAAACCCCGCCGCGCATCTACCGGCTCGTCGATGAAGACCGGCGTGCCTGGCATGCCGGCGTCAGCTTCTGGCAGAACCACGGCTTGCTGAATGCCAGCTCGATCGGCATCGAGATCGTCAATCCCGGCCGCATCACGCAGCCCGACGGCAGCACCGCGTTTGCGCCCTTCCCACCGGCGCAGATCGAGGCGCTGCTGCCGCTGATCAAGGACATCGTCACGCGGCACCAGATCCGGCCCGAGCGCATCCTCGGCCACAGCGACATCGCACCGCAGCGCCGCGTCGACCCCGGGCCGCAGTTTCCCTGGCACCGGCTGGCCGCCGAAGGCCTGATTCCGTGGCCCGATGCGGCCCAGGTGGCGCAGGCCCGCGCCGCCTTCGAAGCGCAGTTGCCCGAGGTGGCCTGGTTCCAGCGCGCGCTGGCCAACGTCGGCTACCGCGTGCCGCAGCACGGTCAGCTGGACGAAGAAACACGCAAAGTGATCGTGGCCTTCCAGATGAAGTACCGGCCGTCCCGCCACGACGGCCAGCCCGACGCCGAGACCGCGGCGATGCTGCAAGTGCTGGGTGCAGCACCTTGATTGCTAACTTATATACAGCATGGCACTGAACATCGTCTGGGTCGGCTTCATCCTGATCGGCTTCGCCGTCGCGCTGGTCAAGCTGCTGCAGGGCGACGCGGCGATCTTCTCCACCGTGCTGACGGCGCTGTTCGACACCGCCAGGACGGGCTTCGACATCTCGCTGGGCCTGGCCGGCATCATGGCGCTGTGGCTGGGCATCATGAAGATCGGCGAACAGGCCGGCATGATCGAACTCTTCGCGCGCGGCATGGCGCCGCTGTTCCGCTGCGTGTTCCCCGACATCCCGCGCGGCCACCCGGCGGGCGGCAGCATCGCGATGAACTTCAGCGCCAACATGCTGGGCCTGGACAACGCCGCCACGCCGCTGGGCCTGAAGGCGATGCGCGAGCTGCAGGAGATCAACCCCGTCAAGGACACCGCCAGCAACCCGATGGTGATGTTCCTGGTGCTCAACACCGCCGGCATCACGCTGATCCCGACCTCGGTGATCGCCATCCGCCAGAGCCTGGCCGCCGAACAGGGCCTGGTCGGCTTCAACGGCGCCGACATCTTTTTGCCGACGCTGATCGGCACCTTCATCTCGTTCACGGCCGGCCTGCTGGCCGTCGCCTGGGTGCAGCGCATCCGGCTGCTGCAGTGGCCGATGCTGCTGTTCTTCGGCGGCTTCGCGGCGCTGATGGGCGGGCTGTACTTCGCGCTGCGCGGCCTGCCCCCGGCGCAGCTGGCGCAGACCATCGGCACCTTGGGCAGCGGCTTGATCTTCGGCGTGATCGTGTTGTTCGTCGCCGTCGGCGCCTGGCGGCGCATCAACGTCTACGAGGCCTTCATCGACGGCGCGAAAGAGGGCTTCGGCGTCGCGGTGATGATCATCCCGTACCTGATCGCGATGCTGGCCGCGATCTCGGTGTTCCGCAGCACCGGCTGCATGGACTATGTGGTCGGCGGCATCGGCGCGGCGGTCACCGCACTGGGCCTGAATGCCGACTTCGTGCCGGCACTGCCGGTCGGGCTGATGAAGACGCTGTCCGGCAGCGGCGCGCGCGGGCTGATGATCGACGTGATGAAGACCTACGGCGTCGGCTCGTTCCCCGGCCAGCTGGCGGCCATCCTGCAGGGCTCGACCGAGACCACGCTGTATGTGCTGGCGGTGTACTTCGGCAGCGTCAACATCAAGAAGACCCGGCAGGCGCTGGCCTGCGGGCTCATCGCCGACGCGGTGGGCGTGATCGGCGCGATCGGCGTGGGCTACGCCTTCTACCGCTGAGGCCCGGCAGGTCGGCCGGGCCGCCGCCTCAACGCTCCGCGTGGATGCGCGACAGCATCGAGGTCGCCGTGCGGCTGCGCCACTGCGCGGCGGCGTCGACCGAGGCCAGTGCCGACATGTTGACGATGCGCCGCACGCTGGAGGTCGGTGTCAGCACATGCGCCGGGCTGGCCAGGCCCAGCAGCAAGGGGCCGACGGTGATGCCACGCCCTGAAGTCGCCTTGAGCACGTTGAAAGTGATGTTGGCGGCGTCCAGCGTCGGCATCACCAGCAAGTTGGCCTCGCGGCTGAGTGCCGAGCCCGGGAAGACCTGGTCCAGCACTTCGCGGGACAGTGCCGCGTCGCCGTGCATCTCACCCTCCACCTCGAAGGTGGGCTTGAGCGAGCGGATCAGCTCGTGCGCGCGGCGCATCTTGCGGGCGCTGGGCGTGTCCTCGCTGCCGAAGCTGGAATGCGACAGCAGCGCCACCGTGGGCGTGAGGCCGAAGCGGCGCACCTCGTCGGCGGCGAGCACCGCAATCTCGGTGAGCTGCTCGGCCGTGGGGTCGGCGTTGACGTAGGTGTCGCAGATGAACAGCGTGCGCTCGGGCAGCATCAGCATGTTCATCGCTGCCAGCGTCTCCACGCCTTCGCGCATACCCAGCACGGTGGCCAGCGTGTCCAGGTGCTCGCGGTAGCGGCCCTGCATGCCGCACAGCAGCGCATCGGCCTCGCCGCGGTGCACCAGCATCGCCGCCAGCGCGGTGGGGTTGCGGCGCAGCGCCAGTTCGGCCGCGGCCGGCGTCACGCCATGTCGGCGCGCCAACTGGTGGTAGCGCTCGGCGGCGGCTCCGATGCGGGCATCGGTGTCGGCATCGACGAGCTCGAAGTCGCGCCCGGCCTGCAAGCGCAGGCCGAAACCGCGGATGCGCTCGCCGATCACCGCGGCCCGGCCGACGAGGATGGGCCGGGCCAGCTTCTCGTCGACGACCACCTGCACCGCGCGCAGCACACGTTCGTCCTCGCCCTCGGCGTAGACCACCCGGTGCGGCGCGCGCTGCGCACCGTCGAACACTGGCTGCATGGCAGAGCTGGAGTGGTAGACGAAGCGCGTCAGGCCGTTGCGGTAGGCCACCATGTCGGCGATGGGCCGGCTGGCCACGCCCGAATCCATCGCCGCCTGGGCCACGGCTGGCGCCACTGCGGCGATCAGCCGCGGGTCGAAGGGCTTGGGGATCAGGTAGTCGCGGCCGAAGCGCAGGCCGGCCGCACCGTAGGCGCGGGCCACGGTTTCGGGGATCTCGGCATGCGTGAGCGCAGCGATAGCGCGCACGGTGGCCAGCTTCATCGCTTCGTTGATCGTCGTCGCGCCGGCGTCGAGTGCGCCGCGGAAGATGAACGGGAAGCACAGCACGTTGTTGATCTGGTTCGGGTAGTCCGACCGGCCGGTGCCGATGATCGCGTCGGGCCGCACCGCCAGCGCCTCTTCGGGCATGATTTCCGGCACCGGGTTGGCCATCGCGAAGATCAGCGGGTCGCGCGCCATCTGCTTCAGCCCTTCGGCCTTCAGCACGCCGCCGGCCGACAGGCCCAGGAAGATGTCCGCTCCGGGCAGCAGCTCGGCCAGCGTGCGCGCATTGGTTTCCTGCGCATAGCGTGCCTTGTTGTCGTCCATGTCCACGCTGCGGCCAACGTAGACCACGCCGTGCACATCGCTGACCCAGATGTTTTCGCGCTTCAGGCCCAGGCTCACCGCCAGGTCCAGGCAGGCCAGCGCGGCCGCGCCGGCGCCGGAGACGACCAGCTTGACCTGGCCGATGTCCTTGCCCACGTGCTGCAGGCCGTTCAGGATGGCCGCGGCGGCGACGATGGCGGTGCCATGCTGGTCGTCGTGGAAGACCGGGATCTTCATGCGCTCGCGCAGCTTGCGCTCGATGTAGAAGCACTCGGGCGACTTGATGTCCTCGAGGTTGATGCCGCCGAAGCTGGGCTCCATGCGGGCAATGGTCTCGATCAGCGCGTCGGGGTCGTTTTCGTCGAGTTCGATGTCGAACACGTCGATGCCGGCGAACTTCTTGAACAGGCAGCCCTTGCCTTCCATCACCGGCTTGCTCGCCAGCGGGCCGATGTTGCCCAGGCCCAGCACCGCCGTGCCGTTGGTGACCACCGCCACCAGGTTGGCGCGCGCCGTCAACTCGCCGGCCAGCAGCGGATCACGCACGATCTCCATACACGCCTCGGCCACGCCGGGCGAGTAGGCCAGCGCCAGGTCGCGCTGGGTGGCCATGGGCTTGGTCGGCGTGACCGAGATCTTGCCGGGCGTCGGGTGACGGTGGTAGTCGAGGGCGTCGTCGCGCAGGGAATCGCTCATCGGGGGCCTGTCTTGCTCAGCATGGGTCGGGAAAGAGATGGTACGCAAGCTGCCGGCAGGCGCGCATCAGCCGACACCCTAGGCCACGAAGCGGCAGGCCGAAGCCGGCGCGCGCGTGTCCATGTTGCGGCCGCGGTTCAGGTGGTCGTCGATTTCGGCGGCGCAACCCAGCATGCGGGCGTACAGGAAGATCGTGAAGGCAGCAGTTTCCAGCGCATCGGCGCCGATCTTGCCGCTGCGGTAGGCCGGCCAGACGATCTTCAGCAGCAGCGCGGCGATCACCGCGTCGATGTTCACGCAGTAGACGTTGCGCGACACGCCTTCGTCGTAGAGCTTTTGCACCAGCGCGCGGTAGAAGTCGTGAAAGACGTTGTGCTCGCCGCGCTCGGCCATCAGTTTGGCGACGAAGACTTCGCGCGGATCATGGTTCACCGGCTTGTCCTTGAACACCGGGTGGTTGACGCCGGGGATCTTCTGGATGTCCAGGTTGCCGCTGAGCTTCTTGTCGGACTTGTAGCGTGCATAGGTATCGACATAACGCGCCACCAGCGCGGCCAGGTCCACGCCGTGCGCCGCGCTGCCGGGGTCGGCCAGGCCGCTGTCCTTGAACTGGTCCAGCAGGAAGGCCACGCCTTCGTAGCCGTTGCCGCCATGGGCGTAACCACAATGGCTGAGGAAGCCGAGCAGCCCCTTGTTCAACTGCACGCGCTCGGGCTGCTCGGGCCCGTCGGATGACACCGCCCCCTTGGCGCCCTGCGCCGAGATCGTGCCCGGGCCGTTGGACAGCAGCAGGCCAACCAGGGTCTGGAAGCTGAACAGCTCGCTGGCCCCCGGCGCGGCATGCAGCAGCGCCACATAGGCCACCTCGCCCAGCGAGCGCTGGCCCAGCAGTTCGGCCTCGGCAATGCCGCAAAAGCGCGTCGGCTGATGGCGCGAGGCATCGACCGACGCGCCCAGCAGCGTGCCGAACAGCTGCAGCCAGGCCGGCAGGCATTCCACCGTCAGGCGCGAGACGCGCTTGCGCATCAGCGGGCCCCAGCCCAGCGTGGCGCTGATCGCGGCCAGCACCGCATCGGCGCTGGGATGGCCGCCGAGTGATTCGACGAAGCGCACGAAGACCGAACGGGCGCCGCGCGCGTGCAGCCCGTCCAGCATGGCCTGGGCGCGCGGGTCGGGCTCGCTGCCGAGCAGGGTCGCGCCACCGGCCTGCAGCAGCGGCGTGAGGTCGAAGTGCTCATCCAGCGCATCCCGCAGGCCGGCCTGCGCGAAGCGTTCGATCAGCTCGCGCGTGAGAGCCCGCGAACGCTCGGTGCGGCGTGGTCCGACGATCGCCAGCGCCGCGGCCAGCACCGCGTTCGGCGCATTGCCGGCCTCACGCGCGGCCTGCGCCGCGGCCAGCGTGGCATCGCCGTGCAGGTTGAGGAAGGCGCCGATGCCGACGTTGACCAGCTTGCGGTCGTTCGGCCCCCCCGTCTCTTTCAGCAGCGCCAGGCCGACATTGCCTTCCAGCGGCACCTGCGCGGCGTCGAGCATCGAGACGCCGTTCAAGCGCGTCAGTTGCGTCTTGGCGTCCATCTGCGAGGCGCCCGACGCGTCTTTCAGGCTCTCGCGGGCGAACACCGAACCCACGTGCCGTGCCAGCGCCTCGACCTGGCTGTCATACGGCGCCACGGCGGGGACCACCGGCAGGTCGATGTCCTTGGGCAGCGCCAGGCCCATGTTCGAGCCGAACCAGGGCTTGAGCTCCATCGTGCCTTCGGGCGCGAAATCGGGCTTGACGCCGTTGCGCGCCATCACCGCGCTCAGCGCGGCCGGGATCAGCGCGATGTTGGTCACCACCGCGCCTTTGGCCGAGCACACCGGCCGGTCCGGCGTGAACAGTGCGTCGACACCGAACTTCTCCATGAACCAGCGTTCCTTGGACGCCGCATCGTCGCCGCCGCCGGACATCGCGCCCGCATGGCCGACGGCGCGCGTGAGCTTGCTCTTCCAGCGGCCGACCACGCAGGCCACCACCGGCTTGCTGAACTCGGCATCGAACTCGTAGTAACCGCCGGGTTCGCAGTACAGCACCGCGGCCTGGCTGCGTTCGTCGTTGCCGAAGGCGAAGGCGAACTCCGGCGCCGCGTAATGGATGTAGACATCCTTGCCCGAGGACACCAGTGTCGTCGTGCCCCAGCCGCCCATGCGCAGGTATTGCGCAATGGTGGTGGTGAAGCCGCCGGAGTTGGACAGGATGGCGATCGAGCCCTTGCGCAGCGTGTCGCCGGGGCGGTCGCCGCGGAGCGCGCCGCCGATGCGCACCTGGTTCCAGCTGTCGGCCACGCCCAGGCTGTTGCCGCCGAAGATGTCGATGCCGCGGGACTGCGCCAGCGCGCGGATCTCGCGCGCGTCGTGCACGCTCATCTTCTCGGTCGGGATGAAGATCTTGTTCAGCTCGGGGTTGACGCGGATCAACTCCACCACGCCATCGTCGGCTGCGCTGGGCGGCAGGTAGACCACGCCGCAGTTGAAGCGGTGGCCGGCCTCCAGCCCTTCTCGCACGTTGTTGTAGACGGGGATGTTGCCGGCCGGCGTTTCCAGCACCTGGCCACGCCGGCCCGGCGAGGTGCCGAAGACGACGTTGCCGCCGCTCCAGCTGTGGCCGACCGGCGTGACCTCGCTGGACTCGCCGCCCAGGATGTTGAGCACGCAGACGCGGTCTTCGCGGGTGGCGATCTGCGCCAGCGAAGTGATGCCGGTGAAGTACTTGAAAGGCCCGACGCTGTCTCGAAACATGCTGTGCTCCCGTTGCTGATCAGGCCGCTTGGCTCTGCTTGGCCGCCACCTGCGCGCGGCCGCCGCCGCGCATCCAGGCGTCGACGCGGCGCGCATAGTCCACCACCTCGCTCATCGCCGAATCGAAGCCGAAGATGCGGTACGGAATGCCCAGCGATTCGCAGGTGTCGCGCATCACGCCCATGCCGCGCACCAGGTTCGGCCCGCCGCGGCCGACCACCACGTACAGCGGCTGCGCGCCGTATTTCCCGAAGTGCTCGCGCAGCGCATCGGCCATCGCGCGGAAGGTCTCGAAGATGTCGGTGTTGTTGCTCTTGCCGCCGATGATGAACAGCACATTGCTCTGCTTGAGCCAATGCTTGAAGCAGATGCGGGCCACCGACTTCATCTTCTCGTAGGGCGGATTGCCGCCGAAATCGGACGAGATGATGGCGTCGTCGCCCAGCATCTCGGTGACCAGCGAATTCGCGCCGCCGCCGAAGGTCGGCGCGAGGATCGTGCCCTGCGGGTTGATGACGTAGACATCGCTCTGGCCCTGGTAGGTGCGCAGCTGGTTGATCTCCTGCTCGAAATCGGACGAATCGGCGGTGAACAGGTCGGCCGGCAGGTCCAGGCGCTGCCAGCGCGGGTCGTCGCGGTCGAAGCCGCACTTGAAGTCGCAGGCCACCGGCGTCAGCCGGCCCTTGGCATCGGGCCGCAGGCGGATCGGGTTCAGCTCCAGCGTGGTCATGCCGTAGTCGTGGAACAGGTCCCACAGGTTCGGCAGGTGCTGAACCAGCGGCGAGATGATCTGCTTGGGCGCCTTCAACTCGGACAGCGCGTTGGCGACGACAAAGGCCTTCAGGCCGGTCAACGGGTTGAACGGCACGCTGACGATCTGCGTCTTGTCCAGCTCCTCGATGTCCACCCCGCCGTGATGCGTGAGCGTCATCGTCGGCGCGCGAAAGCGGGTGTTGTCGGTGAGCGAGAAATACACCTCGTGCTCGGCGGGGACACCGGCTTCGAAAGTGACGCCGTTGGATTTGGCGAACTGGTGGCCGTGCCGGTGTTCGCAGAAGTACAGCCGCTCCTTCTCCGCCAGTGCGGTCTTCAGATCCGTGGCGCGGCCGATGAGGCCGGCCTTGCCCTTCTTGCCGACGCCGCCCTTGAAGACCGGCTTGACAAAGACCTGCCCGTGTTTGGCGATCAACGCCTTGATGTCCGATTCGCTCGCGTCGGGGCCCAGGATTTCCGGGGTGGGAAAGCCCGCCAACTTGAGGAGACGGGCGCCATGCAGCATGCCGGTAACGTTCATTGCTGTCCTTCGTTCTGAGTGGCTGGGATGTGAGAGCGGATGCTAGGAGGCGGCCGCGCCGGCCCGCTTTCGAAACTCTTTCATCCGGTCCTATCGATTACCCGACTCGGGAAACCACTGAGATCGCAGCGGGCAATTTGAAAGCGCAGCGAAAGCTTGGCGCCGCGCGGCAGCAGCAAGATCGTCCGGCCACCCTTTCCATGGAGACAAGCCAAATGAAGATCGCTCAAGCAACGCGGCAGCTCTTCGCCGCCATCGCCGGCAGTGCGCTGCTGCTCACCGCCCCCAGCGCGATGGCGCTGGACAGCCTGAAGATCCTGGTGCCGGCGGCGC
>NZ_DATILJ010000045.1:0-43345 GCF_035476535.1 Aquabacterium sp.
CGGGTTCGGCGGCGCCCCGTGAACAGGACCCGCAGCACGAACCCAGTGGCCAGCAGCAGTGCCAGCAGGGTCGTCGCCACCAGCAGGGCCAGCACCAGCACGGCCCGCGCCACGCGCCCCAGCGCGGTCAGGGCGACAGCCAGCCCGGATGCCGGCGCATGGCTTCGGATGTTGGACATGGTCGTCACCTACTCGTCGCGCCCGCCGAAGATGCCCAGCAGCATCAGCAGCGACTGGAAAACGTTGTAGATGCTGAGGTACACGCCCAGCGTGGCGCTGATGTAGTTGGTTTCCAGGCCGTCCTGTACCCGCTTCAGATCATGCAGGATGAAGGCCGAGAAGATGCCGATGGCCAGCACCGACAGCGTGATCATCAGCGCGCTGGACTGGATGAAGAAGTTCGCGATGCCAGCCACCAGCAGCATGATCATGCCGATGAACAGCCACTTGCCCATGGCGCTGAGGTCGCGCTTGATCACCGACGACAACGAGGCCATGCCGAGGAAGATCGCCCCCGTGCCGGCGAACGCCGTCATCACCAGGCTGGCGCCATTGCCCAGGCCCAGCACCGTGCCGACCAGGCGGGACAGCATCACCCCCATGAAGAAGGTGAAGCCCAGCAGCATGGGAACGCCAGCGGCCGAGTTCTTGGTCTTCTCGATCGCGTACATGAAGCCGAAGGCGCCGGCCAGGAAGACGATCAGGCTGATGCCCGGCGTCATCGCTCGCGACAGGCCGGTGGCCACGCCGAGCCAGGCGCCCAGCACCGTGGGCACCATGGACAACGCGAGCAGCCAGTAGGTGTTGCGCAGCACGGTGTTGCGCTGCACGGTCGACACCCCGGGGCGGGTGCCGGAGAAGCCGTCTTGACGGATGGGTTGAAGGTTCATGTCGAATCCTTGGTGGTTCGTGACAGGTTCAATCTACGCGGTCCAACACTTCGCGTAAATGCGCAAGTTGCGATCAGTGAATTCGGGAAAACCAATGTGATGTCCCGAAAGGGGCTCAAGCGGGCTGCGCTTGCCGCTTGCTGCGGGAACGGATGTTCAGGGCCTCAACGGCCAGCGAGAAGGCCATCGCGGCATAGATGTAGCCCTTGGGGATGTGGGCGTCGAAGGCTTCGGCCGTCAAGGCCATGCCAACCATCACCAGGAAGGCCAGTGCCAGCACCTTGACCGAGGGATGACGATCGACGAAGTCGCCGATCGGCTTGGCCGCCACCAGCATCACGCCGACCGAAGCCATCACCGCCGCGATCATCACGCCGATCTGGTCGACCATGCCCACCGCGGTGATCACCGAGTCGAGCGAGAACACGATGTCGATGATCGCGATCTGCCCGATCACGCCCCAGAACACGCCCCGGCGTGCTGCCGCCGCGGCGGTGGCACTTTCGCCGGGCTCATGCTGGTCAGGCGCCTCGACCTCGACGAAGATCTCGTGCGAGGCCTTGTACAGCAGGAAGATGCCGCCGAGCAGCAGCACGATGTCACGGCCGCTGATGCCCTTGCCGAAGAGGGAGAAGAGATCGCTGGTCAGGCCCATGACCCAGCTCAGCGACAGCAGCAGCAGCACCCGCGTGACCATCGCGAAACCCAGGCCCAGCCGGCGCGCCCGGTCGCGTTGCTCGGCCGGCAGGCGGCCGACCAGGATGGAGATGAAGATGATGTTGTCGATGCCCAGCACGATTTCCAGGGCGGTCAGCATCGCGAAAGCGATCCAGAGGTTGGGGTCGAGCAGGAATTCCATGGTGGTGCGTCGTCAGCTTCAGTGCCACGAACTGTAGGCACCCTCATGATTCGCGTAAAGTCGGGATTGACGTGATTTTTATTCGAAAAAATCGCACTGTTCGGAACGCTCAGTGAACTTCAAGCACCTGCACTACTTCTGGGCCGCGGCCAAGGCGGGCGGCATCGTGCGTGCAGGCGAACAGCTGCACATCTCGCCGCAAACCCTGTCCGGCCAGATCAAGCTGCTCGAGGACCGGCTGGGCTGCGCGCTGTTCCGCAAGGCCGGCCGCGGCATCGAATTGACCGAGGAGGGCCGCCTGGCGCTGGGTTATGCCGATCAGATCTTTGCGCTCGGCGCCGAGCTGGAGTCCAAGATCGGCAAGACCGCCGATGGCGAGCAGGCGCTGGACTTCCACGTCGGCATTGCCGACGCCGTGCCCAAAGCCATTGCCTACCGCCTGCTGGAGCCGGCGCTGGGCGTGTCGGCGCATGTGCGCCTGATCTGCCATGAAGGCCGGTTCCAGGACCTGCTGGGCCAGCTGGCCGTGCACCGGCTGGACATCGTCATTGCCGATGAGCCGATGGGCCGGCAGGTCAGCGTGAAGGCCTACAACCACCTGCTGGGCGCCACCGAGATGAGTTTCTTCGCGGCGCCGGCACTGAAGCGCACGCTGACGGGCGCGTTCCCGCAATGCCTGGATGGCGCGCCGATGCTGCTGCAGGGCTCGTCGTCGGCGATGCGCCAGCGCTTCGACTTCTGGCTGGCGGCGCACAAGATCCGGCCACGCGTGATCGGTGAGTTCGACGATGCGGCGCTGATGAAGGCCTTCGGCGGTGAAGGCCGCGGCATCTTCATGACACCCACCGTGCTGGAGTCGGAAACCTCGGCGCAATATGGCGTGCGCGTGGTCGGGCGGACCTCGGAACTGATCGAGGAGTTCTATGCAGTGTCGATCGAGCGCCGCATCACCCACCCCTGCATCGCCGCGATCACCGATGCAGCGCGGGAGCAGCTGTTCGGCAGCTGAGCAGATCCGCCAGGATCTCCGGCACCTCGAACACTGCCCGGTTGTGCATGCCGGCCACGCGGGCCGCGAAGGCCGGCCTGTCGGCCAGCAGTGACTGCAGCGCCGGCGCAAGCTGCCGGAAGCTGCTGACCACGACGCCCAGGCCGTTCTCGCGCACCCAGCGCACGTTGTAGCGCTCCTGCGGCATCGTGAAGGCATTGCGTGAAGTGATCACCGGCAGGCCTTGCTGCACCGCTTCGCTCAGGCTGCCAGGTCCCGGCTTGCCGATGAAGACGTCGGCCAGCGCCATGTAGCGCCGCACCTCGGTGGTGTAGCCGACGACCACCCGCGCCGCGGCCGCGGGCTGCGCCCGCAGTTGCGCGGCCAGCGCCGCGTTGTGGCCGCACAGCAGGATCAGCGGCGTCTCGGGCAGCTGGCGGGCGATGCTGCTCATCACCGGCGAGCCCTGGCCGCCGAAGAGCACCAGCGCGACCGGCTGGTCCAGCGGCAGGCCCAGCCGCTGGCGCTCGGCGACGCGGTCCAGCGGCAGCGGGTCGTAGAAGTCCGGCCGCAGGATCATGCCCGAGCACAGGTGCAGCCGGTGTTCGGCATGGCCGGCTGCGCGTGCCTGCGCCAGCGCCATCGGCGTGCCGCAGACGATGTGCTGTGGTTGATCGGGCTCGATCCAGAAGTTCGGTGGGTGATCGGCCATGTCGGTCATCACCGTCACATAGGGCACGCCGGGCCGCGCCTGGGCCAGGCTCTCGAACAGCACGCGGTTGAAATTGGGCACCAGCGAGACCACCAGGTCGGGCGCCGTGGCCTGCCAGTGCCGCGCCAGGCGCTTGCGCATCGCGGCATGGCCGAGCCGGATCAGGCCCTGCAGCAGTTTCAGTTCCTGCGCCAGCCCCAGCGTCCAGCCCTTGGCCAGGCGCTTGTTGTACAGGTCCTCCGGCGCCAGGCCGGTCACTTTGCGGAATAGCGCCTGCGGATCCAGCACGTCCACCAGGTTCACCAGACGGACCGTCCAGGGTCGCCGCTGCTGCGCGATCACCGCCTGCAAGGCCAGCGCGGCGGCGCGGTGCCCGCCGCCGGCATTGAAGTAGATCAGGTCGATGGTGCTCATGGGCGCTTGCGCCGGCATCGTCGGGTGGCTCGATGACCCCCGTGTGACTCAGGGCCGCAGCATCAGCCGCTGGCCGGCGCGCAAGGGCTGGCCGGGCACGATGCCCTCGCACAGCCGGAAGCCGCGCGGCGCGAACACGATGATCGTCGATCCGTGCTGGAACCAGCCCATCTCCTGGCCCTTGCTGAAGTCGGCCGCGCAGGGGATCTGGTTCGGCCCGCGGTACTTCAGGTGCAGCAGCACGTTCAGGAAGTGCAGGCGGATGCTGGCCACCAGGATGGCCGCGACGGGCACCAGCGCGATCGGCGGCCCGTCCGGCGAGAGGCGGCAGCGGATCACCGCACGCTCGTTGCGGCAGAACAGCCGCTCGACGCGGCGCAGCGCGATCGGGTTGACGTTCCAGGTGTCGCCGCTGATGTAGCTGACATGCTCGACATGGCAGTCGTGCGGCGCGTGGAAGCGGTGGTACATGCTGGACTGCAGGCGCAAGGTGACGTAGCAGCCGTCGCGGTAGGTCTCGGCGAGCTCGCTGCCGCCGAACAACTCGGTCAAGGCATACGGAAAGCCCTTGGCCTGGAACACCTGCGTGCCGGCCACCGCGCCGCAGGCGCCGACGATGGCATCGCAGGGGCTGGCCAGCACGGCGGGGTCGGCATCGAAAGTCCGCGCGCCGGGTAGCAGTTCGCGCACGAAGCAGTCGTGCAGGCTGGTGAACGAGGACTGCTTCGCGTCACTCAGGTCCAGTTCGGTGAACAGCCGCCACACGGCGATAGACAGCCGCGTCAACCACGGGCTGCGGATCTGGCTGTACCAGCCCATCCAGCGTGTCAGCAGCAGGCGTGGCACGCGGTTGGTCAACAGGAAGTTCAAGTCTTCCTGCAGCAACAGGCGCTCACGCCAGCGCCTGGGTTTCATCGTTGTGTCGTGCATCTTGGGTACATCTCCGGAATGAGGACTTGTCTCTGACCATGAACCTGACTGTCACCTTGACCGCCACCGCGCTGGCCGCACTGGCCGCCTGCGCACCACTGGCCTGGCGCCGGCTGCAGCTGTCGCGCGCCAAACATCCTTCGTTGATCGGCCACCAGCGCTGGGCCAAGCGCGTGGCCGCGCAGATCCCGGGCTACGACTACGACGCGCAGCGCTTCTTCGGCTCGGACGGCGCGCCGCATGAGCTGGTGGCACGGCGCCGCGCGGCGCTGGCGCGGCTGTCGGCGCTGTACCTCCAGCGCTACCCGCGCTCGCTGGCGCTGACGGCCGAGGCCGCCGAAGGCATCAGCGACCTGCAGTTCACCGGCGCCTACCGCGTGCCTTACCAGTACAGCCGCGTTCTGCGCGAACACCTGCGGGTGGGCTCGTTCATGCAGGCCGCCAGCGGCGTGACGCTGACTGACCTTGACGGCAATGAATTCTTCGACCTGACCGGCTCCTACGGCGTCAATGTCTTCGGCATCGATTTCTACAAGCAGTGCATCGCCGAAGGCAGCGCCCGCGTGCAGGCGCTGGGGCCGCTGCTCGGCAGCTACCACCCCTGCGTGGCCTGGAACGTGCAGCGCCTGCGCGAGATCTCGGGGCTGGACGAAGTGTCCTTCCACATGTCCGGCACCGAGGCCGTGATGCAGGCCGTGCGCCTGGCGCGTTATCACACCCGGCGCAGCCACCTGGTGCGCTTCTGCGGCGCCTACCACGGCTGGTGGGAGGACGTGCAGCCCGGCCCTGGCAACCCGCTGCCGCCGCACGAAACCTACACCTTGCGCGACATGCACGCCCAGTCGTTGCACGTGCTGGCGACGCGGCGCGACATCGCCTGCGTGCTGGTGAACCCGCTGCAGGCACTGCACCCGAACAGCGGCGCGCCCGGCGATTCGTCGCTGGTCGACAGCAGCCGCCGCGCCGGCGCCGACCGCGCGGCCTACACCGCCTGGCTGAAGCAGCTGCGCGCGGTGTGCAGCGAGCGGGACATCGTGCTGATCTTCGATGAAGTGTTCGTCGGCTTTCGGTTGGCACCCGGCGGCGCGCAACAGTATTTCGGCGTGCAGGCCGACCTGGTGTGCTACGGCAAGACGCTGGGCGGCGGCCTGCCGGTGGGCGTGGTCTGCGGCCGCAAGGACCTGATGCAGCGCTACCGCGCTGAGCGTCCGGCCGACATCTGCTTTGCGCGCGGCACCTTCAATGCCCATCCGCATGTGATGGGCGCGATGCAGGTCTTCCTGGAGCGCCTGAACGAGCCTGCGCAGCAGGCGCTGTACGAGGGCCTGGACGAGCGCTGGAACCAGCGAGCCGAGCAGCTGAACCAGCGGCTGGCCGAGGCTGATCTGCCGGTGCGCGTGGCCAACTTGTCGACGATCTGGACCGTGCTCTACACCCGGCCGTCGCGCTACAACTGGATGCTGCAGTTCTACCTGCGCGCCGAAGGCCTGGCGCTGAGCTGGGTGGGCTCGGGCCGCCTGATCTTCAGCCTGAACTACAGCGAAGAAGAGTTCCAGGCCGTGGCCGAACGCTTCTTCGCCGCTGCACAGGCGATGCGCGAAGACGGCTGGTGGTGGGAGGGCCCGGCGCAGACCAACCAGGCCATCCGCCGTGGCCTGTTGAAGGAGATGCTGGCGCACCGGTTCTGAGATCAGTGCGCGTGCGGCATCGGGTCGATCAGCTCGCCGCGCAACAGCGCCAGCGGTGCCTTGCGGTACAGCAGGAAGTCGTGGAAGGGGTCGGTGAGGATCTTCGTCACCCACACCAGCGCGGTCATCGTGCTCTGCTGCAGCGTCAGCTGCAGCGCGCGGAACAGCAGCCCGCCGATGCCGATGGCCAGCCACAGCAGGCCGACATCGTGCAGCCAGCCGGCCAGGCTGGTGCTGGGCACGATCAAGCCGAACATCGAGCGGTCCAGCGCCAGCAGCACCGGCGCCAGCGCCCATACCGCCATCAGCACCACTTTGCGGCGCAGGTTGTAGCCAACCTTGATGGCTTCCTTGTGCTCATGCGTGGCACGGTTGACCAGGTCGTAGCCGCGCGGCTCGAAGAAGAAATGGCCGGCCTGCCGCGTCGTCATCGAGACGCCCCAGGCCAGCAGCGCGGCGCTGGCCGGGTCAATCAGCAGCAGCCCGTAAGACACGATGAAGCAGATCGCGCTGACCAGGTGCAAGCTCTGGTTGATGCGGCTGTGGTGGTAGTAGCGGTGGTCGTCCCAACGCTGAACCTTGAGGGCCTGCAGAAATTCGGTCACGGTCTCTCCTGGGGTCTGGAAAACGTGACCGCATGGTGACGCTGCATGGTGAAACTTCGGTGACTGCGCGATGTCATTCGCTGCCGCGCGGCCACCGTCATCGAACTGTTGCGTTGGGCCGGCACCATGCTCGCATGGCCGCTGTGCAATCCGCCCCCTTCGTCGTCGACGACTTCGCCCCTGCGCGGCGCTCGATGCGCATCGCCGTCGTCACCGAAACCTATCCACCCGAGGTCAACGGCGTCGCGATGAGCCTGGCGCGGGTGGTCGAAGGCCTGCATGCGCGCAACCACGCGATCCAGCTGGTGCGCCCGCGCCAGCCGGCCAGCGACGCGGAGGGCGGCGACGGCCGCTTCGACGAAGTGCTGCTGCGCGGGCTGCCGATTCCGCGATATCCGCACCTGAAGATGGGCATGCCGTCGAAGAAGGTGCTGGTGGGGCTGTGGACGCTGCGGCGGCCCGATGTCGTGCACATCGCATCCGAAGGGCCGCTGGGCTGGTCAGCACTGCAGGCGGCGTTGCAGCTGAAGCTGCCGGTGTGCTCGGACTTCCGCACCAACTTCCACACCTACAGCAAGCACTACGGCATGGGCTGGTTGAACCGGCCGATCCTCGGTTACCTGCGCAAGTTCCACAACCGCACGCAACACACCATGGTGCCCACCGAGGCGCTGCGCGATCAGTTGACGGGACATGGCTTTCTCAACGTCTCGGTGCTGGCGCGCGGCGTCGACACCACGCTGTTCCATCCAGCGCGGCGCAGCGCAACGCTGCGAGCCGAATGGGGCGCCGGGCCGGACGACACGGTGCTGTTGTGCGTGGGCCGCCTGGCGCTCGAGAAGAACCTCGGCAGCTTGCTCGCGGCCTACGAAACCATTCGGCAGTCCGAGCCGAAGACGCGGCTGGTGCTGGTGGGCGATGGCCCGGCCCGCAAGGACTTGCAGCGGCGCTGCCCGCAGGCCGTGTTCGCCGGCGTGCGTTCGGGCGAAGACCTGGCCACGCACTACGCCTCGGGCGATGTGTTCCTGTTTCCCAGCGTCACCGAGACCTTCGGCAATGTGACGCCCGAAGCCATGGCCAGCGGCCTGGCGGTGCTGGCCTTCGACTATGCCGCCGCGGCGCAGCTGATCCGCAGCGGCGACAACGGCCTGCTGGCGCCCTACAACGACAACGGCGACTTCGTGCGCCAGGCCGTGCTGCTGGCCGCCGACCGCAGACTGGCGCGCGGCATGGGCCTGCGCGCACGTGACACCGCCTGCCAGTTCGGCTGGGACCGCATCGTCGGCCAGCTCGAGGCGGTGCTGCTGTCGGCCATCGACGCGCAGGGCGAAGCGCCTTCCGTCGCGGCGCTGCGCGCGACGGCCTGACCTCGAGCCTCGACGGCCCTGCCTCAGCGCGGCGCCACGAATGCGGCCGCCTGCAACTCGGCCCGCACGCGGCAGCGTTCGCGCCACCACAGCATCGCCATGGCCGCGGCAATCGCCACGCCCAGAGCGCTCATCACCCAGACGATCGGCACTTCCCAGGCCAGCAGCGCGGCATAGGCCGCCAGCATGCCCAGCACACTGAGGTTCTCGTTGAAGCCCTGAACGGCCACCGATCGGCCGGCACTGAGCAGTTGGTAGCCGCGGTGTTGCAGCAGCGCATTCATCGGCACCACCAGCAGGCCGCCGACGGCACCCACGAGCATCAGCATCGGCAAGGCCGTGCCCAGGTGGCTGCACGCAGCGGCCAGCGGGATCAGCAGGCCCAGCACGATGCCCAGCGGCAGCACGTTCACCGCGCGGTGCAGGGCAATGCAACGCCCGGCCACGGCAGCGCCCGCCACCACGCCCACCGCCACGCCGGCCTGCAGGTAGGCGGCGCGGTCCAGCGTCAGCCCCAGCACATCCACCGCCCAGCGCAGCACCGCGAACTGCAGCGTGGCGCCGACGCCCCAGAACAGCGTGGTCACGGCCAGCGACAGGCCGCCTTCGGCATCGCGCCATAACATTCGATTGGCGTGGCCGAAGCTGCGCGACAGCGCCATCGGGTTGCGCCCGCTCCTGGCGTAGCGCACACCGCTGTCCGGAATGCCGATGTTCAGCCAGGCGGCGATGCCATAGACCAGCAGCAGAGACGTCAAGGACAGCGCCAGGCCGCTGGCCGAGCCGCCCCACAGCGCCTGCACCTGGCCGGCCAGCCCCAGTTCGCGCAACGGCTGGCTGACCAGCACACCGCCGAGTCCGGTGCCCAGCAGCGCGGCGCAGACCACCGACACCTCGATCCAGCCATTGGCCGCCACCAGCTGGTGCGGCCGCACCAGCTCGGTCACCAGCCCGTACTTGGCCGGCGCGTAGGCGGCGGCGCCGAGGCCGACGATCGCAAACGCCAGCGCCGGGTGCAGGCCCAGCAGCAACGCGATCACGCCGACCACCTTGACGCCGTTCATCCAGGCCATCAGCCGGGCCTTGGGCACGGCATCGGCCACCGGCCCGACGAAGGGCGCTAGCACCACATAAGCAATCGTGAACGAGAACTTCAGCAGCGGCGCCCACCAGCCAGGCAGTTGCTGCTCTTGCAGCACGGCGATGGCGACGATCAGCAGGGCGTTGTCGGCCAGCGCTGAAGCGAACTGGGCAGCAATCAGTCGATGGAAACCAGGTGGCATGCGGGGCGAACTGCGGCGCGGCTGGAATCGGCCGCCGGAAGTGCGGAACAAGCGGCGATGGTGCCGGCCGCGCGCGACGCGCGCCTGACGCTGCGGTGACAAAGTGATGACGCGCCTGCGGCGGGCCGAGCACCGGCTGGGGACCGACCGGTGGCCGGCGACGCGGCCTAGAATTCCGCTTCAACCCGGCCCGCAGCGGCCGCCGCCTTCCTGGAGCCCACCATGCGCGATTATCTGAAGTTCTACATCAACGGCAGCTGGGTCGACCCGGTCGCGGCCAAGCGCATCGAGGTCATCAACCCGGCCACCGAAAGCGCGGCAGGCCACATCTCGATGGGATCGGCAGCCGACGTCGACCGTGCCGTGAAAGCCGCGCGTGCCGCGTTCGCCAGCTATTCCCAGACCAGCGTCGATGAGCGCGTGGCGCTGCTCGAACGCATCATTGCCGAGTATCAGAAGCGTTATGCCGACATGGCCGCCGCCATCACCGAAGAGATGGGCGCTCCGGCGGTGCTGGCCCAGAAGGCGCAGGCCGCGATGGGCATCGGCCACCTGCAGGCGGCGCTGGGCGTGCTGAAAAGCTACCACTTCCAGGAACTGCGCGGCACGACGATGCTGGCCAAAGAGCCGATCGGCGTCTGCGGCCTGATCACGCCGTGGAACTGGCCGGTCAACCAGATCGCCTGCAAGGTGGCGCCGGCGCTCGCCGTGGGTTGCACGATGGTGCTGAAGCCTTCGGAGTTGTCGCCGTTCTCGGCGCAGATCTGGACCGAGATCCTCGATGCCGCCGGCGTGCCGGCCGGCGTGTTCAACCTGGTCAACGGCGACGGGCCGACGGTCGGCGCGGCGATCGCCAGCCATCCCGAGGTCGACATGGTGTCCTTCACCGGCTCCACCCGGGCCGGCGTGGAAGTGGCGCGCAATGCCGCGCCCACCGTCAAGCGCGTGCACCAGGAGCTGGGCGGCAAGTCGCCCAACATCATCCTGGAAGACGCCGACTTCAAGCGCGCCATCACCGCCGGCGTGCGCGGCGTGATGAGCAACTCGGGCCAGTCCTGCAACGCGCCGACGCGCATGCTGGTGCCCAACGCGCGCCTGGCCGAGGCGCTGGCCATCGCCAAGCAGGCGGCCGAAGCCACGACGGTCGGCGCGCCGGACAGCGGCGCCGCGCTGGGGCCGGTGATTTCGGCCACGCAGTGGGACAAGATCCAGACCCTGATCCACAAGGGCATCGAAGAAGGCGCCACCGTGGTCGCCGGCGGCCCGGGCAAGCCGGCCGGGCTGGAGACCGGCTACTACGTGAAGCCGACCGTGCTGGCAGTGAAGGACAACCAGGCCACCGTGGCCCGCGAAGAGATCTTCGGCCCGGTGCTGACGATCCTGGGTTACGACACCGTGGATGAGGCCATCGCCATCGGCAACGACACGCCTTACGGCCTGGCCGCCTATGTCTCGGGTACCGACCTCGACGCGGCGCGCAAGGTGGCTTCGCGCCTGCGGGCCGGCCAGGTCAACATCAACAGCGCGGCGCCCGACCTGATGGCGCCTTTCGGCGGCTTCAAGCAATCCGGCAATGGCCGCGAGTGGGGCGACCACGCCTTCGCCGAGTTCCTGGAGGTCAAGGCACTGCTGGGCTACGCGCCCAAGCCGGCGGCCTGAGAGCGCTTCCAGGCTGGTCTTGCCGGCATTGCCGGCCGCCCCCGCGGGGAACTGAGCAGCCCGGAAGCGGCGCCGGATCTGCTCAGGAGCACCCGATCACTGCACCTCGGCGTACATGCGGATCTTGTCCGCGCGGCTGGGGTGCTTGAGCTTGCGCATGGCCTTGGTCTCGATCTGGCGGATGCGCTCGCGGGTCACGTCGAACTGCTTGCCCACTTCTTCCAGCGTGTGGTCGCTGCTCATGTCGATGCCGAAGCGCATGCGCAAGACCTTGGCCTCGCGCGGCGTCAGCCCGTCCAGCAGCTCGCTGACCACGGCGCGCAGGCCGGACTGGATTGCCGCGTCCATCGGCGTGGTGTTGTACTTGTCCTCGATGAAGTCGCCCAGCGTGGTGTCGCCATCGTCGCCGACCGGTACCTCCAACGACACCGGCTCCTTGGCGATGCGCATGATCTGGCGCACTTTCTCTTCGCTCAGTTCGAGCTTGGCGGCGATGGTGGCGGCATCAGGCTCGAAGCCGAATTCCTGCAGGTGCGCGCGGCTGACGCGGTTGATCTTGTTGATCGACTCGATCATGTGCACCGGCACGCGGATCGTGCGGGCCTGGTCGGCGATCGAGCGCGTGATGGCCTGGCGGATCCACCAGGTGGCGTAGGTCGAGAACTTGAAGCCGCGGCGGTATTCGAACTTTTCCACCGCCTTCATCAGGCCCACGTTGCCTTCCTGGATCAGGTCCAGGAACTGCATGCCGCGGTTGGTGTACTTCTTGGCGATCGAGATCACCAGGCGCAGGTTGGCCTCGATCATCTCGCGCTTGGCGTCCAGCGCGGTGCGGTCGCCTTCGTTCATGCGCTTGTTGATCGCCTTCAACTCGGCCAGCGGAATCACCGCCTTGGTCTGCAGGTCGATCAGCGCGTTCTGCAACTCGTGGATCGCCGGTTGGTTGCGGCGCAGGATGGCGCTGTAGGGCTTGCCGGTAGCGGCTTCGGTCTCGACCCAGTCCAGGTTCAGCTGGTTCGGCGGAAACTGCTCGATGAAGTGCTGCTGCGGCATGCCGCAGCGGTCGACGGCGATCTTGCGGATCTCGCGCTCGCAGCGGCGCACATGCTCCACCTGGGAGCGCAGCAGGTCGCACAGGCGGTCGCTGGTCTTGACGGTGAAGCGCAGCGTCATCAACTGCTCGCTGAGCGCGGCCTGGGCCTTGCGGTAGGCGGCCGAGTCGTAGCCGGACTTTTCATGCGCCTTGCGCAAGGCGTCGAAGCTCTTGCGCATCAAGGCGAAGCGCTCCAGCGCGGCGCCGCGCATCTCGTCGAGCCGGCGGGTCATGGCCTTGCTGGCCCCCGGGCCTTCGTCGTCCTCGCTGTCGTCGAAGGAATCGGCGTCTTCTTCAGCCACGTAGTCGTCGGCTTCACCGTCGACCACGAAGCCGTCGACGACCTCGGCGATCGACAAGCTGCCGTCGGCAATCTTCTCGCCGCAGACCAGCACCTCGGCCATCACCGAGGGCAGGGCGGAGACGGCCAGCATCGTGGCCTGGCGGCCGGCTTCGATGCGCTTGGCGATCTCGATCTCGCCTTCGCGGGTGAGCAGGTCGAAGGAGCCCATCTCGCGCATGTACATGCGCACCGGGTCGGTGGTGCGGCCGAACTCCGAGTCGACCGTGGACAGCGCGGCTTCGGCGGCCTCTTCGGCCTCTTCCTCGCTGGTGGCCGTGCCGGCGCCGCCCACCACCAGCAGGGTGGCCGCATCGGGTGCTTGCTCGTACACGGCGATGCCCATGTCGTTGAGCATCTTGACGATGGCCTCGATCACCTCGGCATCGACCAGCTTCTCCGGCAGGTGGTCGTTGATCTCCTGCTGGGTCAGGAAGCCACGCGACTTGCCCATCTTGACCAGGGCCGTCAGTTCGCGGCGGCGCTTCTCCACCTCTTCGGCGGTGAGCAGCGTCACGTCCAGGCCGAATTCGCGAATCAGTGCGCGGGCCTTGGACTTGGGCACCTTCACGCGCAGCGGCTTGGCTCCAGATGGTTCGACCTCGGTGGTCTCGGGATCGGGCAATTCGGCAGTGTGAACGGGCTTCTTGGCGGTCATGCGGGTCCTGACGGTGACACAGACCGTGCAAGCGTGGCCTGAGTGGAGAATGCCCCTGCGGGGCCGGACGGATGACGGAAACGAGCGTCGAAAACGCTAGTCGCCGGCAAAACCGGTGCGCACTGATAAATTGGGGCGGAACCCGCCATTGGAACACCTTCTGGCAATCCCGACAAATCCGCACCTGCGGGGGCTGCGCGGCATGTGACTTGCCACCGCCCGGCCGGCACCGCCGAGGGCCAGAAACATTGGCTTGACAGTGCAAAGGTTCGGCGTTTACATGCCGCGCGCACAGTGCCGTGCACCGCTTCCTCGAACAACATGCCAAATATTCAAGAAGCATCGCCCCCATCGCCGCCCCGTGCGCGCCGCCGCTGGCTCGGCTCGCTGGTGGCCATCACCGGCTTGCTCCTGCTGGGCGGTTTGACCTGGTACCTGACGCACCGGCCCGCGACCACGCCGGCCGGCGCGGTCGGCGGCGCCGGGGGACCGGGTGGACCGGGCGGCGGCGGTGGCCGTGGCGGCGGCCTGGCCAGCACCGTGGCGGTGGTCACCGCGCGCCAGGCCGATGTGCCGGTGTGGCTGAACTCGCTGGGCACGGTGACGCCGGCGGCCACGGTCACCGTGCGGCCGCAGGTCTCGGGCGTGCTGAACCAGGTGCTGTTCCAGGAAGGCCAGCTGGTGACCAAGGGCCAGTTGTTGGCGCTGATCGATGCGCGGCCCTTCGAGATGGCGCTGATGCAGGCCAGTGGCGCCCGCATGCGCGACGAGGCGCAGCTGCAGAACGCCAAGCTGACGCTGGAGCGTTACCGCACGCTGCTGGCGCAGGATTCGATTGCGCGGCAGGAGGTGGACACGCAGGACGCGCTGGTCAAGCAGCTCGAAGGCACGGTGACGACCGACCGGGCCAACGAAGGCACGGCGCGCCTGAATCTCGCCTACACCCGTATCGTGGCACCGGTGGCCGGGCGGGTCGGCCTGCGGCCGGTGGATGCCGGCAACCTGGTCAGCGCCAGCGACACCACCGGCGTCGCGGTGATCGCCCAGGTGGCGCCGATCGACGTGCAGTTCACCGTACCGCAGGACAAGGTACCCGAAGTGATGGAGCGCCTGGGCCAGGGTCCGCTGCTGGCCCGCGCCTTCGACCGCACCCGCAGCCTGATGCTCGAGGAAGGGCGCTTTGCGACGCTGGACAACCAGGTCGACACCACCACCGGCACCGTCAAGGCCAAGGCGCGGTTCAGCAACACCAAGGGCGCGCTGTTCCCGAACCAGTTCGTCAATCTGCAGATCGAGCTGCGCATGATCAAGAACGCCGTGGTGGTGCCGGTCAGCGCGGTGCGCAATGGCGCGACCGGCGACTTCGTCTACGTGCTGAACGACGACAAGACCGTCAACCAGCGCAAGGTGATGCGCGGCGAGGCCACGCCGGACCAGGTGGTGATCAACAGCGGGCTGCAGGCCGGCGAGCGCGTGGTCACCGAAGGCGCCGACCGCCTGAAGGACGGCGCCAAGGTGCAGCTGGGCGCCGACCGCGCTTCTGCACCCGCCCGTGACCGCGCCTCGGGCGCCGGCCGCGGCGCTTCCAGGCCCGCTGGCGCTTCCCGTCCGCATCGCGGCGACCGGGCCTCCGCGCCGGCGCCATGAGTCCCGCACGGTCGCCACTGCCTCGCAAGAGGCCATTGCATGGCCCGGGGGCTCATTCCCGCTCGGCGGGACGGCGCGCAGCGCCAAGGGTGCACCAATGAGTCCTTCAAAGCCGTTCATTGAGCGGCCGGTCGCCACCGGGCTGCTGATGCTGGCCATCGTGCTGGCCGGCCTGGTCGGCTTCCGACTGCTGCCGCTGTCCGCGTTGCCGCAGGTGGACTATCCGACGATCCAGGTGCAGACCCTGTACCCCGGCGCCAGCCCGGAGGTGATGACCCGCACCGTCACCGCGCCGCTGGAGCGGCAGTTCGGCCAGATGTCGGGCCTGAACCGCATGAGCTCGACCAGTGCCTCGGGCGTCTCGATCATCACGCTGCAGTTCGCGCTGGCCGAATCGCTGGACGGGGCCGAGCAGGAAGTGCAGGCCGCGATCAACGGCGCCGGCTCCAGCCTGCCGGCCGACCTGCCGGCGCCGCCGGTGTATGCCAAGGTCAACCCGGCCGATGCGCCGGTGCTGACCCTGGCCATCACCTCCGACACCTTGCCGCTGACCGAAGTGCAGAACCTGGTCAACACCCGCCTGGCGCAGAAAATCGCCCAGGTCACCGGCGTCGGCCAGGTGTCCTTGAGCGGCGGCCAGCGCCCGGCCGTGCGCATCCAGGCCGATACGCAGGCGCTGGCAGCCAAAGGCATCGGCATCGACGCGCTGCGCACCGCCATCTCGGCAGCCAACGCCAACAGCGCCAAGGGCAGCTTCGACGGGCCGACACGCGGCTACAGCATCAACGCCAACGACCAGCTGCTGACCGCCAACGACTACCGCAACCTGATCATCAGCTACAAGAACGAGGCGCCGGTGCGCTTGTCGGACGTGGCGCGGGTCGTCGACAGCGCCGAGAACACGCAGCTCGGCGCCTGGGCCGGCAGCAGCGGCACGACGGTGACGCTGACGCCGGCCATCATCCTCAACGTGCAGCGCCAGCCCGGTGCCAACGTGATCCGCACGGTCGATGCCATCAAGAAGCAACTGCCGGCGCTGGAAGCCCAGTTGCCGGCCACGCTGAAGGTCGAGGTGCTGAGCGACCGCACCACCGGCATCCGCGCTTCGGTCGAGCATGTGCAGATCGAGCTGTGCCTGGCCGTGCTGATGGTGGTGCTGGTGATCTTCTTTTTCCTGCACAGCCTGCGCGCGACGATCATCGCCAGCCTGGCGGTGCCGATCTCGCTGATCGGCAGCTGCGGGCTGATGTACCTGCTGGGCTACAGCCTGAACAACCTGAGCCTGATGGCGCTGACGATTGCCACCGGCTTCGTCGTCGATGACGCCATCGTCATGCTCGAGAACATCTCGCGCCATGTCGAGCGCGGCGAGAAGCCGATGGACGCCGCGCTGAAAGGCGCCTCCGAAATCGGCTTCACAATCATCTCGCTGACGGTGTCGCTGATCGCCGTGCTGATCCCCTTGCTGTTCATGGGCGACGTGGTCGGCCGGCTGTTCCGCGAGTTCGCGGTGACGCTGGCGATCACCATCCTGATCTCCGCAGTGGTCTCGCTGACGCTGGTGCCGATGATGTCGGCGCGCTGGCTGGGCGATGCGCATCAGCACGGGCCCGGCCGCTTCGGTGCCGCGGTGCAGCGCTTCTTCGACCGCGTGATCGCCGGCTACGACGTCTGGCTGGGCCATGTGCTGGCGCACCAGACGCTGACCCTGCTGCTGGCGCTGGCGACGCTGGTGCTGACGGTGATCCTTTACCTGGTGATCCCCAAGGGCCTGTTCCCGACGCAGGACACCGGCCAGCTGCAAGCCCGTGTCGAGGCCGTGGAAGGCGTGTCGTACAACCGCATGCGCGACCTGCAAGTGGCGGCGGCCGAGGCCATCCTGGCCGACCCGGCGGTGGCCTCGCTCAGTTCCTTCGTCGGCGTCGATGCGGCCAACAACACCATGCTGCACACCGGCCGCCTGCTGATCAACCTGAAGCGCGAGCGCGACGCCCAGGCCACGGTGATGCAGCGCCTGCGCGATCGGGTGCGCCAGGTGGCCGGCGTCACGCTGTACCTGCAGCCGACCCAGGACTTGACGATCGATGCCGAGACCGGCCCGACCGAGTTCCGCGTCTCGCTCGAAGGCGCGGACACGGCCAGCGTCACCGAGTGGGCGACGAAGCTGGTGCAGCGCCTTCATGGCGTGGACGCGGTGCGCAACGCCGTCACCGATGCCGGCGCCACCGGGCCCTCGGCCTATGTCGACATCGACCGCGACACCGCGTCGCGGCTGGGCATCACCGCGAGCGCGATCGACGATGCGCTGTACTCGGCCTTCGGCCAGCGCATCGTCTCGACCATCTTCACCGAGACCAACCAGTACCGCGTGATCCTCGAAGCCCGGCCCGGCGTGCTGACCACGCCGCAAAGCCTGAGCGAGCTGCGCCTGAAAGCCGGCAACGGCAGCAGCACACCGCTGTCGGCGATTGCCACCGTGCGCGAGCAGCCGGCGCCGCTGCAGATCACCCACGTGGCGCAGTACCCGGCCACGACCATCGGATTCGACACCGCGCCGGGCGTGGCGCTGGGCAAATCGGTCGATGCCATTCGCCAGGCGGCGCGCGACATCGGCCTGCCCGCCGGCGTGACGATGAGCTTTCTCGGCGCCGCCGGCGCCTACGAGAACTCGCTGTCCAACCAGCTGTGGCTGATCCTGGCCGCGGTGGTCTGCGTCTACATCGTGCTCGGGGTGCTGTACGAGAGCTACATCCACCCGCTGACGATCCTGTCCACCCTGCCGTCGGCGGGCGTGGGCGCCTTGCTGGCGCTGATGCTGGGCGGCCATGACCTGGGCGTGATCGGCATCATCGGCATCATTCTCTTGATCGGCATCGTCAAGAAGAACGCGATCATGATGATCGACTTCGCGATCGACGCCGAACGGCACCAGGGCAAGCCGCCCGAGGCGGCGATCCGACAGGCCGCGCTGATGCGCTTCCGCCCGATCCTGATGACCACGCTGGCGGCGCTGTTCGCCGCGCTGCCGCTGATGTTCGGCTGGGGCGAGGGCGCCGAGTTGCGCCGCCCGCTGGGCCTGGCGATCTTCGGCGGGCTGGTGCTGAGCCAGATGCTCACACTCTTCACGACGCCGGTGATCTACCTGGGCTTCGACCGGCTGGGCCGCCGCGTGGGGCGTTGGCGCGAGCGCCGCGCGCAGCGGCGCGGCGAAGGGGCCGCGGCGTGAATCTTTCCAAGCCCTTCGTCGAGCGGCCGGTGGCCACCGTGCTGCTGACCATCGGCCTGGCGCTGGCCGGCGTTGCCGCCTTTTTTGCGCTGCCGGTGTCGCCGCTGCCGCAGGTCGACTTCCCGACCATCTCGGTCAGCGCCAACCTGCCCGGCGCCAGCCCGGCGACCATGGCCTCCAGCGTCGTCACGCCGCTGGAGCGGCGGCTGGGCGTGATCTCCGGCGTCAACGAGATGACCTCGTCCAGCTCGGCGGGCTCGGCGCGTGTCACGCTGCAGTTCGACCTGAACCGCCAGATCGACGGCGCCGCGCGCGAGGTGCAGGCCGCCATCAACGCCGCGCGGGTGGACCTGCCGTCCACGCTGCGCAGCAACCCGACCTACCGCAAGATGAACCCGGCCGATGCGCCGGTGGTGATCCTGGCGCTGACCTCGAAGACGCGCACGCCGGGCCAGGTGTACGACGCGGTGTCCAACATCGTCAGCCAGCGCCTGGCGCAGGTCGACGGTGTCGGTGATGTCGAGATCGGCGGCGGCTCCTTGCCGGCGGTGCGCATCGAGTTGCAGCCGCTGGCGATGCAGCGCCTGGGCGTCTCCAGCGCCGAAGTGCGGGCCGCGCTGCAGGCCGCCAACGCCAACCGGCCGCAGGGCGCCATCGAGAGCGGCGAGCGCCGGCTGCAGCTGTACACGCCGCGGCCGGCGCGCGACGCGGCCGAGTTCGGCCGCCTGATCGTGGCCTGGCGCAACAACGCGGCGGTGCGCTTGTCGGACATCGCCAGCGTCGAAAACGGCGTCGAGAACACACGCACGCTGGGCCTGTTCAATGGCCAGCCCGGGATCGTGGTGCTGATCACGCGGCAGCCCGGCGCCAATGTCATCGAAACCGTGGACGCGGTGCGCAAGCTGGTGCCCGAGTTGCGCGCCCAGCTGCCGCAGGACATCGAGCTGCAGGTGGCCTCGGACGGCACCAATTCGATCCGCGCGTCGCTGAAGGAAATCGAGCTGACGCTGGTGGTGTCGGTGCTGCTGGTGGTGGGGGTCGTCGGCATCTTCCTCGGCAGCCTGCGGGCCACGCTGGTGCCGGCCGTGGCCACGGTGGTGTCCTTGCTGGCCACCTTCGGCGCGATGTATTTCTTCGGCTTCAGCCTGAACAACCTGAGCCTGATGGCGCTGACCGTGGCCACCGGCTTCGTCGTCGACGACGCCATCGTCGTGCTCGAGAACACCGCGCGCCACATCGAGTCGGGCATGGACCGCATGCAGGCGGCGCTGCTCGGCGCACGCGAAGTCGGCTTCACGGTGCTGTCGATCAGCCTGTCGCTGGTGGCGGTGTTCATCCCGCTGCTGTTCATGGAAGGCCAGGTCGGCCGGCTGTTCCGCGAGTTCGCGATCACGCTGTCGGCCTCGGTGATGATCTCGCTGGTGATCTCGCTGACCACCACGCCGATGATGTGCGCGTGGTTCCTGCCCAACCCGCAAAAGAAGCGGCCCGAGAAAGCCCGCGGCCTGCTGGCGCGCGCCGGTGCCGGCGCCTGGGGCTTCGTGATGCGCGGCTACGCGCGCAGCCTGGACTGGGCGCTGGCCAGCAAGGCGCTGGTTATGCTGATCCTGGTCACCGTCGTCGGGCTCAACGTGTGCCTGTACGTCATGGCGCCGAAAGGCTTCTTCCCGCAGCAGGACACCGGCCAGATCAACGGCGGCCTGGCGGCCGACCAGAGCATTTCCACCAAGGCCATGGGCACCAAGCTGCGCCAGGTCGTCGACATCATCCGTGCCGACCCGGCGGTGGCCACGGTGGTCGGTTTCACCGGCGGCAGCCGCGCCGGCGGCGGTTTCCTGTTCGTCAACCTGAAGCCGGCCAACGAAAGAACCGACAAGGCGCTGGCGGTGATCAACCGGCTGCGGCCGCAGCTGGCGCAGGTGACGGGTTTGCGCATCTTCCTGAACCCGGTGCAGGACCTGCGCGCCGGCGGCCGATCGAGCAACGCCACCTACCAGTACACGCTGAAGGCCAACAACCTGTCGGACCTGCGCAACTGGGCGAGCAAGCTGGCCGAGGAGCTGAAGCAGGACGACCGGCTCACCGACGTCAACACCGACCAGACCGACAACAGCGTCGAGAGCTATGTCGAGATCGACAAGGCCAGTGCGGCGCGCTTCGGCATCACCGCAGCCGATGTCGACGCGGCCCTGTACGACGCCTTCGGCCAGCGCGCGGTGAGCACGATCTACGGCGACGTCAACCAGTACAAGGTGATCATGGAATGGGCCCCCGGCTTCACCCGCGGCCCGACCGCGCTGAACGACGTGCAGGTGCCCACGCGCGCGCCCGACGCCACCGCCGGCAGCTCGGTCAACCCCGGCCAGCGCGATGCCTCGACCGCCGCCGCGCTGAGCACCAGCGCGAACACGATGGTGCCGCTGTCGGCCATCGCGCGCTTCAAGGAATCGGCCGCACCGACCTCGGTGCAGCACCAGGACGCCGAGATCGCGACGACGGTGTCCTTCAACCTGGCCGATGGCGTCTCGCTGGGCGACGCGCAGCAGGCCGTGGCCCAGGCCCAGGCCAACATCGGCATGCCGACCAATGTACGCGGCGCTTTTGCCGGCACGGCGCTGAACTTCCAGCAGTCGCAGGGCCAGCAGCTGTGGCTGATCATCGCTGCGCTGGTGGTGATCTACATCGTGCTGGGCATCCTGTATGAAAGCCTGATCCACCCGATCACCGTGCTGTCCACGCTGCCTTCGGCCGGTGTCGGCGCGGTGCTGGCGCTGCTGATGCTGCGCATGGAGTTCTCGATCATTGCGCTGATCGGCGTGTTCCTGCTGATCGGGATCGTCAAGAAGAACGCGATCCTGATCATCGACTTTGCACTCGAAGCGGAGCGCGCGCGCGGCTTGACCGCCACCGAAGCCGTGCGAGAAGCCTGCCTGCTGCGCTTGCGCCCGATCCTGATGACCACGCTGGCGGCCGGCTTCGGCGCGCTGCCGCTGGCCATCGGCTTCGGCGAGGGCGCCGAGCTGCGCCAGCCGCTGGGCGTGGCCATCATCGGCGGCCTGATCGCCAGCCAGCTGCTGACGCTGCTGACCACCCCGGTGGTGTACGTGCTGCTCGACGGCCTGCGTCGGCGCAAGGCCGATGAACACCTGCTGAGCCGGGCATCCCAAGGCGCTTGAATCCATGAATCGTTCTCCCATGGCAACTTTGACCCGGCCTGTGCTGATGCTGGCGCTGTCCGGCCTGCTCGGCGGCTGCGCCGGCACCGGGCCGGCCTACCAGGTGCCTTCGGTGGCCACGCCGGCGCATTTCAAGGAAGCGCCGACCGCACAGGGCTGGGCACCGGCGGCGCCGGCCGACGAGCAGGCCAAGGGCCCGTGGTGGCAGCGCTTCGGCGACGCGCAACTCGATGCGCTGGCCCCGCAAGTGGAGGTCAGGAACCAGACCGTGGCCGCTGCTGTTGCGCGTTATGCAGCGGCACAGGCCCTGGTCGCCGGCCAGCGGGCCAGCCTGCTGCCGACGGTGCAGCTCACCGGCAGCGGCACACGCTCCGGCGGCGGCGGCGATGCCGTCACGGCCAACGCCTTTCGCGCCAGTGTCGGCGCCAGCTGGGAGCCTGACCTGTGGGGCCGCCTGTCGGCCTCGGTGAGGCAGGCGCAGGCCAACGCCCAGGCCAGCGCGGCCGATCTTGCGGCGGCGACGTTGTCGGCCCAGGCGGCGCTGGCCAGCAACTATTTCTCGCTGCGCGAGGCCGATGCCGAACTGGCGCTGTTGCGCGACACCGTGGCCGGCTACGAACGCAGCCTGCAGATCACCGACAACCGCTATGCCGCCGGCCAGGTCGCGCGCACCGACGTGCTGCAGGCCCAGACCCAGCTGGCCAATGCGCGCGCCGACCTGGCAGGGCTGGTGGGCCAGCGCGCGCAGTTCGAACATGCCATCGCCGTGCTGCTGGGCCAGGCACCGGCAGACATCTCGATCGCCGCCGCGCCCTGGACGATGACCGCGCCCGAGCCGCCGCTGACCTTGCCCTCCGAACTGCTGCAGCGCCGGCCGGACATCGCGTCGGCCGAGCGGGCCGTGGCGGCCGCTAACGCGAACATCGGCATTGCGCGGGCCGCGTACTTTCCGAGTTTGACGCTCAGCGCCTCCGGCGGCACCTCTGCCACCCGCCTGGCGGACCTGTTCAGCGCATCGCACACGCTGTGGTCGCTGGGCCTGTCTTTGGCGCAGATCCTGTTCGACGGCGGCGCACTGAACGCTGCGCTGCGCAACGCCGAGGCCAGCCGCGACGTGACGATCGCCACCTACCGGCAAACGGTGCTGACGGCGTTCCAGTCGGTCGAAGACCTGCTGAGCACGCGGCTCGCGCTGAACGAGCAGCTGCTGCAACGCCAGCAAGCCTCAGCCGCCGCCGACCTGAGCGAGCAGCAGGTGCTCAACCGCTACCGTGCCGGCCAGGTCGGCTACACCGAGGTGGTGACGGCGCAGAGCAGCGCCGCCAGCGCGCGGCGCAGCGTGGTGCAGCTGCAATCGAGCCGGCAGCTCAATGCCATTGCGCTGATCCAGGCGCTGGGCGGCGGCTGGCAGGTCGCGCAAGGCGTCGCACCATAGACGTCGACAAGGAGCGCGACAAGGGCGACCATTGCCACGTCGGCGGCCGCCAGCGCGCCAACACGGTCGTTTCCGTGGAGCAACGGATGGCAGACTTCATCGCGGCGGTCGACACCGCACGGAGACGCCCATGAGCAAACGGACGCTGACGATCACGCTGCAGCCGGACTGGAACGCCGCGCTGCGCGAAGCAGGGCGGAGCGCCAGCGCGCGCTCGTACCAGGGCGAGGTGTTGAGTTTCGAGAGTCCCGGGGCGTTCGTTGGGCGCATGACCGAGCGCCGGTGGGCGCTTGTTCGCGCGTTGCAGGGGCAAGGCGAGATCTGGCTGCTCGAGCTCCCACGGCGCGTCGAGCGTGATATGAAGCGCGTTCACGAGGTCGTGCAGAAGCCGATCCAACTCGGCCTCGTCGAGCGCGGCGAAAACGGCGGCGTGGTGTGTCCGTTTGCCATCATGCACATCGACATGGCGCTGCGCGCGGCCGCCTGAAAGGTCGGGCACGGCGAGTCCGTCCACGTCGGGCGTGACAAGCCGCATGGGTATGAACGTCTGGTTCCGGCGCCGAATTGCGCGTCGGCCGAGCGTGCCCGACCGGCCACTTTCAGTCGGCCACAAGCGGCAGCTTCCGGGTTTCTGAACACTGACCGATCCATGACTCGCAGAAGTCCACAGGCCTCACTTGCGAGCCCTCCGCGACTTCGTCACGTTGCAGTCTGAGCACATCGGCCGCGCCATCGCAGTCGGCTTCGAAGGCGGCGACCCATGCAGCCGATCGTCCCCGGCGTCATGCTCGCCGCGTCGACCGCACAGTATCCATGGTTGCAGCGCTCTTTCGAGAACAGTTCATCCATTCGTTCCAGCCGGCTTCGATTCTCTTCAACTCCTCATCTCTTCGTCGGTTACGCCTTTTCCGTTCCAGCCATCTGGCAGCGCAAACGGGGGGTGGCAGCCGGACCTTGCCGGACACCCGGGGCTATGTTTCGATCACGCCGGCATGGCTGCTTCGCCTGTCGTCGCCAGGGCGTTGTCGTCGATCGGCGGCCGCATGACCACGAACCAGGGGTCTTGGGTTCGAATTCCGCCAGCCGCACCCGTGAGAACAGAGGTCAGCGCTGGCGTTTTTTGAAAGCTTGGTTGCACCTGGCCCGACCTTTTCGGCCAAGTTTTCTGGACGATTCCGCCATTGATCCTCCACGCATGCGTCAGGACACTGTTGATGTGACACCCGATCTACCTGTCCGCCAAGACGGCGGGAGACAGAACTCAACGGAGACAAGGCGATGACAATCTTGCGACAAGTATTGGCCGTGACCGCAGCAGTAGCGGCGCTCGGCGGTTGTGGCAGCGGCGGTGGGAACGCTGCGCCGCTGGAAATTTCGACCCTCAGCAACCGCGCTGACCTGATCAGCGACGGCAACGCAATCGTGGCGGTGCGGCTGCCCTCGGGTTCCAATGCGTCTTCGCTGAAAGTCGAGGTCGACGGGCGCGACGTCACGTCGTCCTTCGTGGTTGCCTCCGGCGACAGCCGACAGGGTCTGGTCAGTGGGCTCGCAGTGGGCCGCAACGTGATCGTCGCGCAAGCAGGGGGTGCCGTCTCCGCGCAGTTGATCGTGACCAACGCGCCGCGTGGCGGGCCGGTGCTTGCCGGGGCGCAGCTGATGCCGTACATCTGTGCCACCCGCGTGGCGAGGGCCGCCACCGCTACTGCGGCCGCGACCAACGCCAGCGGCTTCGGCACCGAGGCCGTGGATGAGCAGTGCAACATCGCGGCAGAGACGTCGTACTTCTACCGCAGCACCCTGGCTGGGTGCTCGACGGCCAACCCTCATCCGAGCCCACCCGCCACGGCCCCGGCGAATGCCTGCTTCAAGCCCTACACGATCGGCATGGCGACGCCCGCCGACCTGGCGACGACGACCACCGACGGTGGGCTGACCGTGCCCTACATCGTCCGGCTCGACCGCGGGGTGATCAACCGCGGAATCTACGAGATGGCCGTGCTGTTCGACCCCGCGAAGCCGTGGGCGAACGGCCTGGCTCCGCAAGCCACCTGGACCGGCAAGCTGGAGTTCCTCTTCGGCGGGTCCAGCGGGCAGTCGCGCCGCCAGTTCCGGCCAGCGAGCCTGTGGAACCACGACGCTGCGCTGGCCAAGGGCTGGGTGGTGGCGACCAACAGCCTGATCGACGGATCGCGCAACTCCAACCGCGCCGTGATGACCGACACGGTGATGATGATGAAGGAGGACGTGATCGAGCGTTACGGCCCGCTCAAGCACACGGTGGCGAGCGGGTGCTCGGCCGGCTCGATGACCGCGTTCGCGATCAGCTCCACTTTCCCTGGCCTATTGGATGGCCTGTTGACCTCGTGCGCACTGAACGACGCCGAGTCGTCCAATCAGGAGAGCGTCGACTGCGGATTGCTGGTGGAAGCCTACGACAGGCCCCGTTGGCGTAATCTGATGGCGGCGAGTGGCTACAGCCTGACGGACATCAACCGCAAGAAGGCGGCGATCAATGGCCATGCGGACTACACCGCCTGCATCGGCTGGTTCAACAGCTTCGGGACCAATAAGCTCGCGGGCAACTTCAGCGTCGTTCGCGAGGTGACCACAGCGAACCGAGAGACCGGTGTCATCACCGAACGACCGCTCGCCGAGCCGACCAACCTGTGCCAGTTGCCCGCGAGTCAGGTGTACGACCCGGTCACCAACCCGGGCGGCCTGCGCTGCTCGCATTGGGAACACGCCGCGTCCGTCTGGGGCAAGCGCGCCGATGGCGAGGCGAACGCCACACGCGACAACACCGGCGTGCAGTACGGCCTGAAGGCGCTGACCAGCGGCACCATCACACCGGAAGAGTTCGTCACGCTCAACGAGACGATCGGCAGCGTCAACCGCAGTGGCATCAACGTGCCCGCGCGTGCGGTGGCCGATACACCGGCGCTCGAGACGGCCTACCGAAGCGGCCTCATGCCCGACTACAAACTGGTGGCCAGGGTGCCGGTCCTGGACTTCCGCGGGTACGACGACAGCCTCGAACCGCCGGTGACCAACACCGGCCGCAGCGGCCTGCACCAGATCTGGAAGAGCTTTGCCAACCGCGAGCGCCTGCAGAAGGCCAACGGCACCTCGACCAACATGGCGATGTGGCGGTACGGCGTCAGCCCGAACGGCTTCGTCCCGAGCGACCCGATGGCCGCCGAAGGCTTCTTCGTGATGGACCAGTGGCTCACCGCGCTGAAGTCCGGCAGCACCGGCACCCTCGAGGCCCGCGTGCTGGCCAGCCGCCCCGCGTCGGCCGGGGACTACTGCCTGCTCAGTACCGATGCGACGCAGTCGATCAAGGTGACCAACCCCGCCACCTGCGATGCCGACCCGCTGCTAGTGCGCGGGATGTCGCCCCGAGAGGCCGCCGGCGGCCCCTTGTCCAACGACCTGCTCAAGTGCCAGCTCAAGCCGCTGGACGTGGCTGACTACCAGCCCGCAGTGCTGAGCGCCAGCCAGCTCGACCGCATGCGAACGGTGTTTGCGGGAGGCGTGTGCGACTACAGCAAGCCGGGCGTCGGATACCAGCCGTCCTGGGGGATCACGACCTTCGCCGCCGGTCCTGGCGGCCAGCCGCTGCCGGCGGCGCCGGTGTCGACGCCCCGCTGATCGGCACCACGGGTCCGAGATGTGGCAGTCTGGGTCGCGCCCAGGCTGCCGCGCGACTGCCGGTATTCGCCCGAGGCCAAGCCGCTCCACTTCTTGAACGCGCGGTGGAACAAAGCGGCTGTGCATTGCTGATCGACACCAATGGCCAACGCTGCGAATGACCGCTTGCGGGTTGTGAACCGCTCCAGTCAAATCTCGCCATCGGGTCGCGGGCTGCCGGTCGCCGGTGAGGAAGCTGCCATCCATTCTCCAGCGAATGGGTCGGCGCAACGCTGGGCAGGATCGAGGTCGACGGCGACCATTCGCTGCGCCTGGACGGCAAGGGCAGCAAGGCCGGCAAGGGGCATTGCCTCCGCTGGTGCGTGCTTGCTTGACCGGTGCCTCGTCCAACGCAGCGTGCCTACGACGCCTGCGCGGTGGACGCCTTCCACGCCGTGGGTCGGCCGCCTTGAGCAGGACAGCGTGGCCGGCATCATGGCCGCGCGGCTGTGGCCCGTCATGCAGCGGTTCTTCTCGCAGGTGGCCGAGCTGATTCAGGACCAGAGCCCGGCGTCCGCTGAAAAGCCACGCCGAGAGGTTTCGCGCTGAATGCGTCACTCGCACGCCCCATTGCCCTGGTGCGCGCGGCGCGGCAGTTCACACAGCGCCGGGCGCGCCAAGTCCCGCCGCGCCCACCCTCACGGCAGCGGCGTGAACTTCAGCTCGCTCAACGGCACCACCTTGTCCTCGCGGACCATCTTGAACTCGGTGGTCGGGCCCAGCCACTTGGCCCAGATCTGGTTGATCTCGCCGGACTTGTCCATCGCCAGCAAGGCGGCATTGACCTTGGCCAGCAGCGCCGGCTCGTCCTTCTTCATGCCCACGCCGATGGGCTGGAAGGCCATGGGCTCGGCGATCATCTTCAGCTCGATGCCGCCGGTCTTCGACTGGTTGACGAGCTTGGTGATGGTCATCGTGTTGGCCACCATGCCCAGTGCCTTGTTCTGCTGCACCGCCATGTAGGCCGAGCCGGTGTCCTGGAAGGTCACCGGTTCGGAGCCGTTCATCTTGATCGACAGCTCCGAGGTCGAGCCCTTGGTCGAGGCCAGGCGCTTGCCCTTGTAGTCGGCCTTGCTGGTGGCGGTGTCGCTGGCCTTGACGGCCAGCATCTCCTTGGCCAGGTAGTAGGGGTCGCTGAACTGGATCTGCTCGGCGCGGCCCAGCGTGTAGGCCAGGTTGGCCACGGTGATGTCGACGCGCCCCATCTTGACCTCGGGCACGCGGGCCTCCACCGACAGCGGGGTGATCTTTGCGCTCACGCCCAGCTGCTTGGCGATGGCGCCGCACAGGTCGACGTCGAAGCCGACCATCTCGCGCGATTTCGGGTCGGGTGCGGCGAAGGGCGGCACGTCGGCGAAGGTGCCGCAGCGCAGTTCCTTGCGCTGCTGGATCTCCTGCCATTGATCGGCGCGGGCCAGCATGGGCAGCGTGCAGAGCGTGGCCGCGGCAAGGGCCATCAGGGCGGCGGTGGGGCGGTAGGTCATGGTGGACTCCAGCGGGGTTGAAGACGGAAACGCGGCCGGCTCAGTGCGAGCGCAGGTCGGCCAGAAACCGCTGCGCGCGCGGGTGCTGCGGGCTGCGGAAGAAGGTTTCGGGCGCGGCCGATTCGAGGATGCAGCCGGCGTCCATGAACCACACGCGGTCGGCTACTTCGCGGGCAAAGCCCATCTCGTGGGTGACGCACATCATGGTCATGCCCTCGGCCGCGAGGCTGCGCATCACGGCCAGCACCTCGCCCACCATCTCGGGGTCGAGTGCGCTGGTGGGTTCGTCGAACAGCATCGCCGGCGGCTCCATCGCCAGCGCGCGCGCGATGGCCACGCGCTGCTGCTGGCCGCCGGACAGCTGCGCCGGGTAGGCCATGGCCTTGGCCGCCAGGCCCACACGTTCGAGCAGCTGCATGGCCTTGTCGCGCGCCTCGGCGCGCTTCAGGCCGTTGACATGCACCGGCGACAGCATCACGTTGTCCAGCGCCGACAAATGCGGGAACAGGTTGAAGCTCTGGAACACGAAGCCGATGCGGCTGCGCAGGCGGTTCAGCTGCGGGCCGCTCATCGGCGCATGCATGTCGTGGCCGTCGACCATCAGGCGGCCGGACTTGATCTCTTCCAGCCGGTTCACGGTGCGGATCAGCGTCGACTTGCCGGAGCCCGAGGGGCCGCAGACCACCACCACCTCGCCGCGTTTCACTTCGGCATTGATGTCGGTCAGCGCGCGGTAGTCGCCGTACCACTTGTTGACGTCGGTGAAGGTGATCATCGGAAGGGCTCCTCAGGGCTCGGCGGCGACGGGCTGCACGACCACCGGCGCGGCGGCCGCGCCGCGCTGCCCGGTGCCACCGGCGCGCTTGGTTTCGATGCGCCGCTCCAGCGCCGTGGCCGCGTAAGTCAGCGTCCAGCAGACGACGTAGTAGATGATCGCCAGGATGAAAAACACCTGGAAGGGCTGGGTCAGCAGCTGGTTGTTGATCTGGTTGGCCGCGAAGGTCAGCTCGGGCACGTTGATCACATAGCCCAGCGTCGTCTCCTTGATCGTCGAGACGAACTGGCTGAGCATGCTGGGCAGCATGTTGAACAGCGCCTGCGGCAGGATCACCAGCCGCATCGCGCCCAGGTGGCTGTGGCCCAGCGCGCGCGCGGCTTCCATCTGGCCCTTGGGCAGCGCCTCGATGCCGGCGCGCACCACCTCGGCCAGGTAGGCGCCTTCGTACAGCACCAGCGTGCACAGCATCGTGACGAAGCCCGAGACGTTGTGGCCGATCAGCAGCGGCACCAGGAAGTACACCCACAGGATGATCATCAGCAGCGGCACGCCGCGCGCCACGTAGACCAGCGCGGTGGCCGGCCAGTTCAGCAGCTTCCACGGCGACAGCCGCGCCAGCGCCAGCGCCACGCTGAGCGGGAAGGCCAGCACGATGCCCAGCACCGACAGGATCAGCGTGCAGGCAATGCCGCCCAGCGGCCCGTTGGGGTACTGGCCGATCAGCAGCAGCAGCCAGTTGTCACGCAGGATGTCGAACACGGCGCCCATGTCCTTACCTCGCTCCGGCGATGCGCTGGCGCCGGGCCAGCCAGGCGCCGCCGGCCATGATCAGCAGCGAGAAGGCCAGGTACAGCACGGTGGCCAGCAGGTAGGTCTCGAAGGCGCGGAAGCTCTGGTTCTCGATTTCCTTGACCGCATGCGTCAGCTCGGCCACGCCGATGGCCATCGCCAGGCTGCTGTTCTTGAACAGCGAGACGCTGTGGTTCACCAGCGCCGGCAGCGCATGGCGCACGGCCTGCGGCATCAGCACATGGCGCATCGCGCCGAGGTAGCTGTGGCCCAGCGCACGCGCCGCCTCGCCCTGGCCGGTGGGGATGGCGCGCAGGCCCGAGCGCAGGTCTTCGCTGAAGTAGGCCGCCTGGCACAGGCCCAGGCCGATGATCGCGAACACCGCCTCGGCGCTGTGCTCCGACAGCCAGGCCTGCACGGCGCCCGGCAGCAGGCTGGCGATGCCGAAGTACCACAGCATCAGCTGCACCAGCGTCGGCACATTGCGGTGGTAGGAGATGTAGCCCATCACCGCGCGCTGGGCCAGCCGGCTGGGCGTCAGCCGCACCACCAGCAGCACCACCGCCAGCGTCATCGCCAGCAGCCAGGAGCCGAGCGCGATCACCAGCGTCATCTGCACGCCGTGCAGCAGCATGCGGCCGAACTCGGCGTTCAGCAGGATCGCGAAGAGGTCGAAGCCTTTCATGCGCGTTCTCGGTGAGGGGCGGCTGGGCGGTCGTGCGGGCGTTCAGGCCTGCGGAGATTCGGGCCGCGTGGTGGACAGCCCCCCCGGCACCTGCAGCGTCGGCGTGATCTCCATGTGGCCGATGTTCACCGCCACCGGTGCGGCGATCGCAAAGGCGATGGCGTCGGCGATGTCAGCCGCCTGCGGCAGCTCGAAGCCCTTGACGAAGCGCTCGTGGGTTTCATTCGAATCGCCGTGCACATGGGCAAAGATGTCGGTGGCCACGCGGCCCGGGCAGATCTCGGTGACACGCACGCGCTTGCCGAAGGCATCGATGCGCAGTTGGCGCGACAGCATGCTCACCGCCGCCTTGGTGGCGTGGTAGGTGGAGTTGCCGTTGAAGTTGTAGGCCCCGGCGATGGAGCTGATGTTGACCACATGGCCGCGGTCGCGCGACACCATGCCCGGCACCACCAGCCGGCACAGGTGCAGCACGGCGCGCAGGTTCACGTCGATCAGCAGGTCGATGTCCGCGGCGTCGGCCTGCAGGAACGGCTTCGGCCGGTCCACGCCGGCGTTGTTGACCAGCACGTCGAAGGGCACGTCCCGGCACAGCCGCGTGATGCCGGCGAGATCCGTCACGTCCAGCGCATGCGCGATGCAGCCGGTGCGCTCGGCCAGTTCACGCAGGGCCTGCTCGCTGCGCGCCAGGGCATGCACCTCCAGGCCTTCGCGGCGCAGGCGTTCGACGACGGCGGCCCCGATGCCGGACGAGGCGCCGGTGACCAGTGCGGTCTTGTAGTCGGAGAAGGGCATGGCAATCCTTGTTCGCTTGAGATCAATTTATCGATCAGGCCGGGCTTGCGCCAAGACGGATTGACTGTGGCGAGATAAGGTGACCTTATGTTGCAAGCCTGATGCTGCGAAGCTCATGGGGCGAGCTGACGCGAAATCGGCACGATGCGCCCGCCGGCCGCTTCGATCTCGCGCCGCAGCGTGCGCGCCAGCGCCACCGCGCCGGGCGTGTCGCCATGGACCAGGATCGAGCGCGGCTGCATCGCCAGGTGCCGGCCGCTGTGGGTGACGACATGGCCCTCGGCGAGCAGCGTGCGCACGCGCGCCAGCACCACGGCTTCGTCATGGATCACCGCGCCCGGCAGCTGGCGCGGCACCAGCAGGCCTTCGTCGTCATAAGCCCGGTCGGCGAGGAAGGCGGTGGCCACGCGCAGCCCGCAGCCGGCCGCCGCGGCTTCGATCGCGCGGCTGTTCGACGAGCTGATCACCAGCGTGGGGTCGAAGGCCGCCACCGCCTGCACCAGCGGCGTGGCCAGCGCCGCATCGGCCGCGGCCCGGTTGCCCAGCGCGCCGTGGAAGCTCATGTGCGTCATGCGGTGGCCGGCTGCGCGCGCGATGCCGGCCAGCGCGCCGAGCTGGTAGGTCACCATCGCCGCCAGCTCGCCGACGTCGATCTGCATCGCGCGGCGGCCGAAGCCCTGGCGGTCGGGGTAGCCCACATGCGCGCCGACGTCAACGCCGCGCGCCAGCGCCTGGCGCACCGTGCGCTCCATGATCAGCGGGTCGCCGGCATGGAAGCCGCAGGCCACGTTGGCCGAGGACAGCAGGTCCAGCAGCGCCTCGTCCTCGCCCATGCGCCAGGGGCCGTAGCCTTCGCCGAGGTCGGCGTTCAGGTCGATGTCCATCAGAGTCCTGCGGTGGGGGTGGGGTGAAGCTCGACCAGCGGCGTGCCGTAGCCGACGCTCGTGCCATGCAGCACACGGTGGGCCGCGACGATGCCGGCCCGCGGCGCGCTGACCGGCAGCAGCAACGCGCCGATCTGCAGCAGGCCGAGGCATTGGCCGGCCTGAACGCGGGTGCCGACGGCGGCGAGCGGGGCGGGGTGCAACGGATGCCGGTGCAGGAAGACACCCACCGAGCCGGCGCTGGCCAGCACGGTCGATGCCGGTGCTGAGGCTGAGGCTGAGGCCGTTTCGCTGGACAGGGTGTCGGCCTGCGTCACCCGCGCGCCGTCGTGCCGCAAGCACAGGTGGGTGCCGGGTCCGCGCAATTCCAGCAGGCCGATGTCGGTCGCAGCCAACCAGGCCGAGAGTTGTTCGATCAAGACGGTCTGCATGCTCAGGCCTTCCTGAGTTGCGTGCGCTGAAGTATGACCAGGCGGCGGGCCCTGTCCAGCCAGCGCTGGTTGGCCTGCTGGGCGGCGACGGCTTCGTCCCAACTGGTCTCGATGAAGCGCACGTGGCTGCCGATCGGCGCCTGGCCCAGGCGCCACAGGTCGGCCTCGATCACGGTGCCGATCTTGGGGTAGCCGCCCGAGGGCTGCGCATCGCGCATCTGCACGATGGGCTGGCCGCCCGGAGGCACCTGGATCACGCCGGGCACGATGCCGTGCGAGCGCATCTCGATGGCAGCCTCGGCCTGCAGCGGCGTGCCGGCCAGGCGGTAGCCGTAGCGGTCGCTCTGCGCGGTGATCTTCCAGGGCTCGGCCCAGAAGGCGGCGCGCGAAGCCTCCGTGTAGCGCCTGTATTCGGCGGCGGGCAGCACACGCATTGCCGGCAGCCCGTCGACCTGCAAGGGCAGCGCCAGCGCCGGCGGCACCAGGCCGAAGCCCGCGCTGCCGATGTCACCGCTGTTGCCATCGCTTTGGCCACAACCGGTGGTCAGCGGCAGGCGGTCGCCCTGGCGCAAGGCCCGACCCTCATGACCGCCGAAAGCGCCGCGCAGCTGTGTGCTTCGCGAGCCGAGCACGGCTTGCACGTCGATGCCGCCGGCCACGCACACATAGGCCCGGCTGGCCGGCCAGGCGCCGCGCTGCGGCAGCCCCAGCTGCAGCACCTGGCCGGCGCGGGCGGGCGTCAACCACCAGGGCAGCACCGGCACCTCATCCAGCCGTGCGCTGGTGTCGGCGCCGGTGACCGCGAACGTGCAATCGACGCCGAAACGCAGCTGGAAGGGCAGCACCGGCACCTCGATGCCGGCGGCGTTGTCGTCATTGCCCAGCAGCACATTGCCGGCGGCCAGCGCCAGCGGGTCCATCGCGCCGGCGCTGCCGACACCCCAGCGCAGCGCGCCCTCGCGGCCCAGGTCCTGCACGGTGGCCAGCGCGGTGGCAGAGAGGATCTCGATCATCGGATCACCTGCTGGACGCGAAAGCGGATGCTGTCGCCCGGCTGCAGCAGCGCCGGCGGCTTGCGCGCGGGGTCGAAGAAGCACATCGTGGTGCTGCCGATGGTGTTCCAGCCGCTGGGCCCGTCGGAGGCCGACACGCCGGTCTGCGTGCCGCCGATCGACACCGCGCCGCCGGGGATGCTGAGCACCGGCACGGCGCGCCGCGGCGTCGCGATGCGCGGATCCATGCCGCCCAGGTAGCAGTAGCCCGGGTGGCTGCCGAGCGCGTACACCGGGTACAGCGGTGCGCAGTGGCGCTCGACGATCTCGTCGATGCCCATGCCGGTGTGGGCCACCACGTCGGCCAGGTGCGGGCCGCCGGCGCCGCCGTAGACCACCGGCAGTTCGATGACGCGTCCTTCGAGTGATAGCGGCCGCGCGGCCTGCCAGGCGGCCAGCAGCCGCTGCTCCAGCGCCTGCAGCGAGTGCGGCACCTGGGCAAAACTCAGCATCAGGTTGTTCATGCCGGGTACCGCTTCGCGCACTTCCGGCCAGGCCTCGGCCTCGCGCGCCAGCGCCCAGATGCGCTGCTGCGCGGCCAGCGAGGTGTCGCCGGGTGCTTCAAACAGTAGCGCGGAAGTGCCCAGCAAGCTGATCTTGGGTTCGCTGTTCATGCCGCGCTGCGCTGCTGCAACCAGCGCTCCAGGTGGTGGATGTCGACACCGCCGGCGACGAAGCCGGGCTCGTGCACGATGCGCCGGTGCAGCGGCAGGTTGGTGGCGATGCCGCCGACCTGCATCTCGTCCAGCGCCAGCCGCATGCGCGCGAGGGCGTCGTCGCGGTCGCGGCCGTGCACGATCAGCTTGGCGATCATCGAGTCGTAATACGGCGGCACGCGATAGCCGGCGCCGGCATGGCTGTCGACGCGCACGCCGAAGCCGCCGGGCACCGTCCAGTGATCGATGCGGCCCGGCGCCGGCGCAAAGCTGTCGGGGTTTTCGGCATTGATGCGGCATTCCAGCGCATGGCCGTGGCAGCCGATATCGGCCTGCGTCAGGCTCAGCCGTTCGCCGCGCGCGGCGCGGATCTGCTGCTGCACGATGTCGATGCCGGTGGTCATCTCGGTCACCGGGTGCTCGACCTGCAGCCGCGTGTTCATCTCGATGAAGAAGAAGGCACCGTCCTCGTACAGGAACTCGAAGGTGCCGACGCCGCAGTAGCCGATCTGCCGGCAGGCCTGGGCGCAGCGTTCGCCGACGGCGGCGATGGCCGCGGCTGCGATGCCGGGCGCGGGCGCTTCTTCCAGCACCTTCTGGTGGCGGCGCTGCAGCGAACAGTCGCGGCTGCCCAGCCACAGCGCCTGGCCGTGGCCATCGGCCAGCACCTGGATCTCGACATGGCGCGGGTGCAGCAGGAACTTCTCGATGTAGACCTCGGGGTTGCCGAAGGCGCGGCGCGCTTCTTCGCGCGTCAGCGCCAGCGCCTCGGGTAGCGCGCCGGCCTCGTGCACCACGCGCATGCCGCGGCCGCCGCCGCCGCCGGCGGCCTTCACGATCACCGGGTAGCCGATCTCGCGGGCGATGGCCATCACCGCCGCCGGGTCCTCGGGCAGCGCGCTGTCGGGGCCGGGCACGCAGGGCACGCCGGCCGCGCGCATTGCCCGCTTGGCCGAGACCTTGTCGCCCATCCTGCGGATGCAGGCGGCGCTGGGGCCGATGAAAGTCAGTCCGGCGGCTTCGACCTGTGCGACGAAGCCGGCGTTCTCCGACAGGAAGCCGTAGCCCGGGTGGATGGCCTGGGCGCCGCTCACTTCGGCTGCAAACAGGATCGCGGCTTGGTTGAGGTAGCTCTGGCCCGGCGACGCGGGGCCGATGCACAGTGCCTGGTCGGCTTGCTGCACGTAGAGGGCGTCGCGGTCGGCCTCCGAATACACCGCCACGGTGCGCAGCCCCAGGCCGCGGCAGGCACGCTGGATGCGCAAGGCGATCTCGCCGCGGTTGGCGATCAGAACGGTGTCGAACATCGTGGCGCCTTGTCTCAGCGCAGGCGCAGCAGCGGCTGGCCGGCGTCGACTTCCTGGCCGCTGGCCACCAGCACGGCATCGATGGTGGCGTCGCGCTCGGCGCGCACTTCGTTGAAGACCTTCATCGCCTCGATCACGCACAGCGTCTGTCCTGCCTGGATCGCCAGGCCGGGCGTGACGAAGGGCGGTTCGCCCGGCGTGGGCTGCAGGTGCACGACGCCGTAGAGTGGGGCGCAGACGGTGTCGGCGCTGGTCGCCGGCGTGCCGGCCTCCGGGGCCTCGACGACGGCACTGTGGGCGACGCTCGCCGATGTGCCGGCAGTCATCGCCATGCCGGTCGCCGCGGTCCGGGGCAAGCCCGACGGCCGCCGTACCAGGCGCAGCGTCCAGCCGTCGCGGGCCACCTCCATCTCGGCGAGATCCGACGACGCCATCGCGTCGATAAAGGCCTTGATCTGCAGCGCGTCCATGCCTGCAAAGGTACCGGCGGCGGGCCGCCGGCGCCAAGACGGAATGGCTGTGACCCGATAAGGCGGCCTTATGACAGCGGCAAGCGCGTCTCGTCCGGTGCCAGCAGGCTGCCCGGCAGTGCGGCGACCAGTTCGAGCAGGATCTCCTTGATCGCCTGCGCCGGCTCCGACAACGGCAGGTGGTCGGACTGGCACAGCGCCAGCGGTGCGTCGATCACCGGCTCGACGATGCGGCACTGCCAGGCATTGCAGCTCAGCATCACCTCGCGCGCCATCGACGCCGGCAGGATGGTGGCGCCCAGGCCGTCGGCGATCACCGCGCTCAGCGTGCTGGCCGATTCGATCTCGGCCACCACGCGCGGCGTCAGGCCGATACCGGCAAAGGCCTCGTCGACCATCTTGCGCACCACGTTGTAGGGCCGCGCCAGGTAGAAGTCCATCTCGGCCAGCAGGCGCAGCGGCACCTGCTCAGGCGGCGCCGGCAGGCTGGCCGGGCCGACGACGTAGAGCTGCTCCTTCAGCAGCGGCAGGAAGGACAAGCCGTGCACCGCCGTCTTGCCGCCGTACAGCACGGCCAGGTCCATGCGGCCGTTCATGATCAGCTCCGACAGCGTGCTGCCATAGGTCTCGTTCAGGTACAGCAGCACGCCCGGGTGGCGCGCGCGCACCGTGCGCAGCAGTGGCAGCGCCAGGCCGGCGGCCGCGGTGCCCGGCGCCAGCCCGACCGAGGCCGCGCCGGACAGGCCGCGGCCGGCCGCGTCCATGTCCACCCGCGCCTGATCGCACTGGCGCAGGATCAGCTGGGCATGGCGGTACAGCACCTTGCCGGCTTCGGTGGGCGTGACGCCGCGCTTGGTGCGCAGCAGCAGCTGCTGCCGCACTTCGCCCTCCAGGGTGGCGAGCTGCTGGCTCAGCGCCGGCTGCGCGATGTGCAGCAGGTCGGCCGCCTGCGTGAGGCTGCCGACGTCGACGATCTTCACGAAGTATTTCAAGCGCCTCAGGTTCACGTGCCGTCTCCGATCGAATGCGCTCCCAGGTCAGCCAATGATGCCCCCAAAAGCCCATCCATAAGCATTGCGTATAGAGGCAGTGCGATCTCGTCTTGGCGTTGATTCCCGCCGCGGCCTACCGTTGCGGCTGTACCGCATGCCACAAGGAAGCCCAGTGACCGAGTCCCGCATCGCCGAACGTGTCCGGCGCATCAAGCCCTCGCCCAGCACTTCGGCCGCCGACCGCGCCAACGAGCTGCGCCGCCAGGGCCAGTCCATCGTCAACCTGGTGGTCGGCGAGCCGGACTTCGACACGCCGGCGCACATCGGCCGCGCCGCCGCCGCGGCGATCGAGAAGGGCGCGACGCGCTACACGCTGATGGCCGGCACGGTCGAGCTGCGCCAGGCCATCGTCGCCAAGCTGGAACGCGAGAACGGCCTGCGCTATGCGCTCAACGAGATCATCGCCACCAGCGGCGCCAAGAGCGCGATCTACAGCGCCTTCGCGATCACGCTGCAGGCGGGCGACGAGGTCATCATCCCGGCGCCGTACTGGGTCTCCTACCCCGACATGGTGCTGGCCAACGACGGCACGCCGGTGACCCTGGCCTGCCCGGAATCCGCCGGCTTCAAGCTCACGCCGGCGCAGCTGGAAGCCGCCATCACGCCGCGCACGCGCTGGCTGCTGATCAATTCGCCCAGCAACCCCACCGGCGCCAGCTACACGCTGGACGAGTACCGCGCGCTGGCCGAGGTGCTGGCGCACCACCCGCAGGTGCTGGTGATGACGGATGACATCTACGAGCACATCCGCTTCGACGGCCAGCGCACGCCGCACCTGCTGAATGCCGCGCCCGAGTTGCGCGAGCGCACGCTGGCCATCAACGGCGTCTCCAAGACCTATGCGATGACCGGCTGGCGCATCGGCTGGGCAGCCGGCCCACGCGACCTGGTGCAGGCGCTCGACACGCTGCTGTCGCAGTCCACCGGCAACTGCTGCTCGGTGAGCCAGGCCGCGGCTGCCGCGGCGCTGAACGGCGACCAGGGCTTCGTCACCGAAAGCGTCGCGGTCTACCGGCAGCGGCGCGACCGCACGCTGGCGCGCATCAACGCCATCCCGGGCCTGAGCTGCCGCGCGCCCGACGGTGCGTTCTACCTCTACGTCAACTGCGCCGGGCTGATCGGCAAGACCACGCCGATGGGCACGCAACTGGCCGACGATGGCGAGGTCGTGATGTACCTGCTGGACCGTGTCGGCGTGGCCGTCGTGGCCGGCACGGCTTATGGGCTGTCGCCGTATTTCCGCCTGTCCATCGCCACGTCGATCGAGGCGCTCGACGAAGGCTGCGAGCGCATCGCGCGTGCCGTTGCTGCCTTGACCTGATCCGCTGGAGTCCAACACCATGAGCCAGATCTACAAAGCCCTGCGCAAGAACCCCTCCGCCACGCCCGCCGACGAGCGTGTGCTGGCTGCCTTGCACGAGATCCCGGTGGCCGCCTTGAGCGACAACATGCACCGCAACATCGGCACCAGCGGCCTGCAGCCCTACCACCGGCCGGGCGACAAGACCATGGCCGGCACGGCAGTGACCGCGCGCTCGCGCTGCGGTGACAACCTGACCTACCTGCGCGCGCTGGAGTTCTGTCGGCCCGGCGACGTGCTGGTGATCGACGGCGGCGGCGACCTGAACAACGCCGCGGTGGGCGGCATCCTGAGTTTTTATGCCGCCCGCATCGGCCTGGCCGGCCTGGTGATCGACGGCGCGATCCGCGACGTGGCCGAGATCCGCAGCCGCGACTTCCCGGTCTATGCGCGCGGCGTCACGCACCGCGGGCCCTACAAGGACGGGCCCGGCGAGATCAACGTGACGATCAGCGTCGGCGGCATGGTGGTGAACCCCGGCGACATCGTGGTCGGCGACCAGGACGGGCTGCTGGCCATCCCGCAGGACGGTGTCGAGGCCTTGATCGACCGCGCCCGCGCGACGCTGGCCGCCGAGGCGCAGACGATGCGGGCGATGCAGGAAGACCGCTGGGATCGCTCGTTCATCGATGCGCTGGAAGCGCGCTGCAACAACTGAGCACAGGCACCGCCGGAAGACACGCCGCAGCCGGAAGCAGCGGCGGCGGCACGGCTGAAGCGCGAGCACGCAGGGCTATCATCTTCGGATGCGACTGACTTCCTGGTGCGCGCGGGTCACCGCGACCGAGCAGGGCACAGCGCGGTGAGCGCAGCGGGCGAGGGCAGCGGCGCAGCCTTGCGGCTACTGCGTTCGGTCGAAGCCGTGGCCAGGCTGGGCAGTGCGGCCCGCGCCGCGGGCGAATTGCACCTGTCGGTGTCGGCGGTCTCGCGGGCCGTGGTCCAGTCCGAGATGGCGCTGGGGGTCGTGCTGTTCGATCGCGTGGCGCGCGGCATGAACCCGACGTTGGCCGGCACCCTCATCGCGGCCCGCATGCGCCGAGCGCTGGCGGAGCTTCGCAGCGGCGGTGGTGTCCCGCTGGCAACGCGCGCCACCGATGCGATGCTGCAGGTCCTCGTCGCCGTGGCGGAATCCCGCAGCGAGGGCGCGGCGGCTTCCCGCCTCGGCGTCAGCCAGCCCGCTGTGCACCAGAGCCTGAAGCAACTGGAGCATGCGGCGAAGCAGCGCCTGCTGCTGCGAACGAGGAGCGGCACCCGCCTGACCGATGAAGGCGAGCGTGTGCTGCGCGCGGCGAAGCTGGCGCTGTCGGAGTTGCGCACCGGCCGCGACGAACTGGCAGCGCTGCTCGGTTCGTCGCCGGGCCGGGTGGCCGTCGGCGCGCTGCCGATGACGGCCGATGTGCTGGTCCCGCAGGCCCTGTCGCGGCTGTTCGCGGCGCAGCCCGGCATCATCGTCACCGTGGCCGATGGCACCTACGAAGCGCTGCTGCACCAGCTGCGCCACGGTGATCTCGATCTCGTCGTCGGACCGCTGCGCGGCGCGGAGGCGGCGGCCGACGTGGCCGAGCAGCCGCTCTTCATCGACCGGCTGCTGCCCGTGGTGCGGGCGCAGCATCCGCTGGTGGTGAGTTCGGGCACGGGCACCGGCCCACGCGCCCGCGGGCCAAGCAGCTTGCGCACGCTGCTGCGCTGGCCGTGGATCGGGCCGCTGCCGGGCACGCCCGCGCGCGCCGCCTTCGAACGCGCCTTCGTCGGTGCCGGGCTGGCAGTGCCGGTGGTGGCGCTGCAGGCCAACAGCCCGGCCGTCGTGCGTTCGGTGCTGATGTCGGGCGACCATGTCGCGATGCTCTCGCCGCTGCAGATTCGCGCCGAACTGGCCTCCGGATTGCTGAAACTGCTGCCAGTGGTGGTAGCAGGCACGCAGCGCAGCATCGGCGTGATGCAACGCCGCGACAGCCTGCCTTCGGCCGCCGTGTCCTCGCTGCTGGCCGAGCTGCGCGCGCTGGCCGGCGAGTTGGCCGGGTCGCCCCCAAGCGGTCGGTCAAGCGGGCCGTCATAAGCAGAACGCAAGGCTGACCCGGTCTTGCGCGCTGGTCCTTGCAGCGCGCAGCTGCCAAGCTTGCGGGCTGTAGACGTTGCGGCGGTTCCCGCTCGGGTTCCCCGTCAGCAGCGCAAGGCCGCCCGGAGTGTGCATGTCGTTGGTTCCCGTCTCTTTGTCGCGCCGCGCCGTCGTGGCCGCGGCTTTCTCGCCGATCCTCGCGCCCGGGGTGCACGCCCAGTCCGGCCGGCCGATCCGCCTGGTCGTTCCCTTCGCGCCGGGCGGCAGCACCGACATCCTCGCCCGTGCCATCGGCCCCAAGCTGTCGGTCGCGCTGGGGCAGACGGTGCTCATCGAAAACCGCGCCGGTGCCGGCGGCTCGCTCGGCGCGACCGACGTGGCCAAGGCCGAGCCCGATGGCCTGACCTTGCTGATGGGACACATCGGCACGCTGGCGGTCAACCCCGCGATCTATCCGAAGCTGGGCTACGACCCGCTGAAGAGCTTCGTGCCGGTGGCCTGGGTGGCGCGCGTGCCGAACGTGCTGGTGGTGTCGGCGTCGTCGCCGGCCAAGACCTTCCAGGAGTTCGTCGAGCTGGCGCGCAAACAGCCCGGCCGCCTGACCTATTCGTCCGGCGGCAACGGCAGCGCGGCGCACATCACCTTCGAGTACCTGAAGCTGCGGGCCAAGTTCTTCATGGTGCACGTGCCCTACCGCGGCACGGCGCCCTCGGTCACCGATGTGCTGGGTGGGCAGGTCGACGCCACCTTCACCGGCGCCCCGGCGGTGCTGCCGCACATCCGCAGCGGGCGCCTGCGGGCTTTGGCCGTCAGCAGTGCCAAGCGCATTCCGGCCTTGCCCGAGGTGCCCACCGTGGCCGAAAGCGGCTACGCGGGCTTCGAGGCCGACCAGTGGTACGGCGTCGTCGCGCCCGCCGGCACGCCCGCGGCGCTGGTGACGCGGCTGAACGCCGAGATCAACAAGGCCCTGGCGCAGCAGGACGTGGCCCAGCAACTGGCCACCGAGGGCGCCTTGCCGACGCCGACCACGCCCCAGGCCTTCGGCGAGTTGATCGCGCGCGAGATCCCGCGCTGGGCCGAGGTGGTCAAGGCCGGCAACGTCAAAGCCGATTGAGGGAGTGCCGATGTTTCGACGACTGATGCCGCTGGCGGCGGCACTGGTGCTGGCGGCCTGCGCCAATGGGCCTGCCGCGCCACCTTCCACGCCGACAAGGCCAGAGGCGTCCGCGGCCGGCGCTTCGCGTGGCGTCGACGTGGTGTGGCTGGGGCAATCGGCCTTCAAGATCACCACGCCCGGCGGCCAGGTGATCGTGACGGATCCCTGGCTGCGCAGCAACCCGCTGACGCCGCCGGAGTACAAGCGCCTGGAGAGCTTCGGCCGCATCGACGCGCTGCTGGTCAGCCATGGCCACTTCGACCACATCGCCGACGCCGCGGCGCTGGCCCAGATGTACAACGTGCCGGTGCGCGCGCCCGGTGATCTGAACAACACCGCGATGACGCTGGGGGTGCTGCCGGCGAACCTGCTGCCGCGCATGAACAAGGGCGGCACGGTGTCGCCGGCGCCGGGCGTGAAGATCACCGCCGTGCGCGCCGAGCACTCGTCGATCTTCGTCTGGCGCAACCCGGCGACCGGCAAGGACGAGACGCATCCGGGCGGCGAAGCGATCGGCTGGATCATCGAGCTGGACACCGGCTTTCGCATCTATCACGCAGGTGACACGGCCGTGTTCGGCGACATGAAGCTGATCGGCGAGCGCTACCAGCCCGACCTGGCGCTGGTGCCCATCGGGGGCCATTTCACGATGGATCCGGCCGATGCGGCCTGGGCCGTGAAGACGCTGATCCGGCCCACGGCCGTGATTCCGATGCACTACGGGGCCAACCCGCTGGCCACCGGCACGGCCCAGGCCTTCGTCGAGGCCATGGGCGACAGCCCGGTCAAGGTCATCGTGGCCACGCCGGGGCAGGCGCTGAAATTCTGACAAGGAGACTCCGATGAAAAAACTGCTGATCGCCTGTACAACGCTGGCTGCCGCACCGCTGGTGTCGGCACAGAGCAATGTGACCGTCTATGGCCTGTATGACGCGGCCGTGCGCCACGCCAGCAACGCCGGCGCCAACCGCGAATCGCTGCGCACGATGGAAGACGGCATCTTCACCGGCACCCGGCTGGGCTTTCGCGGCCGCGAGGACCTGGGCGACGGCCTGGCGGCGGTGTTCACGCTGGAAGCCGGCTTCGACCCCAGCGCGGGCACGTCGCTGCAGGGCACGCCCACCGGCGACTTTGGGCAGGCGACTTCACCGACGCGTTTCTTCGGCCGCGAGGCCCATGTCGGCTTGCGGGCACCCTACGGCGCGCTGACGCTGGGGCGGCAGTACACCGTGGCCCATGCGATGGCGGCACGCTTCCAGGCCCAGGGCAACCCGAACAGTCTGGCGCACTCGCTGTTCAGCAGCCACCACATCGCGCGCCAGGACAATATGCTGCGCCTGGATGCCAAGCTGGGACCGGTGGATCTTGCCGCGTCGACCACCTTCGGCGAGCAGACCTCGTCGACTTCCGCCAACGGCTCGTGGGCGCTCAGCGCCGGCACCACGCAGGGGCCGGTGTCGCTGGGTGCCTACTTCCAGAAGATGAAGAACCTGCTGGGCAGCGAGACGCGCGAGATTGTCGGCCTGGGCGGCAATGTCAAGCTGGGCGAGCAGGTGACGGTGTTCGGCGGTGCCATGCAGCGCAGCAACGCCGTGAGCGTGCAGAAGAACCGGGCCTGGACGCTGGGCGCCAACCTGCAGGCCAACCCCTTCGTTACGGTGAGTGCCGAGCACTACCGCGACGACCAGAGCGGCAGCGCAGCCTTGGACGGTGCACGCACGGTGAGCTGG
>NZ_DATILJ010000046.1:0-10437 GCF_035476535.1 Aquabacterium sp.
ACGGATGCACAAATGAACGTTTGGTTTTCAAGGCTCTCTTTCTTGGTTACTTCTTTCTGAGCCAGCAGAAAGAAGTGACCCGCCTGCCGGGGCGGGACCCGGCGCAGTGCCACAAGTGATCACCGTCCGCCCAACAACACAACAACACAACAAACCCAGAGTCTCAGCCCGACTCAGCCGGCGCCGGGGCACTCAACCGCCGCGAATTCACAGGATCGCGGAACACCAGCGGGTGCTCGGTGACCGGCCGCAGCGCAGCCGCCCCCGCCCTCGCCACGACCTCTGTCACCAGGTGATGGTGCGGACTCTTCACGCACACCGGGTCAGCCATCGCCGGATCCTGCGCAATCAGGTAGGCCTGGCAGCGGCAGCCACCGAGATCCACCTCGCGCTGGTCGCAACTGGCGCAAGGTTGCTTCATCCACCCCGTGCCGCGATAACGATTGAAGCCCTCGGAGTCGAACCAGATCTCGCGCAGACCGTGATCGCGCACGTTCGGAAAGCTCAGCCCCGGCAGCATCTTGGCCGTGTGGCAAGGCAGCGCGGTGCCGTCAGGCGCCACGGTGAGGAACATGCTGCCCCAGCCGTTGACGCATTTCTTCGGCTTGCCTTCGTGGTAATCGGGCGCGACGAAGAAGATCTTCATGCGGTCGCCGAGCTTGGCCCGCCAAGCATCGGTCACTTCCTCGGCGCGGCGCAGTTGCTCATGCGTGGGCAGCAACTGCTCGCGGTTCAGGTAGGCCCAGGAGTAGTACTGCGTGTTGGCCAGCTCGATGTATTCGGCACCGAACTCCGCCGCCATGCCGATGATGCGGTCGATGTGATCGATGTTCATGCGGTGGATCACCACGTTCATCACCATCGGCCAGCCCTGGTCCTTGATGATCTTCGCAACGCGGTTCTTCAGCTCGAAGGTCTTGGTGTGCGAGAGAAAGTCGTTCATCTCGCGCGTCGAGTCCTGGAAACTCAGCTGCACGTGGTCCAGCCCCGCGGCTTTCAGCGCCTTGGCGCGGGCTTCGGTGAGGCCGACGCCGGAAGTTAGCAGGTTGGTGTAGTAGCCCAGGCGATGGGCCTCGGCAACGATGATCTCCAGGTCGTCCCGCACCAGCGGTTCGCCGCCCGACAGGCCGCACTGCACGGCGCCCAGCTCACGGCCCTGGCGCAGCACGCGCAGCCAGTCCTCGGTGGACAACTCGTCGGCCTGCTGCGCAAAGTCCACCGGGTTGTAGCAGAACACGCAGTGCAGCGGGCAGCGGTAGGTCAGCTCGGCCAACAGCCACAACGGCGGGCCGGGCTTCGAAAGGCTTGCGCTGCTCATGTCATTCCCAAGTCAGCCAGCGTTGCTGGCCAGCCAGCTCGACAAAACCCAGCACGTCCTTGCGCAAGTCCTTCAGGTTGAAGGTCTGCTCGATGTCGAGCACGATGGCTGCCACGTCGCGCTGGCCGTCGCAGCGTTTCATGATCTCGCCGGCACTGCCATTGAGCTTGACCATGCCCTCGGGGTAGAGCAGCACATGGCAGTCCTGCACGGGCTCCCATTGCAGCCGGAAGCCGGGGGCGACGCGGGGCCGGGTGGTGTCGACAACTTCGCTCATGCGCTAACGCCGTATTTGAGCGCCATCGCATCGTTCATCGCCCACAGGATGTCGAGCTTGAACTGCAGCACTTCCAGCGCCCGCTCCTGCATCGGCCGGGTGTCGAAATGGTCCAGCGTGATGGCCAGGCCCTGTTCGACATCGCGCCGCGCCTGGCTGACGCGGTTGCGGAAGTAGGCCAGGCCTTCGGACTCGATCCAGCCGTAATGTTCGGGCCAGGTGGCCAGGCGCTGCTTGTGGATCTCGGGCGCGAAGAGTTCGGTCAGCGATGAGCACACCGCCTCCTGCCAAGGCGCGCGGCGCGCGAAGTTGACGTAGGCGTCGACCGCGAAGCGCAGCGCCGGGATCACATGGCGCTGGTCCAGCACCTCTTCGCGCGTCAGTCCCACGGCCAGGGCCAGGCGCAACCAGGCTTCGATGCCGCCTTCGTCCTTCACGCCGCCGAGCTCGAAACCGTCGTGGTCCAGGATGCGCTGCACCCAGCCGCGCCGCACCTCGCGGTCGGGGCAGTTGGACATCACGGCCGCGTCTTTTATCGGTATCGCGATCTGGTAGTAGAAGCGGTTGGCGACCCAGCCGCGAATCTGCTCCGGCGTGGCCCGCCCGCCGTTGAGCATGACGTTGAACGGGTGGTGGATGTGGTACGAACGCCCGCGCTCGCGCAGCTTGGCTTCGAACTCGTCACGGGTCCAACTGTCCAGGGAAGTCATGGGCTCGCTCACAGCGTGATCGTCATACGGTCTTCGCAGACCTCGATGCGGTGCTGCAGCAGCAGCGCGCGTTCATCGGAATCTTCATCGAGGATCGGGTTGGTGTTGTTGATGTGGATCAGCAACCGGCGGGTTGGCGCGGGCAGCTTGTCCAGCCACTCGATCATGGCGCCCGGGCCGGACTGCGGCAGGTGCCCGATCGAGCGCGCCGTCTTGCGGCTGAGACCCAGGCCGATCATCTCGTCGTCGGTCCAGAAGGTACCGTCGACCAGCACGGCGTCGGCGCCGGCCATCACGTCGAACAGCGCCGGCGTGATCTCGCCCAGGCCCGGCGCATAGAAGGCGCTGCGGCCGCTGCGCTCGTCGCGGATCAGCAGGCCGATGTTGTCGCCCGGCACCGGCGCTTCGCGGTGCGGTGAATACGGCGCCGCCTTGCTGGACAGCGCAAAGGCGCGCAGGCTCAGGCCCGGTGCGCCGGGCACGGCGAAGGCCGTGCCATCGGGCACGATGCGCTCGCGCTGCACGCCGCAGAAATGACCCAACACGCGCAGCACCGGGTTGCCCTCGGTCAAGTCCTCGGCCACCGGATCGGTGCACCACAGCGGCAAGGGCGTGCCGCGTTCACGCAGCATGAACAGGCCCGTGGCATGGTCGATCTGGCCGTCCATCAGCACCACGCCGGCTATTGCCGTGTCACGCACCGCGCGGGCCGGCTGCAGCACCGGATGGCTGCGGATCTGCTCCAGGATGTCGGGCGAGGCGTTGAACAGCACGCCGTCGGTGGCCTCGTCGCCCTGCACGAAGATCGACGACTGGGTGCGTGGCACGGCCCGCACGGCGCCGCTGCGCACGCCGGCGCAATTGCGGCAGTTGCAGTTCCACTGCGGGAAGCCGCCGCCGGCGGCGGAACCGAGGATGGTGATGCGCATCGTGGACACGCGCAGCCGCCCCGGGCCTGAACCCGGGGCGGCGGCAGCGCAAGAGGGTTGCTCAGCGTGCCGAGATGTACATCGTGATTTCGAAGCCGAAGCGGAAATCAGTCGCGGTCGGGGTTTGCCATTGCATGAAGAGTCTCCTGGGAGTGGCGCAGTCGCCGGCCGGCCACTGCGGGGATGCATTGATCCCTTGACGCATGATGGCGGCGCGGCCAGCCCGCGCCCAGCCCTCGGATCATGAGACGCACCTCATGATTTTCATGAAACTGGTCGAGGAGGCAGGTCCAGGCAAGGCGCGGCCGATCGGCACGGGTCCAGCCGATACCATCGATGCCGTGTCCGCTGCCGTCCCCACCGCCGCCTTCGCCCTCGCTGCCGCCGGGCCTGCCACGCTGTACCCTGACACGCCGCCGTTTCGCACGCACCGCCTGCCAGTGGGCGATGGCCATGTGCTGCACGTGCAGGAGCATGGCTGTGCCGAGGGCTTGCCGGCGCTGCTGCTGCATGGCGGCCCGGGTTCGGGCTGTTCGCCACTGCTGCGGCGCTTCTTCGATCCGAAGCGCTATCGCCTGATCTGCATGGACCAGCGGGGTGCCGGGTTGAGCCGACCGCGCGGCGACATCACGCACAACACGACAGCCCATCTGCTGGCCGACCTGCGCGCGCTGCGCGCACACCTGGGCCTGGCGCGTTGGCTGGTGGTGGGCGGCTCGTGGGGCGCAACGCTCGCACTGGCGCATGCCGCGGATCAGCCGCAGGCCGTGGCCGCGCTGCTGCTGCGCGCCAGCTTCCTCGCCCGCGCCGACGATCTGCACTGGTTCTTCCGGGGCGTTGCAGTCGAGCAGCCGCAGGCCTGGCAGCACTTCGCCGACCACGCGCCGGCGGAGCGGCGTGACGACCTGCTGCCGTGGCTGGCCGAGGTGTTCGCGCAGCATGACCCCGCGCGGTGCCGGGCCATTGCATCGGCCTGGTCGCAGTGGGAGCAGGCGCTGGCCAGCGGCGCGGCGGCGCAGGCATCGGCCCCCCAAGCCGACGACCCCGCGTTGGGAGCGCCGGTCAACCCCGCACTGGACGCGCTGATCGATCGCTACCGCGTGCAAAGCCACTACCTGCTGCATCGCTGCTGGCTCGATTCACCGACGTTGCTCGATCGCTGCGCCGCCAGCCCGACCGTGCCCACGCTGCTGCTGCATGGCCGCGAAGACCGCATCTGCCGTCCCGCAGGCGCGCTGGCGCTGCACCGGCAGCTGCCGCACAGCGCATTGCAGTGGCTGGACGGCGTCGGCCACGATCCCACGCACCCGGCGATGGTCGATGCGATGGTGCGGGCGCTGCAGTGCTACGCCGCGCAGGGCGACTTCGGGAGCCCGGCATGACCTTGCGCCTGCAGATCAACCTGATCGTCGGCGCGCTGACCGTGCTGTTCGTGACCGCGGTGATCGGCTTGCAGCTGCGTAGCCTGCGGGAATCGGTGCACGAAGAGGTCGCGGCAGCCAACCGCGTGGCGGCGCAGCTGCTCAACCGCACCGCCTTTCGTTACGCGGCCCAGGGCACGCCGGCGATGCTGGCCTTTCTGCAGGGCGTGGGCCGCATCCGCTCGAACGACATCACGCTGGTCGATGCGCAGGGCGTGGAGCTGTACCGCTCGCCGCCGTCGCCGTACAAGGCCGGACGCGACGCGCCGGCCTGGTTCGAAGCGCTGATCACGCCGCCGCCCTCGGCGCAGTCGATCGAGTTTCCCGACGGCAAGCTGGTGGTGCAGGCCAATGCCTCGCGCGCCGCCATCGATGCCTGGGACTACACGGTGGGGCTGAGCAGCGGCGCGCTGGCGCTGCTGGTGCTGGTCAATGCGCTGGTGTTCTGGCTGGTCGGGCGCACGGTGCGGCCCTTCGGCAAGATCGTCGCCGCCCTGAACCAGGTGCAGGCCGGCCGCTTCGACGTCAGCCTGCCGGCGCTGGCCGGCACCGAAGCGGCCGCCATCGGCCGGGCCTTCAACCGCATGGTCGGCGACCTGCAGGACCACATCGAAACCGAGAAGCGCGCACTGCGTGCCGAAACCCAGCTGTCCGACAGCCGCGAGTTGACACGCTGGATCGAACAGCATGTCGAGCAGGAACGGCGGCTGATCGCCCGCGAGCTGCACGACGAACTCGGCCAGTCCGTCACCGCGATGCGCAGCATGGCCTTGTCGATCGCGCAGCGCGTGGGCGCGCTCGATGCGCAATCCGAACAGGCAGCGCGGCTGATCGCCGACGAATCCTCGCGGCTGTACGACGCGATGCACGGCATCATCCCGCGGCTGACGCCGCTGGTGCTGGACAACTTCGGCCTGGCCGAAGCGCTGGACGACCTGGTCGAGCGCACCCGGCGCAGCCAGCCCGGCGTCGAGATCCAGCAGCAGGTCGACCTGGGCGCCGCGCGCCTGCCCGGCGAGCTGGCGCTGACGCTGTACCGCGCCGCGCAGGAAGGCATCACCAACGCGCTGCGGCATGGCCAAGCACGCCACTTGCGGCTGAGCCTGCGCGGCAGCGACACCGAGGTCACATTGAGCCTCGTCGACGACGGCGTGGGCCTGGCGCCCGACTGGTCGCAGCGCACCGGCCACTACGGCCTGCGCTGGCTGGGCGAACGCGTGCAGGCGCTGCATGGCCAGCTCGATGTCGACGCCGTGGCGCCGCACGGTGCGCAGCTGCGCCTGCGCGTGCCGCTGCCTACCGATTCCCGGCCGCCCCAGGAGACTGAATGATCCGCGTGATGCTCGTCGACGACCATGCGCTGGTGCGCATGGGCTTTCGCATGCTGCTGGCCGATGCGCAGGTGGAGGTGGTGGCCGAAGTCGACAGCGGCGAGCAGGCCTGCATCGACTACCCGCGGGTCAAGCCCGACGTGGTGGTGATGGACCTGTCGATGCCCGGCATGGGCGGGCTGGAGGCCGTGCGCCGCTTGATCGCGCAGGATCCCAAGGCCCGCGTGCTGGTGCTCTCGGCCCATGAAGACACAGCCCACCCGCGGCGGGTGCTGCGCGCGGGCGCGCTGGGCTACCTGACCAAGCGCAGCGCGCCGGATGCACTTATCGCCGCGGTGACCGCGGTGGCCGCCCACGAAGCCTATGTCGACCCACTGACCGCCCGGGCGCTGGCCATGGCCCAGGTCACCGGCGAGACCAGTCCGGCCGAGACCCTGAGCGAACGCGAGTTCTCGGTCTTTCTGCAGCTCGCCCGCGGGCTGTCGGTGGCGCAGATTGCCGACAACCTGAAGCTGTCGCCCAGCACGGTGGGCACGCACCTTTACCACATCAAGCAGAAACTGAGCGCCAGCAACCAGTCGGAGCTGACCTTGATTGCACTGCAGTGGGGATTGATTCAGGTCTAGCGCCAGCACCCGGATGAGGGTATACCCGACATCCCGGCACGCTTGTTGCCCTTGAGTCCGCAACTCCCGGCGATGCGGTCCGGGGCTTGCCCCAAGGTGGTGCCATGCGCTGGCTGTTCGTGTTCTTTCTGGCACTCACCGGAGTTCCGGCCTGGTGCGAAGGCATCGTCGAGGTGCTGGCGCGTTCACAGCAGCAGCGGCTGGAAGCCAGCCCCGAAGCCGACCCGCAGGCGCCGGCCAGCCGCACGATCCGCCGGACCTTCGACACGCTGCTGCGCCGCGCCGGCCCGCTGCCGCCGGTCGAGTTGCGGGTGGTCAGCGGCGCGGCGCTGGCCGAGACGCTGCATGGGCGGGTGATCGTCGTCAACCAGTCGCTGGCCGATCTGACCGAGGGCGAGCGCTTGTTCATCCTGGCGCATGAACTCGGCCACGTCATGCTGGGCCACTGGCCGCAGATGACCGGTGTCTACCAGGCCTGGGTGCCGGGAGAGGTGCTGCGGCCACAAACCGACGCCGTGGCGCCGCAGCTCGGCCGCGAAGCCTCGGCGATGGCCCACCGGCACGAGTTGGAGGCCGACACCTTCGGCTTGCGGGCGCTACGCGAACTGGGTCACTCGCCGCGGGACGCCGTCTCGGCCTTCATGGCCATGGGCGTGCGCAGCGACAGTGCCACGCACCCCGGAACACGCAAGCGCCTGGCCTCGTTGCGCGCGGCCGAAGCCGCGCTCACCGGCGCTGAATGAGGCTGGCGCGGCGGCAGCGCCGCGCCAGGCGGGTGGTCGTCAGGCCACGACCTGGAACGAACTCATCGAGCTGGTCAGCCGTCCCGTCTGGCCCTTGAGGGATTGCGCCGCCGCGGCCAGCTCTTCCACCAGTGCCGCGTTCTGATGCGTCATCGAGTCGATGTGCGCGATCGCCTGGTGCACCTGGCTGATGCCGCTGTTCTGCGACTGGCTGGCCTCGGCGATGTCGCCGATCAGGCCGGCCACGCTCTTCACGCTGTCCAGGATCTCCTGCATCGTGCGCCCGGCATCGTCGACCAGCCGTGAGCCTGCGCTCACTTTCTCGCTGGAGTCGCCGATCAGCGTCTTGATCTCGCGCGCGGCGGTGGAGCTGCGCTGGGCCAGGCTGCGCACCTCGGAGGCCACCACCGCGAAGCCGCGGCCATGTTCGCCGGCCCGCGCCGCTTCCACCGCGGCATTCAGCGCCAGGATGTTGGTCTGGAAGGCAATGCCGTCGATCACGCCGATGATCTCGGAGATCTTCGTGGCGCTGGTGTTGATTTCGCCCATGCGGGCGATCACGTCGCGCATGATCGACGCGCCGCGCGCCGCCACCTCGCTGGACACCGTGACGACCTTGCGCGCCTCGTTGGTGCTCTCGGTGTTGCTGCGCACGGTTTCGGCGAGTTGCTGCATCGAGCTGTTGGTCTGTTCCAGCGCACTGGCCTGGCTTTCGGTGCGATTGGACAGATCGACGTTGCCGCTGGCAATTTCTTCCGACGCGCTGTTGACGCCGTCCACCGTCTGCCGCACGTCCAGCACCATCGTGCGCAGCTTCTTGCGCATGCCGTTCAGTTCGCCGCGCAGCCAGGAGATTTCATCCCGGCCTGGCGAGGTGATCTTGGTCTCCAGGTCGCCGCCGGCGATGCGGATGACGCATTGCACCGTCGATTCCACCGACTGCTTGATGCTGGCCACGATGGCCCAGCCGCCGAGCAGCGCGAACAGGACGCCGGCGATCGTCAGCGCCCCGGTCAGTTGCAGTGCCGTGCGCGCCCGCGGCGTGGCCTGGTCTTGCAGTGCCCACAGCGTGCTGCCGCCGATCAGCGCCATCAACACCGCCATCACCACAAACCCAATCATCATCCGCTTGACGAGGCTGACCTTGCGAATCCATTCCATTACCGTCTCCTGAGACACCTGAGCGCGGACATGAAAGTCGCCGCGTGAACATCCAAGCTTGCCGCAACTTCGGCAAAAACGATCAGCGCTTTAGGGCCGGTTCACACCGGTATCTGTCGTTTGAACAGCCTCTAGTCGATGACCGGCCATCGTTCACGCACGGCGTGGGCGCGCAGGCGCTCATCGGGGCGCACCGCCACCGGGTCGGTGACGGCCAACAGCAGCGGCAGGTCGCTGGCCGAATCGGAATAGAACCAGGACCGCTCGAATGCCGACAGCCCGCCGGCCGGCGGCGGCCGGCGCTCGGCCAGCCAGCCTGCGACGCGTGTCACCTTGTGTTCGCGGTAACACGGCAGGCCGGCGATCTCGCCGGTCAGCGCGCCCTGCGGCGAGCCGTCCGCGGTGGCGGGCTCGGTGGCCACCACCTGGTCGACGCCGAACAGGCGGGCGATGGGCTCGGCGATGAAGCGCGTGGTGGCGGTGACGATGGCGCACAGGTCGCCGGCGTCCTGGTGCTGCTGCACCAGCGCGCGCATCGCCGCGGGCAGGCGCGGCGCCACGCGCAGTTCGAACTCACGCCCCCATTGGTCGAGCAAGGGCCGCGGAAAACAGGCCAGCGGGGCCACGCTGGCCCGGTGCATGGCGTGGATGTCCAGCGTGCCGGCCACGTACTGGTGGCAGAAGTCGAGGTAGCGTTCCGCCGCGCTGTCCGGCAGCACGCCGGCACTGACCAGGAATTCCGTCCAGGCCATGCCGCTGTCGAACGGAATCAGCGTGTGGTCCAGGTCGAACAGTGCGAGCTTCATGCCGCCAGCGCACCGGCGTGGTTCTGCAGCCGCGCCGGCAAGGCGCCGCGCAAGGCGTTGCAGACCATCAAGGCCTCGGCCGCCAGCAGGTCGGCGTGCGACAGGCTGCGTTCGGCCGCCTGCCAGGCCGGATCGGCCAGCACCGCAGCCCGCATCACGCCCGGCAGCGCGCCGTCGCTCAGCGGCGGCGTCCACCAGCGGCCGGCGAGCCGCACGAACACCGAACTGCGCCCGCCCTCGACCAGCCGGCCGTCGCGGCTGAAGAACAGGCTGTCGAAGGCGCCGGCCTGCTCGGCCGCGCGCACGCCGGCGTCGTAGGCCTGGCGCAGCGTGGTCTTGTGGCCGGACAGCGGGTTGGCTCGCGGCAACGGCACCGGCGCCATGAGCAGGCCGACCGGCGTTTCGGGCAAGCGCTGCAGCACGGCGTGGCTCAGCGTGATCTGCCCGTCGTGCGCCAGCGCCAGCCGCAGGCGGTGGGCGCTGCCCGGCGGCAGCGAAGCGGCGCGTTGCTGCAACGCCTGGCTCGCCGCGGCGGGGTCGAAGCCGAAGCCCAGCACCCGGGCGCTGTGCGCTATGCGCGCCAGATGCTGCTCCAGACGGTGAATGCCGCCGCCGGGTTCGACCAACATGGTTTCGAACAGCGCGAAGCCCGGGTCGTGCCCGGTCAGGAAGCGGGCTTTCAGCCGGCATTCGTCGAACTCGTCGGCCGCCACGCTGTCCTGCACGATGCCGGCGCCCACGCCGAGCACCAGCGGTCGCAGCCCCTGCTCGGCCGGCCCCAGCGTCAGCGTGCGAATGGCCACGCTGAGGCAGAAGTCGCCACAGCGCGCGCCGTCCCGCGGTGCGTCGACCCAGCCGATGGCGCCGCAGTACAGGCCGCGCGGCGTGGATTCCAGTTCGCCGATCAGCGCCATGGTGTGGTGCTTGGGCGCGCCGGTGATCGAGCCGCAGGGGAACACCGCGCGCAACAGCTGCGGCATGTCGACCTCGGGCCGCCGCGTGGCGTGCACGGTGGAAGTCATCTGGAACACCGTGGTGTAGGGCTCGATGGCAAACAGCGCCGGCACCGTGACCGAGCCGATCTGCGCAATGCGACCCAGGTCGTTGCGCAGCAG
>NZ_DATILJ010000047.1:0-10148 GCF_035476535.1 Aquabacterium sp.
GTGACCAGGGCATCGCCCAGCGCCGTGTGCCGGCCTAGCAGCGTGATTTCGAAGCGCTCGGCGATCGCCTCCAGCTCGTGCGAGCGCTGGTTGGGATGCACCAGCGCCGACAGCAGGAGGGTGTCCAGCACCGGTTGGCGAAAGACGATGCCCGTGTCCGCTTCCTTGAGCTGGAGGAACTTCAGGTCGAAGGCCGCGTTGTGCGCCACCAGCACCGTGTCCTGGGCGAACGCATGGAAAGCCGGCAGCACCTGGTCGATGCGCGGCTTGCCGGCGACCATGTCCTGGGTGATGCCGTGGATACGGAGCGAGGCATCGCCGATCATCCGCCCGGGATCGACCAGCTGCTCGAAGCGCTCGTGCCGCAGCAACCGGCCGTTGACGATGCGCACGGCGCCGATCTGGATGATTTCGTCGCCGCTGGCGGGCGACAGGCCGGTGGTTTCGGTGTCGAACACGGTATATGCCAGGGAAGACAGCGGGCGATCGTCCAGTTCGCTGCTCTCGGGTCGGGCACCGAACAGGTCGAAGTCGTAATACTCCGGTCGGCTGCCGCTTTGCACCATTTCTTCTTCCGGCGATTCCTGTCCGCTGGCCACGGGCAGCAGGAAGCGGAAAAAGGCCTGGTGCCGCACGCGCTCGCGCTCGAACCACATTTCGCCGCCGTGCCGCTCGACCACGTCGCGCACCGACAAGGGCGTGCTCTCGGCCTCGAAACGCATCGGCTCCCGCTCCCAGCTCATCACCGTTTCATTGCTCATCGCATGGCCGGACCAGATCAGATCCAACTGGGCGCGCTCGCCCGCCGCCTTCAGCCGCAGCTGCAGGAACCGAACATCGAATTCGTCGACCAGTCGGCTGGCCAGATAGCTCAATGCCTGCAGCAGCGAAAAGCTGTCCACTCGCAGCCAAAGGGCCGGATCGACCTCGTCCACCGAAGCCGGCCGGCCGCAACAGCGCTCGATCTGCCGAATGGCGGCGGCGACCAGGTCGGACCCCAGCATGTCTTCCAGCGGCCAGCGTGCCTTGAGTCCCTGCACCGCGCGCTGCGCCAGTCCGGCGATGCGCGCGCTCATGGCTGCCACCTCCTCGCGCACCACGCCCAGGAAGCGGTCCCGCATCTCGGGCTCCACGTCGGGCAGCGCAAGCATGTCCACCGCCGCCTGCATGTTGGCCAGCGACGAGCGGCTGCCTTCGCTCAAACCGTGCAACAGCCGATCGCGTATGGCCTCCTCCTCGAAGCTGCGGGTCACGTTGTCCAGCATCATCACGAAGCCTCCGATGTCGGCGGCGCCGTCGGCCGAGGCCTCGCCGGTCTGCACCGGCGCCATCTGCACCCGCAGCAACTGTCCGGCCGGTGTAGCCGTGACGAACTGCGTCGACGGGCTGGCGGCACCGCGCGCCATGCGGTTGCGGATGTTTTCGAGCGCATGGGCCACCAGGTTACGGTCGAACACGCCGTAGATGGAACGGCCGATGCCGATCAGCTCGGCGCCGCCGGCCTGTTGCGGCGCATGCGACAGCGCCTTGAACTGCAGCCTGGCGCGGCTGTTGTACAACAGGATGCGGCCATCCAGGTTGCAGACCACGACGCTTTGTGTCAGCTCGGCCATCAGCGCGGCAAGCCGGTTGCGCTCCTGTTCGATGCCCAGGCTGGCCTGCCGAATCTGCGCGGCGACGTCGGACCGCAGCGCGCTGCGCTGGCGCGCCAGCTGGTTGAACAGGCCGGCCAGCGCCCGCGTCTCGGCGCTGCCCGCGGGTTCGATCTCGCGCGCCGCGTCGGCCGCGGCGACCAACACGCCGGCCTGTTCGGCCAGGCGGGCGGCCGAGCCGACCCAGTGCCGGTAGGCACTGCGCAGCAGCGCCCCCATCGCACCCGAGAGCACCAGCCAGGCGAACAGCAGCAACGCGCCGCGGGACTCGAGCATCGCCGTGAAGGCCGCTCGCTCGGCCGGCTCGAGCGTTCCGGCAAGCAGCAGCACCACGCCGGCCGCGATTATCGCGAGCAGCAGCCCGGGAGCGAGTGTCGCGATCAATTCGCGGCGGTCGACCTTCATGACATCCCTGCACGGAAGGGGCTGACGCGGCAATGCATCATGCCGCCCCCAGCAGCTCGCGCACCTGCTCGGCCAGCTTGCTGGTCGAGACCGGCTTGGTCACGTAGGCATCGGCACCGAGCGCGGTGCCCTTGGCGATATCGGTGTCGCGCCCCTTGGCGGTCAGCATCACGATCTTCACGCCGGCCAGCGACTCGTCGGCGCGCACCGCCTGGCACACCTCGAAGCCGCTCATGCCCGGCATCATCACGTCCAGCAGCACCAACGCGGGGCGCTCGCGCCGGATCGCGGCCAGCGCCTCCGGCCCGTCGCGCGCGACGGTGACGGCGTACCCCTCACGCTTCATCAGGTATTCGAGCGAAATGACGATGTTCGGCTCGTCGTCGGCGATCAGTATCTTGTGGGTCATCGTGTCGTCTCCTCATGCTGCCACGGCAGCTCGAACCCGAAACAGGCGCCTTGCCCTGGCTCGGACTTCAACCACATGCGGCCGCCGAATTGTTCGACGATCTGGCGGCTGATCGGCAAGCCCAGGCCGGTGCCCTGCGGCCGGTGGTTGACAGCGCCTCCCTGGCGAAACTTTTCGAACACCAGCTGCTGCTGATCCGGCGCCACTCCGGGGCCGTTGTCGCACACTTCGATGGTGGCGCAGCGAGCGTCACTGCGCAGCCGCACGATCACCCGGCCGCTGTCCTGCGGCACGAACTTCACCGCATTGGACAGCAGGTTCAGCAGCACCTGCAGCAGCCGGTCGCGGTCCGCGTGCAGCACCGGTACCTGTGCGGGCTGCTCGACCCGCAGCTGCGCGCCACGCTCGCGGAACGTTTGGGCGGTGGTCTGTACCGCATGCGCGATCAGCTCGCGCAGGTCGATCGCATCGCTCCGCCACTCGGCGTTGCCGGACTCGATCTTCGCCATGTCCAGCACCTGGTTGACCAGGCGGCTGAGGCGCTCGGCTTCCGTGACCACGAGGTCCAGAAACTGCTGGCGCTGCGGTGCGTCCATCCCGGGCTCGTCGCGCATCAGCTCGGCGAACGCACGGATCGAGGTGAGCGGCGTGCGCAGCTCGTGCGTCACCGAGGACATGAAATCGTCCTTCAGCCGGTCCAGGCTTTCGAGCTGCCGGTTCAACGCCCGCACCTGCGAGGCTTCGTCGAGCATGCGCAGGATGTCCTCGGTGCCCAGCGGCTCCTCCTCCACGACGCTGGCCATCACCGCACGCGCCGACGCGCTGCCGATAGCGCCCGCGAGCTGCGTCTCCACATGCTGGACCAGCCGCGCGTCAGGCTCGATCCGTTCGATCTTCGGGACACCGGTCTGCCGCGCATAGTCGGCGAACAGCCGCTGCGCCGCATCCCCGCCGAGAAAGCGCGTCGCCAGTCGCTGCAGCTCGGCGAGCCGGGCGCGCCCGCGCCAGAACACCGGCGCCGACGCGGTTCGCTGGAATATGTCGACGAACAGCAGCGACTGGCCGGCCTCGCGCGCCGACGGCGCGCGCGCCAGCGACACCATGGCATAACAGCCGGCGTTGGCCAACAGGCTCCACAGCAGCGCATGCGTGAGGCTGTCCAGGCCGGTCAGACCGAACAGCTGCTCGGGGCGCAGCAGCGCGATGCCAAAGGGCCCGTCCGTCATGAACGCGGTCGCAAGCCAGCCCGACTTGGCGATCGATGGCAGCAGCAACGTCCAGGTCCACAGCGCGAATCCGATGGCCAGGCCGGCCAGCGCACCGGCACGGGTAGCGCCCTTCCAGTACATGCCGCCGAGCAGCGCCGGCGCAAACTGCGCGACCGCGGCGAAGCTGATCAACCCGATGCTGACCAGCGCGTAGGCCTCGCCGGCGATGCGGAAATACAGATAGCCCAGCAGCAACAGCCCGACGATGACGATTCGCCGCAGCACCAGCGGCAGCGCGCTCAGGTCGCCCGCGCTGCGGCGGCGCAGCCGCAGCACCAGCGGCATCAACAGGTCATTGCTGACCATGGTGGAGACCGCGATCGCCTCGACGATCACCATGCCGGTGGCTGCCGACAGCCCGCCGATGAAGGCAACCAGCGCCAGCAGCGGCTGGTCGAATGCGAGCGGCAGCGACAGCACGAACGTTTCGGCGTCGGCGCCGCTCTTGCCGAAGTGCAGCAGCCCGCCCAGTGCGATCGGCAGCACGAACAGGTTGATCAGCAGCAGGTACAGGGGAAAGGCCCACGTGGCGCGGGTGAGGTGGCGTTCGTCGACGTTCTCGACCACCATCACCTGGAACTGGCGCGGCAGGAAGATCACCGACAGCATGGCCAGCAGCGTCAGGGCAAACCACTGGCCGCCGGCGAATCCGCTCTCGCCGCCGAGGCCGAGCAGCGGCTTCAGGTCGGCGCGCGCCGCGGCCTGCGCAAAGATGTCGCCCGGCCCGTCGAACAGGCCCCAGCAGACGAAGATGCCGACGCCCAGAAACGCGACCAGCTTGACCACCGATTCGGCGGCGATCGCGGCGACCAGCCCTTCATGGCGCTCGCTGGTGTCCAGATGGCGAGTGCCGAAAGCGACCGTGAAACCGGCCAGCACCAGGGCGATGTACAGCGTGCTGTCGCGCCACCACGGCACGTGCGCCATCGCCGTCTCTCCGGGGAGCGTCGTAAGCAGCGCCAGCCCGCTGGCGATCGCCTTGAGCTGCAGCGCCACGTACGGCAGGATGCCCACCAGCGCCATCAACGTGACCAGCGCGGCCAGCGCGCGGCTCTTGCCGTAGCGGCTGGAGATGAAGTCGGCGATCGACGTGATGCGGTAGGTGCGCGCGATACGGATCATCTTGCGCAGCACCGAGCCGGCCAGCAGCATCGCCAGCGTCGGTCCGAGGTAGATCGGCAGGAACCACAAGCCGGACGCGGCGGCGCGGCCGATGCTGCCGAAATAGGTCCATGCGGTGCAATACACACCCATCGACAGCGTGTAGATCCAGGCATTGCCGATCACGGAACGGCCGGCACGGGCACGGCCGTCCGCGAAATACGCGATCGCGAACAGCAACATCAGATAGGCGAACGATACGGCCAGGACCAGGGGGGTCGAAAGCATGTTCGCCGCTCCGTCAGTCCTCACTGGCGCCGGTTTCGCTGATCCAGGCGGCGGCGCCGATCAGCAGCGCCCAGCCGCCGAACAGCGCCGCCGGCATCAGCGGCATGCCCCAGACGGTGAGGTCGCGGTCCCACAGCGTCAGCAGCGGAAAATTCAGCAGCAGCCAACCGGCCGCGAACAAGGCGAACAGTCGTTGGCTGCGAAGCGGGTTGGACATGGCCCTGGCCTTCTGCCCCTTCTACAGTGCGTCGAGCCGGAACCGCTGGCGCAGCAGCACCCGGAACCGCTTGTTGATCGCCAGTGCGCCCTTCAGTTGGTCGCGCTCCATCGTGCTCAGGGCCGACGGCTGCACCAGATTGCCCGGTGTCTGGCCAGCTGCACGCTGGCGCAGTTGGTGGCGCAACTTCAGCTCCATCAGGAAGTACAGCGCTTCGAGCAAGTCGCGGCCGATGTCGGCATCGAGCAGCTCGCGTTCGACGAGGCGGCGCAGCCGCTGTGCGGTTCCGGGCTCGCGCACGCCGTGCTGCAGACACAGCGCGCGCACGCCGTGCACGATCGGAAAGGTGCCGAGTTTTTTCAGGTCCAGCGGCTGCTCGTCGCTGCGCGAGGTCAGGCGCGTCCACAGGCTCGGCGGTTCGTCGAACTGGTCGGCCGCAGCGGCGAAGCGCGCGAGGAACGCGTCCCCGCCGGCAAGGATGCGGTCGAAGTGCTGGCGTACGGCCTGCAGCAGGGTGGCATCGCCGGCCACCGGCACAGCGTCGAAAAAGATCGCCAGGTGCATCGCACCCTGCGGATCGGGGCTGTAGATCCAGTCGCGCAGCGTCTCGCGGAAGTGGGCCACGCTGCCGCGCCACAGCGGGTTGGCCAGCATGATGCCGCCGGGGCAGGGCGGATAGCCGAATTCGGCCAGCGCCTCATTGAAGCGCGCGGCGATCTCGGGAAGTTGCGGCAGCTCGTAGCCGTCGCGCAGCAGCAGCGCGTTGTCCTGGTCGGTCTTCAGGATCTGCTCGCCGCGGCCTTCACTGCCCATGACCAGCAGGCAGCTGTTGGCGACCAGCTCCGCCGGCGCCAGCAGGCTCCACAAGCGCTCGATCAGGCGCTGGTTCAGCGCGCCGACCAGCCGCGAAATGCGTTCGATACGCATGCCGCCCTCGTGCAGCAGCGTGATCATCGCGTCGATGCGATCGGCGGCGGCCTTCAGATCCGCCATCGAGGCCGCTTCGTCAATCTGCGCCGCGACGATATGCGAATGGTTCGCGACGAAGCTGACCAGGTCGAGCTGTCCGATCACGCCCAGCACCGTGTCACCGTCACGCACCAGAAGCCGGTGCACCCGGTGGCGCACCATCAGCCACAGGGCCTCGTACAGCTCCGCATCGGCATCAATCTCGATCAGCTCGAACTGCGACACGTCGCGCACCGCCAGCGTGGCAGGCGGCTGGTCGCGCAGCAGCGCGTCGCGCAGGTCGGTGGTGGTGAACAGGCCCAGGCGCGTGCCGTCGCGCACCAGCGTGTACGTCACGCCCTGCTGCGACAGCAAGCGGCAGACCGACACCAGGTCCAGCGAGCCGTCGACGTAGACGGGCTTGCCCACGTATGCGTCTCGCACGCGGGCGGTCACCAGCGAGAGCATCTCGCGCTGCGATTCGGTTCCGCGGGAGTCCGGCATGGAAAGACAAAAAAGAAGCTGGACAGCAGCCAGTGTAGCCGCTGTCCCGCCCGCTTGGACCCGTGAGTCCTCGACCGTCAGTGGCCGCTCGAGCGCGCGGCGCCGATGCCGGTCTCCGAGCGCACCTGCTGCGCCAGGAAGCCTGCCCGGTCCTGCTGCGCGCGCGCGCCGCGGTCGAGAATCGAGAACAGCCAGATGCCGACGAAGCCGATGGTCATGGAGAACAGCGCCGGGCTGGTGTACGGGAACAGGGCCGAGCCCTTCGGGTTGCCAAGCGTGGCTTCCCACACCGACGGCGAGACCACGGTCAGCGCGACCGACGAGATCAGCCCCAGGAAGCCGCCGATCACCGCGCCCTTGGTGGTGCAGTCCTTCCACAGCACGCTCATGAAGAGCACCGGAAAGTTGGCCGAGGCGGCGATGGCGAAGGCAAGGCTGACCATGAAGGCGATGTTCTGCTTCTCGAACGCGATGCCCAGCAGCACGGCCACGATGCCCAGGCCCACCGTCGTGATGCGCGAGACCTTCAGCTCCGACGCGCTGTCGGCCTTGCCCTGCTTGAACACCGTGGCGTACAGGTCGTGCGACACCGCCGAAGCACCGGAGAGCGTCAGCCCCGCCACGACGGCCAGGATGGTGGCGAAGGCCACAGCGGAGATGAATCCGAGGAAGATGTTGCCGCCGACGGCGTTGGCCAGGTGGATGGCGGCCATGTTGCCGCCGCCCGTGAGCGCGCCCTTGGCGTCCAGGAACTCGGGGTTCGTCAGCACGAAGGTGATGGCGCCGAAACCGATGATGAAGGTCAGCAGGTAGAAGTAGCCGATCCAGCCGGTCGCCCACATCACCGACGTGCGCGCCGCCTTCGCGCTGGGTACCGTGAAGAAACGCATCAGGATGTGCGGCAGGCCGGCGGTGCCGAACATCAGCGCCATGCCGAAGCTGATTGTGGAGATCGGGTCCTTGACGAAATTGCCCGGCCCCATGATCGACTGGCCGATGGCCGTAGCCACCTCGGCGGTCTTGCCATCCTTCAGCGCCAGGTCGGTCTTGATCTTGACGGCGCCGGCGAACATCGCCTCGGGCGAGAAGCCGAAGTACCACATGACCGACGCTGCCATGAAGGTCGCGCCACCGAGCAGCATGCAGGCCTTGATGATTTGCACCCAGGTCGTGGCAGTCATGCCGCCGAACAGCACATACACCATCATCAGCGCGCCGACGATGACGACCGCCATCCAGTACTCCAGGCCGAACAGCAGCTTGATCAGTTGGCCCGCGCCCACCATCTGGGCGATCAGGTAAAAAGCTACCACGACCAGCGTGCCCGAGGCGGCGAAGACGCGCACCGGGGTCTGCTTGAAGCGGAAGGCCGCGACGTCGGCGAAGGTGAACTTGCCCAGGTTGCGCAACCGCTCCGCCATCAGGAAGGTGATCACCGGCCAGCCGACGAGGAAACCGATCGAATAGATCAGACCGTCGAAACCCGCTGCCATCACGGCCGCGGAGATGCCCAGGAAGGACGCCGCCGACATGTAGTCGCCTGCGATCGCCAGGCCGTTCTGGAAGCCGGTGATGCCGCCCCCGGCGGTGTAGAAGTCAGCCGCGCTCTTGGTGCGCGCGGCCGCCCACTTGGTAATGAACAGCGTGAACAGGACGAACACGCCGAACATCCCGATGGCCGTCCAGTTGGTGGCCTGCTTCTGCGCCTGGCCGAGGTCTGCGCCGGCCGCATGCGCGCCCGCAACCAGGGCCAGCAATGCAAAGGTGCCAAGGACAGCCTTGCTGGAAAACGAAAGGCGGCTCATTTCAGCACTCCACGGGTGATCTGCTCGGTCAGGTCGTCGAACTCGCTGTTGGCGCGCTTGACGTAATAGGCGGTGATGGCGACGGTGAAGACGATCACGCCGAAGCCGAGCGGGATGCCCAGCGTCATGACGCCATCGCCCAGGCGCTGCGACACCAGCGGCTTGGCGAAGGCCACCAGCAGGATGAAGCCGTAGTAGGCGACCATCATCGCCAGCGTCAGCCACCAACCGAAGCTGCTTCGTTTGGCCTTCAGCTCCTGGTATTTCGGGTTGCTCGCGATGCGCTGCACCAGATCGTCTTCCATGTCAGCTCCTTGCGGTGGTTCTCGGCCGGCACGACCGTTGGTTGATATTGCGATTCTGAACTGACTTCGCTCTGACTCACAGCAAATAACGTCATGGCCGAGTCTTGACGAGCATCAAGGCTGCAGCCTTGACCCCCAGCTATCGTAGGCGCGACAACCACTATGGGCACCGCGCCCGTGCGACAGCAGCGCTACCGAGCTCATCAGGGAGCAAGCCAGAAGCATGCGTTCGGGCACCGACCTCTGGCTGCTGCGCGGCGTCTACCAGCTGGCGGCATGCGAGCACTGTGAAGCCGAGGCAAGGCGGCGCGTCAACGACCTGCTGCCCGCGTTCGAGGGCTGGGTGCCCCCAACCGCCATGGCGCTCGTCTGATGCTGAGCCGCCAGGGGGGACGTTCGAACACTCGACAAAGAGCCCCGGCACGCCGGGGCTCCTCATGCAATGCTCCGAGGGGCCATCAGTCGTGGGCGTAAATGTCCACGCTCTTCGTTTCCTTGTTGAACAGCGTGCCGATGACGAAGGTCGCGGCTGGGGAGAGAACTCCCGCGGCGTCATGGCCCTGGAGGGCATGCGCAAGTTCGATCTGGGCGGGCTGGAAGTGAGCTACTCGCCCGAAGACCACACGGGCCTGGGTTTCGCCGACTTGTCCATCATCGGCAACGACGGCAAGTTCAAGCGCTGAACAGTTCTGTCCGCGGCCGTCAGGGCTTGGCGGCAGGCGCGGCCGGGGCCGCAGCGGCCGCGGGAGCCGGCGCGTGCACCGCGTCGGCGCCGTGCTTCTCACCCGCCATGTCGAGGCTGTCGCCGCCCTGCATGATCACGAACATCGCCAGGCCGGCAAATACAACAAATCCAACGGCGATCTTCCACATGATGGTCTCCTGATCAAATCAATCTACAAAGGACCCCGGTTGCCCCGAGGCCCTTCATGCACTGATCTATCAGCTATCAGTCCTTGGCGTAGATGTCCACGTCCTTGGTTTCCTTGATGAACAGCGTGCCGATGACGAAGGTCGCGGCGGCGATGATGATCGGGTACCAGAGACCGTTGTACATGTTGCCGGTCTGCGCGACGATGGCGAACGCGGTGGTGGGCAGCAGGCCGCCGAACCAGCCGTTGCCGATGTGGTAGGGCAGGCTCATCGAGGTGTAGCGGATGCGGGTCGGGAACATTTCCACCAGCATGGCGGCGATCGGGCCGTAGACCATGGTCACCAGGATCACGAGGTACGTGAGGATCACGAC
>NZ_DATILJ010000048.1:0-8608 GCF_035476535.1 Aquabacterium sp.
GGCGCGGGCCGCTGACGCTCAGGCCGCCTGCACGGCTGCAGGCTGCGGCTCGAGCGCCAGCTCGCGGCGCAGTTGCCGCGCCGCGGCCACCATCTGCCGCAGCGCCGCTTCGGTCTCGGGCCAGCCGCGGGTCTTCAGGCCGCAGTCGGGGTTGACCCACAGGTTGCGCGGCGGGATCACTGCCGCCGCCTTGTGCAGCAGGCGCAGCATCTCGTCGCTGCCGGGCACGCGTGGCGAATGGATGTCGTAGACGCCGGGGCCGATCTCGTTCGGGTAGCGGAAGGCGCTGAAGCCACTCAGCAGCTCCATGTCCGAGCGACTGGTTTCGATGGTGATGACGTCGGCATCCATCGCCGCGATCTCGGGCAGGATGTCGTTGAACTCCGAATAGCACATGTGGGTGTGGATCTGCGTCGCGTCCTGCACGCCACTGGCCGAGACGCGGAAAGCACGCGCGGCCCACTGCAGGTAATCCAGCCAGGCGGCGCGGCGCAGTGGCAGGCCTTCGCGGATGGCCGGCTCGTCGATCTGGATGATGGTGATGCCGGCGGCTTCGAGGTCCATCACCTCGTCGCGCACGGCCAGCGCGATCTGCAGCGCCGTGGTGGCCCGTGGCTGGTCGTCGCGCACGAAGGACCATTGCAGGATCGTGATCGGGCCGGTCAGCATGCCCTTCATCGGCCGATCGGTGAGGCTTTGTGCGTGCACTGTCCAATCCACCGTCATCGGCCGCGGCCGCGACACATCGCCGAACAGCACCGGTGGCTTGACGCAGCGTGAACCATAGGACTGCACCCAGCCGTTGGCGGTGAAGGCAAAACCTTCGAGCTGTTCGCCAAAGTACTCGACCATGTCGTTGCGCTCGGCTTCGCCATGCACCAGCACGTCCAGGCCCAGCGCTTCCTGGCGGCGCACGGCATCGGCAATCTCACGCCGCATCGCGGCCTGGTAGTCGGCGCCGGACATCGCGCCACGCTTGAACGCGGCGCGCGCCGCACGGATCTCGGGCGTCTGCGGGAAAGAGCCGATGGTCGTGGTTGGGAAGGCCGGCAGCTTCAGCCGCTCACGCTGCCGGCGCTGGCGTTCGGAGAAAGCGCTGCGGCGCTGGTCGGCATCGGCCGGCAGCGCGGCCAGGCGAGCCGCCACCGCCGAGTTGTTGACGCGCGGGCTGCTGGCCCGCGCGGCCACGGCGGCACGGGCCGCGAAGAGCTTGCCGCGCACCGGCGTTTCGCCTTCGACCAGCATTCGTTTGATCAGCTGCAGTTCATCGAGCTTTTCGGCCGCGCCGGCCAGCCAGCTGCGCAACTCGGCGTCCAGCGATGCGTCCTGACCCAGGCTCAGCGGCACGTGCAGCAAGGAGCAGGACGGCGCGATCCACAGCCGACCACCGCGACGGGCCAGGGTCGGGCGCAGCGTGGCCAGTGCACGGTCGAGGTCGGCGCGCCAGATGTTGCGGCCGTCGATGATGCCGATCGACAACTCACGGTCCAGCGGCAGCGCTTCCAGCACCGCGGCCAGCTCGTCGCCGGCACGCACCGCGTCCACGTGCAGACCGGCGACCGGCAGCCGGCAGGCCAGCGCCAGCTGCTGCTGCAGCGGTGAGAAATAGGTGGCCAGCATCAGCGACATGTCGGCCGCTTTCAATGCCGCATAAGCGCGCTCGAAGGCCTGGGCCCAGGCGGGCGGCAGGTCCAGCCCGAGGATGGGCTCGTCGACCTGCACCCATTGCACGCCGGCAGCGCCGAGGCGGGTCAGCAACTCGGCATACACCGGCAACAGCGCGTCCAGCAGCGACAAGCGGTCGAAGCCGTCGACCTTCTCCTTGCCCAGCCACAGTAGGCTCAGCGGGCCGACCAGCGCCACCTTGACGCTGTGGCCCAAGCCGTGCGCTTCGGCCACCTCGGCCAGCAGCCGGCGCGAGGCCAGCGCAAAGCGCGTGGCCGGGCTGAACTCGGGCACCAGGTAGTGGTAGTTGGTGTCGAACCACTTGGTCATCTCCAGCGCCGGCTGCCCTGCGCTGACCTCGCCGCCGCCACAAGCGCAACCATCGCCGTGCTGATGCTCGGCCGCGACGCCGCGCGCCATCGTGAAATAGCGCGCCAGCTCGGGCTCGTTGCCGGAGAAGCCGAAGCGCGCCGGTTCGCAGCCGAACAGCTGCAGGTGGTTGGCCACCTGGTCGTAGAACGCGAAGTCGCCGACGGTGACGAAGTCCAGCCCGGCCTCGCGCTGCAGCGCCCAGTGCCGCGCGCGCAGGCTGCGGCCGACGGCTTCCAGTCCATCGGCATCGATCTCACCGCGCCAGAAGCGTTCGAGCGCGAACTTCAGCTCACGTTGGGCGCCGATGCGCGGAAATCCCAGGATATGCGTGCGAATCATGGTTGGATGAGGCTCGGTTGGACTTTGACTTGCCATCATGCCCGAGGCGCCTCTATGATTCAAACGGAAGTTTCTTTTGAAGATCGTGAGTCTTGTTCATGCACCCATCGCTGAATTCACCGCTGGAGCTGCGCCACCTGAAGACCTTGCTGGCGCTGCGCGAGGCCGGCAACCTGTCGCGCGCGGCGCAGTTGCTGAACCTGACGCAATCGGCGCTGTCCTATCAGCTGAAGGCGCTGGAAGACCACTACCAGGTGGTGTTGTTCGAGCGCAAGTCCAGCCCGGTGGCCTTTAGCGCCGCCGGCCAGCGCCTGCTGGGCCTGGCCGACGCCACGCTGCCGCTGGTCGACGAGGCCGAGCGTGACGTGCAGCGTCTCATCGCCGGCGCCGCCGGCACCTTGCGCATCGCCGTCGAATGCCACACCTGCTTCGACTGGCTGATGCCGGCGATGGATGCCTTCCGCGGCCGCTGGCCGGAGGTGGAGCTGGACATCGTCTCGGGCTTCCAGGCCGACCCGGTGGGGCTGCTGCAGCAGGACCGGGCCGAGCTGGCCATCGTCGCCGAACCGGACGACGCCGAGGCCGGCATCGTGTTCCACCCGCTGTTCAGCTTCGAGATCGTTGCGCTGCTGCCCAAGGGCCATGCGCTGTTGGCCAAGCCCTGGCTGGCGGCCGCTGACTTTGCCGACCAGACCTTGATCACCTACCCGGTGCCCGACGACATGCTGGACCTCGTGCGCCGCGTGCTGCGCCCGGCCGGCATCACGCCGCCGCGCCGCACCAGCGAGCTGACGGTGGCGATGCTGCAGCTGGTGGCCAGCGGCCGCGGCATCGCGGCGTTGCCGCTGTGGGCCGTCAAGAGCTACCTGGACCGCGGCTATGTCGCGCAGCAGCGCATCGGCGAGCAGGGCCTGACCGGGCGGCTGTATGCGGCCACGCCGGCGCGCCTGGCCGACCGGCCCTACCTCGCGGCCTTCGTGCGCACGATGCGCGAGACCTCGCTGCTCACCCTGCCGGACGTGGCCTTGCTGTAAGTCCTCTTTGCGCCTGCGCTGCACAGGGCCTTTCAGCCGGCCCGGACAATGCCGCGCATGACCCAAACCGCCGTCGCCTCCGCCCCAGCCGCCACGAGCAGCCAGGTTCTCAGTGCACGCCAGCTCTGGGTGCTGGCACTGCTGACGCTGTTCTGGGGCATCAACTGGCCGATCATGAAGATTGCGCTCGGCGACATGGCGCCGCTGAGCTTCCGCGCGCTGTCGCTGCTGCTGGGCCTGCCCTGCCTGGCGCTGGGGCTCACGCTGCTGAAGGTGCCGTTCCATGTGCCACGCGGTGAATGGCGGCGCATCGGCCTGCTGACGGTCAGCAACATGCTGGTCTGGCATGTGCTGCTGATCCTGGCGCTGCCGCACCTGAGCTCAGGGCGCGCGGCGATCCTGGGCTACACGATGCCGGTGTTTTCTGCCCTCTGGGGTCGGGTGCTGTTCGATGAACGGCTGACCTGGCGCCAGACGCTGGGCGTTGCCGCAGCAGGCGTCGCCGTGGTGCTGCTGCTGTGGCACGAACTCACGCGCCTGAGCGGCGCGCCGCTGGCCGCGGGCTCGGTGCTGGTGGCCGCCGCCGTCTGGGGCCTGGGCACGCAGCAGCTGCGGCGCAGCCGCACGACGGTACCGACGCTGACGATCTCGTTCTGGATGACGGCCATCACCACCGGCGTGCTGTGCGCGCTGGCACTGACATTCGAATCTGCGCGCTGGCAGATGCCCGGCAACGCCGCCATGGCCGCCATCGTCTACAACGGCGTGCTGGTGTTCGGCTACTGCCACGCCGCGTGGTTCTACCTGGCGCGCACCTTGACCCCGGTGGCCTCCAGCACCAGCGTGATGCTGATTCCCGTGCTCGGCATCGTCTCCGGCGCGCTGTGGCTGGGCGAGCGCCTGCACTGGCAGGACGGCGCGGCGATCACGCTGATCCTGCTGTCGATTGCCGCGGTGCTGCTGCCGGCAAAGACAGTCCCGCCGCGCGACGGAAGTCTGCCCTTGCCCTGAGCTTCAGTCCTGCCCGCTGATCAAGCCCAGGACGCTGGAGAAGTCCAGCCCGCCCTGGCCGGCCTGGCAGTGCATCGCATACAACTGCCGCGCTGCCGCGCCCAGCGGCGTGGCGCTGCCGCTGGCGACTGCCGCTTCCATCGCCAGGCCCAGGTCCTTGAGCATCAGCGCGCTGCCGAAACCGCCGCTGTAGCCGCGTGACGCGGGCGCTGCGTCCATCACGCCCGGCACCGGGTTGTACTTCTCCAGCACCCAGTTGCCGCCCGAACTGCGGCGCATGACCTCGGACAGGACGGTGGCATCCAGCCCCAGCGACTGGCCCAGCGCCAGCGCTTCGGAGGTACCGATCATCAGCACCGCCAGCAGCATGTTGTTGCACAGCTTGGTGGCCTGGCCGGCACCCGCGCCGCCGCAGTGGAAGACGTTGGCGCCCATGCGCTGCAGCAGCGGCGTGGCCTGGTCCAGCGTGGCGGCGTCGCCGCCGGCCATGAAGGTCAGCGTGCCGGCCGCGGCGCCCGCGGTGCCGCCGGACACCGGTGCATCGAGGCAGTCCAGGCCTTGGGCTACCGCCGCTTCGGCCAGCAGGCGTGAACTGGCCGGTGCGATGGTGCTGCAGTCGATCAGCAGCGTGCCGGCAGGCAGGCGGCCCAGCAGCCCGGCCGGGCCCAGGTACAGCGCTTCGACATGGCGGCTGGCCGGCAGCATCGAGATCACCACCGCGGCGCCTTCGACGGCTTCATGCGCCGAGCCGGCCAGTGGCAGGCCTTGGGTCGCGGCCAGCGCGCGGGCCGTCTCGCTCAGGTCGAAGCCACGCACCGGGTGGCCGGCTTTCATCAGGTTCAGGGCCATCGGCAGGCCCATGTTGCCCAGGCCGATGAAGGCCACCGGCGTGGTGTGAGGGTCGGACATCAGGGGCTCCTGGCGTGGGTTCACTGCAGATCGGCCAGCGGATGCGGGCCGTTGAAACGGGGGCGGAAGTGCTCGGCGATGTGGCTGTCGGTGATCTCCGCCAGCGTGGCCGGCGACCAGCGCGGCGTTTTGTCCTTGTCGACCAGCAGCGCACGCACGCCTTCGGCGAAATCATGCTGCAGGCAGCAGCCGACCGCCACCTGGTATTCCAGGCGGAACACCTCCGCCAGCGACAGGTGGCGCGCCCGCTGCCACAGCGCAAACGACAGCGCGGCCGAGGTCGGTGAGCCCGCTGCAAAGGCCTTGCCGGCGTTGGCCAGCCAGGGGTCGTCGTGCGTGGCCAGCGCGCGCAAGCGCGGCGCGATGTCGGCCAGTGCGTCATGGCCGATCACTTCGTCGATCAGGTCGAAGTGCCGGCGCAGCAGCGATTCGGGCGGCGCAACCTCGCCGGCCTGCGCCTGCAGCAGGTGGCTCAGCCGCGCGCCGTCGGCCTGCCGCTCGCCGGACCAGGCGGTCTGCGCGATGGCTTCGAGCACCGCCCCCTGCTGCTCATGTGGCAGCACGGCATCGGCCAGCCCGGCGAAGCGCGCATCGGCAGCGTTCAGCGGTGCGCCGGTCAACGCGAGGAACAGCCCCGTGCGGCCCGGCATGCGGCGCAGGAACCAGCTGCCGCCGACATCGGGAAACAGGCCGATGCCGATCTCGGGCATCGCCAGCCGGGTGCGCGGCGTCGCCACCCGGTGCGAGGCACCCGCCATCAGCCCGATGCCGCCACCCATCACGACGCCGTGGCCCCAGCACAGCACCGGCTTCGGGAACTGGTGCAGCTGGAAGTCCAGCCGGTATTCACGTTCGAAGAAGGCGGCGGCCGCGGCTGGCACCTCGCCCGATGTTGCCGCTCTGATGGCGCGATAGAGTGCGACCACGTCGCCGCCGGCGCAGAAGGCCTTGTCGCCGGCACCATCGAGCAGCACACCGGCCACGCGCGGATCCTCGGCCCAGCGCTGCAGCTGCGGCGCGAGGCTGTCGATCATCGCCAGCGACAGCGCATTCAGGCTGGCCGGCGCGTTCAGCCGGGCATGGCCGAAGACATGGCCTGAGGCGGTGCGGATCTCGCCGAAGCGCACGCCATCATCGTGAACCATGGCGGCTTCACCCATGCTGCCAGACCGGTGCGCGCTTGCCCAGGAAGGCGGCCACGCCTTCACGCTGGTTGGCGCCGTCGAACAGGTCGACAAAGGCCTCGCGTTCGTTCGCCAGCGCCTGCTGCGGCGTCCGCCGGCGCGCCGACTGGATCAGCTGCTTGCACGCCCGCACGGCACTCGGGCTCTGTTTGTCGACCGCCTGCGCCATGGCCAGCGCGCGGGCCAGCGCCTGGCCGCGCGGCACCACCTCGTCGACCAGGCCGATGCGCAGCGCCGTCGCCGCATCGGCACGCTCGCCCAGCAGCACCAGGCGCTTGGCCCAGGATTCGCCGACAGTCCAGGCCAGCCACTGCGTGCCGCCGGCACACGGCAGCAGGCCGACCGAGGCCTCGGGCAGCGCCATCTGTGCATGCTCCTCGGCCACGCGCAGGTCGCAGGCCAGCGCACATTCCAGGCCACCGCCCATCGCATAACCGTTGATCGCCGCGATGCTGACGCCGCTGAAGGCCGACAGCGCCTCGAAGGCTTCGCCGAAACGCCGCGCCATCTCGCGCGCCAAGGCCTTGTCGCCCTCGGCAAAGAGCTTCAGGTCGGCTCCGGCGCTGAAGAATTTTTCGCCGTCGCCGGTGATCACCAGGCTGACGATGTTGGGGTCGGCCTCCAGCGCCTGCACGGCCCGGGTCAGGCCGGCCAGGCTGTCGCGGGTCCAGGTGTGGGCGGGTGGGTTGCGCAAGGTGATCAGTGCCGTGTGGCCGCGTCTTTCAAGCGCCAGGCCGGGATAGGTCTCGAGTGTCATCGGATGCTTTCTGTCGCGTGGTCTTGGAGCATGCGGCGTGCCACGATCACGCGCATGATTTCGTTGGTGCCTTCGAGGATCTGGTGCACCCGCGCGTCGCGCAGGTAGCGTTCCAGCGGGTATTCGCGGGTGTAGCCGTAGCCGCCGTGGATCTGCAGCGCTTCGTTGCAGACCTGGAAGCCGATGTCGGTGGCCAGGCGCTTGGCCATCGCGCAGTACACCTGCGCATCGGGCCGCGTTTGGTCCAGCTTGCTGGCGGCCAGGCGCACCATCTGGCGCGCCGAGACCAGCTCGGTGGCCATGTCGGCCAGCTTGAACTGCAGCGCCTGGAAGTCGGCCAGCGGGCGATCGAACTGGCGGCGTTCGTGCAGGTAGCGCTGCGCGGCGTTCAGCGCGCCCTGCGCGGCGCCCACCGAACAGCTGCCGATGTTGATGCGGCCGCCGTCCAGCCCCTGCATCGCGATGCGAAAGCCACCGCCTTCGTCGCCGAGCAGGTGGTTGACCGGCACGCGCACCGCATCGAAGCTGATCGCGCGCGTTGGCTGGCTGTTCCAGCCCATCTTCTCTTCCGCGCGGCCGTAGCGAATGCCTTCTGCCGCGGCCGGCACCGCGAAGGCCGAGATGCCCGCCGCACCGGCGCCGCCGCTGCGCGCCATCACGATCAGCAGGTCGGTCACGCCGGCGCCGGAGATGAAGGCCTTGCCGCCGTCGATGACCCACGCGTCGCCGTCGCGCCGCGCGCGGGTGCGCAGCGAGGCGGCGTCGGAGCCGGCGCCGGGCTCGGTCAGGCAGTAGGACGCCAGCGCCTGGCCGCTGCTCAGCTTCGGACCCCACTGCGCGGCCAATTCAGGCCGCGCAAAACGCGTGAGCATCCAGGTCGCCATGTTGTGGATGGTCAGGAAGGCGGTGGTCGACGGGCAGGCGGCGGCAAGCTCCTCGAACACCAGCGTGGCATCCAGGCGCGGCAGGCCGAGGCCGCCATACGCCGCATCGGCGTACAGGCCGCAGAAGCCCAGTTCACCGGCGTGGCGCAAGGCGTGGCGCGGGAACAGCGACTGCGCATCCCACGCGGCCGCATGCGGCGCGAACTCACTGGCCGCGAAGTCGCGCGCGGCCTGCTGGAAGGCACGCTGTTCTTCGGAGAGCTCGAAGTCCATCGCAGGCTTCAGCGCAGGCTGATGGTGGTGTTGACGCCACCGGCCACGTCGTCGTCGAACCAGCGCGCGGTCACCGTCTTGGTCTGCGTGTAGAACATCACCACCTGCTTGCCGTAAGGCCCCAGGTCGCCGAGCTTGGAGGCACGTGAACCGGTGAACGAGAACATCGGCACCGGCACC
>NZ_DATILJ010000049.1:0-20335 GCF_035476535.1 Aquabacterium sp.
CCAGCAGCGCCAGCGCGCCGTCGCCCAGCTCGGCGGGCACGCTGCCGTGCGGCGGCACGGCCAGTGGTTCCAGGCGCTGCACCTGCTCGCCGGCCAGCCCCAGCGGCAGCTGGCTGGTCACCAGCAGCCGCACACCGGGCACCGCTGCGGGCGCCACGCCGCCTGCGGCAGGCGCCGGCGGTGCCGCGCCTTGGGGCGGCCCGGCCAGCAGCGGCGCGATGAAGCGATAGCCACGACCTGGCACCGTGGCGATGGCATCACCGCCCAGCACCTTGCGCAGGTTGCTGATCTGCATCTGCAGGTTGGCCTCTTCGACCACCAGGCCCGACCAGACGCGGTCGAGCAGTTCGTTCTTGCTGACGAGGTGATCCGGCCGGGCGATCAACGTGATCAGCACATCGAGCGCCCGCGCGCCCAGCGCCGCCGGCTGGCCGTCGACCAGCAGGCGGCGCTCGGTCGGCTGCAGCTCGAAGCGCCCCGAAGGACCGAAACGCAGCGGCGATGAAGGGGAAGCCAGGTGCTCCGGCTTGGGTTCCGACAAGAGGCAGTTCTCCGTGTTCGCGCCGGGACAGCCCACAGTGTGTGAGGCGGCCGCAGCGGCGAGCGTACCTGCAGGCACCCGCCGCATCGTCCGCATGTTTTGGAAATTTTTTGGAACCGGCTCGGGGACGCGACATGGCCCGGGCGCCGACAGTTCGCTCACTGCTTCACCACCCCCACCTGCTGAACCGGAGTGACCGACATGAGCCTGATCCCGCGTCCCTGTTCCCCCGCCGACCCCCTGCCGTCGGCGCCCGCCCGCGCCCGTTCCGCGCTGGCCGGCGCGACGTCGAAGTGCGTCGGCCTGCTGGCCGTCGGCCTGCTGGCCACCGCGCCGGCGATGGCCGGCTACATCGGGCACGAGGTGCAGGCCCAGTACTACTTTCCGAACCTGAGTACCGTGTTCCTCGACAGCGGGACCGCGGTCGCCGGCGCCGGGCAGGAGTTCGACAACATCGCTGGCTGGAGCGAGCAGGATGTCGACTTCTCCGACACCAACATCCGCCTGACCTACGCGCTGGGCTGGAGCCTTGCGGATCGTGCAGGGGCAAGCTTTGACGGCTGGGTCTTCAGCGACCGGGATGCGGCGGACATCATCGGCGTGTCGCTGGAAAGTACCAACCTGGCCGGGCTGAGCAGCGCGAACCTGTCGTTCAACGGCAGCCAGGTCTTCCTCAACACGCTGGGCCTGGGCGCCTGGGGACCGAACACCTTCGTGTCGATCGACGTGCAGTTCGCCGATGCCGTGGCCGTGCCCGAGCCCACGGCGCTGAGCCTGGTGGGCCTGGCACTGCTGTCGCTGGCGGCGGCGCGCCGGCCATCGAATCGCCGCCCGATGGGCGCGACATCCCACCCCACCGGAGCGTGATGCCATGCCAAAAGCCATGCGATACGACAGCCAAGCCATTCTGGTGCTGGCGCCGGACCTGTCCGCCCGATGAGGGCTTCCTGTGCCGGCGGCTCAGCCTGCTGTGCCTAGCGCCGCATACAGCGCGCGGGCCTGGTCCGTCGGTGCCGACACCAGCGGCGGCAACACACGGGCCCAGGTCTCGTCGTCATAACGCTGCGCCAGTGCGGCCTTGACGTTGGCGATCAGCGAGCCGGCGGACAGCAGCGTGCGCTGCGCACCGGCGCGCTGGAACGCGGCGGCTGCGATACCGGGGTCGGTGGCCGACCAGCCGGCTTGCGCCGATGCCGCGGTCAGGTTGGTGGTGGCCGAGATGCAGCCGGCGAAGCCGTCCTCGCGGGCGGTCGACAAGGCGGCTTCGGAACTGGGAAAAACGTCGAAGCCGGGCAGGGCCTGGGCCAGCGCGCGGGCATAGGACAGGTCGCCGGCGCTGTCCTTCAGGCCCAGCACCTGGGCCGGGTGGCGGCGCTGCAGTTCGGCCACTGTCTCCAGTGGCCAGCCAACGCCGGTGTTCTGCGGGATGTGGTACAGGTACAGCGCCAATGCCGGGCTGTCCACGCGCGTGATCAACTCGTCGATGTACTGCAGCAGGCCGGCCGAGTCATTCACCGGGTAGTAGAACGGCGGTACCACCAGCGCGCCAGCAAAACCCAGGCTGCAGGCGGCGCGGGTCAGCCGCGCTGTTTCGGTCAGCGAGCACAGGCCGGTGCCGACCAGGAAGCGCGACATCGGCAGGCCGGATTCGGCCACCGCCTCCATGATCGTCAGCCGCTGCTCGACGCCGAAAGCGGTGGCTTCGCCGGTGGTGCCAAGCAGGTTGATCGCGTCGCAGCCGCCTTCCAGCAACTGGCGGCAATGCGCCAGCAGCCGCGCGAGGTCGGGTGTGAAGTCGGCATGCACCGGCGTTGGGGTGGCGGCGATGATGCCGCGGGGGCGGGTAGGGTTCATGTGCACTGCCTCAGGGTTCTTGACCAGCGGTGGCCGAGGAACGCCCGGGCACCAGGAAGTCGAAATCGCAGCCTTCGTCGGCCTGCAGCACGCTGCGGTGGAACAGCGCGGCATAACCCCGATCCGGCACGGCCGCGGCACCAGTGTTCCGGCGCGGTTCAGCGCGCCGGCGCTGCAGTTCGTCGTCGTCCACCAGCAGTTCGATGCGCCGCGCCGGCACGTCGAGCTGGATGGCATCGCCATCGCGTACCAGGCCCAGCGGGCCGCCGCGTGCGGCTTCGGGCACGATGTGCAGCACGATGGTGCCGAAGGCGGTGCCGCTCATGCGCGCATCCGAGATGCGCACCATGTCCTTCACGCCCTGCTGGGCCAGCTTGCGCGGGATCGGCAGGTAGCCGGCCTCGGGCATGCCCGGTGCGCCGACAGGCCCGGCGTTGCGCAGCACCAGCACGTCGTCGGCCGTGACATCGAGCGCGGGGTCGTCGATGCGGCGGGTCAGGTCTTCGACCGATTCGAAGACCACCGCCCGGCCGGTGTGCTGCATCAGCGCCGGCGAAGCGGCCGACTGCTTGATGATCGCGCCGCGCGGCGCCAGGTTGCCCTGCAGCACGGCCATGCTGCCGACCGCCTTGATCGGCGCAGCGCGCGAGCGGATCACCTGCTGGCCCGGCACGATCTCGGCAGCGGCGGCGTAGTCGCGCAGCGTGCCGCCGGTGACGCAGGGGATGTCCAGGTCGATCAGGCCATCGAGCTCCTGCAGCAGCCGCGGCACGCCGCCGGCCCAGTGGAAGTGCTCCATGTAGTGCGCCCCGGAAGGTTTCAGGTCCACCAGCACGGGCACGTCGCGGCCAAGGCGGTCGAATTCATCGAGGTCGACTTTCAGGCCCAGCCGGCCGGCCACCGCGGTGATGTGGATCAGCCCGTTGGTCGAGCCGCCCAGCGCCTGCAGCATCACCAGCGCATTGCGCAGCGAGCGTTCGGTGATCAGCGCACTCGGCTTCGGGCCGCCGCTGGCCGCCATCGCCACGGCCTGCTTGCCGCTGGCTTCGGCGGCGCGCAGGCGGTCGGCATGCGTGGCGGGAATCGACGCGGCGCGCGGCAGCGTCAGGCCCATCGCCTCGGCCATGCACGAGATCGTGCTGGCGGTGCCCATCACCATGCAGGTGCCCGAGGTGGGCGCCAGGCGCTCGTTGATGAACTCGATCTCCTGTTCGCTGATGCGCCCGCCGCGGAATTCGCCCCACAGCCGCCGGCAATCGGTGCAGGCGCCGAGTTCTTCGCCCTTGTGGTGGCCCACCAGCATCGGCCCCACCGGCAGCAGCAGCGCCGGCACGTCGGCCGAGGCCGCGGCCATCAGCTGCGCCGGAATGGTCTTGTCGCAGCCGCCGATCAGCACCACCGCATCCATCGGCTGCGCGCGGATCATTTCTTCGGTGTCCATCGCCATCAGGTTGCGCAGCAGCATGCTGGTGGGGTGGGCGAAGGACTCGTGGATCGAGATCGTCGGAAAGGCCATTGGCAGCCCGCCGGCCAGCATCACGCCCCGCTTGACCGCTTCGATCAGCTGCGGCACGTTGCTGTGGCAGGCGTTGTAGTCGCTGAAGGTGTTGGTGATCGCGACGATGGGCCGCGACAAGGCGTCGTCCGACAGGCCCATGGCCTTGATGAAGGCCTTGCGAAGGAACAGCGAGAAGCCCGCATCGCCGTACGAAGTCAAGCCGCGGTTCATGCCGTGTGCCATGCGTGATGTCCTTGGAGGGTTTGGTTGATTATCAATAAACAATCAAAATATTGTCAACGAAGACGGCGTGATTCTGTGGAACTACCTGGGAGTTACCCGAAAGATCCATTCAGGCGTGTCGAATGATTATTGACAATCCACCGAAGCAGGTGATGCAATGCGAACCTCCCGCAACGAAGAGGTGCCCATGTCGACGAACCCACCCACTGCCCGTCAACCGGCTGCGCGCCGGCATGGCGCCCTCGCTGCGCTGCTGGCCCTGAGTGGCGTGGCGGCTGTCGCGCAGACCCAGACCGTGACGATGTGGAGCCACTGGCCCGATGAAGCGTCGAAGCGCGGTTTCGTCGAAGCCCGCGTCAAGGAGTTCGAGACCGCGACGCCGCAGTGCAAGGTCAACCTGCAGTTCATCCAGAAGTCCGATCTCTACACCTCGGTGAAGACCTCGGTGCGCACCGGCCAGGCACCGGACATCTTCTGGCTGGAGCCCGACGAGATCGGTTTTGCCAAGAGCGGCTTCCTTGAACCGCTGGACAAAATCGTCAAGCTCGACAACCTGGAAGACTGGGCGCGGCGCTCGTGGACGCACAACGGCCAGGTCTACGGCCTGCCGCTGGAGGCCTACACCGTCGAGCTGTACGTCAACCGCACGCTGATGAAGAAGGTCGGCGTCACGCCACCAGCTAACCTGCAAATGACGCAGGCGCAGTTCACCGACACGGTCAAGCGCGCCGTGGCTGCCGGCATCACGCCGCTGGCGCAAGGCGTCGGCGACCGGCCGTACCCCGGCGCCTACTTCCTGCAGGAAGTGCTGCTGCGCAAGCTGGGCACGGACGACTACCAGGCGCTGCTGACCGGCAAGCTGTCGTTCACCGATGCGCGCGTGGCCGAGGCGATGACCTGGGTGCGCCAACTGGTCGATGCCGGCGCCTACCCGAAGAGCTTGTCGACGCTGAAGCTCGGCGAATCGCACTACTACTTCCACACCAACCCGGGCGCGCTGATGTTCCCGATCGCCAGCTGGTACACCGGCCGCGCCTTCGTGGCGCCGGACAAGGGCGGCCAGCCGCCGGACTTTGCGCTGGGCTTGATGAAGTACCCGGTGATGGACGGCAGCAAGTGCCCCGAGTGCAAGACGCTGGCGGTGGGCGGCAGCTACGTGATGTATTCGCGCAGCAAGAACAAGGACTGCGCCGGCAAGCTGATGGCGTCGATGGCCACGGTGGAGAACGGCAACAAGTGGATGGAAGCGGTGCTGCTGCAGACGGGGGTGCGCACCGATCCGTCGCGCATCCAGAGCATCCATGCCGCGTACTTCAAGGACTTGCAGGCACTGAGCGCCGGCGCGAAGTTCTTCATCGGCACACCGCTGCACTACATGAGCGGCAAGTGCGGCGAGACCTTCTCGCAGGTGTTGAACCGCGCGTTCCCGGCCGGCCTGATCAGCGTGGCCGACGCCGCGGCGCAGATGGACGCGGCCTGCAAAGCACCGGCGTGAAAGCCCGCATCAGCGCCGCGTTCGGTGGTGACGTTGGCAAGGGCCGCGGTGGCGAGGCCCCGGCCACCGACACGCGCCGCGCTGCCTGGCCGGTGCTGATGGGTTTTCTGGCGCCCGCCTTGCTGGTCTACGCGGCGCTCACTGCCTACCCGGTGCTGCGCACCTTCTACAACGCGTTCTTCGAGATCGGCGACATCAGTTCTTCCAAGTTCGTCGGCTTCGCGCACTTCGCCGAGGTGCTGAAGGACAACACCTTCTGGGCCGCGGTGAAGAACACCGCGATCTGGGCCATGGTGGCGCCGTTTGCCGACGTGGCCACGGGGCTGCTGCTGGCCTTGTGTCTCTATGCGGGTGTGCCCTTCGCCCGCTTCCTGCGGGTGGCCTGGTTCACGCCGGTGCTGTTGTCCTACGTGGTCGTCGGCATCCTGTGGGTCTGGATCTACAACTACGACTGGGGCATCGTCAACGCGACCTTGCGCGCGCTGGGCCTGCCCGGCTGGGCCCAGGCCTGGATCGGCGACCCGAAGTTTGCGCTCGGCGCGCTGATGGTCACCCATGCCTGGAAGTGGGCCGGCTTCAACATGGTGGTGTGCCTGGCCGCGCTGCATTCGCTGCCGTCCGAAGTGCTGGAGGCGGCCGACCTGGACAACTGCGGCTGGTGGGCCAAGCTGCGCCACGTGATCGTGCCGATGCTGTGGCCGACCCTGCTGAACCTGTACGTGCTGGCCTTCATCGGCAAGATGAAGGTGTTCGACCTGGTCTGGGTGATGACCGAAGGTGGTCCCGTGTGGTCGACCGAAACGGTGTCGACCTATGTCTACAAGCGGGCCTTCAACTGGAACAGCTTTGATCTGGGCTACCCGTCGGCGATTGCGGTGGTGTGGTTCATCGTGGTGGTCGCGTTCGTGCTCGGCTTGAACCGCCTGTTCCGGCAACGCGAACGCCTCGAGTACTGAATCCGATGAACACCACCGTGATACCCGCGCCGCGCTCGACCGCGCGCTTGCACGCATGGTTCGACCAGGCTGCCAGCGCCTTGCGCAATGGCAGCGTGATGGCCATCGTCGTGCTCTACACGCTGTACTCGGCGCTGCCCTTCGTCTGGGTCGGCACGATGTCGGTGCGCACGACCTCGGAGATCAGCGCCTCGCATTTCGCCTGGCCGGAGGTCTGGCACTGGGCCAAGTTCCGCACCGCCTGGGTCGATTCGAACTTCGCGCTGTATTTCTGGAACAGCACGGTGGTGGTCGGCGCCGCGGTGGCCATCGTCACGGTGCTGGGCGCGGCGGCGGCGCACTGCCTGGCGCGCTACCGCTTCCGCGGCAACCGGCTGGTCTATGTCATCCTGTTCAGCTCCATCGTGTTCCCGCCGCAGATCATCCTGATCTCGCTGTTCCAGGTGCTGGTGGAGTACGAGCTGTACAACACGCGGCTGGGCCTGACGCTGGTCTACGTCAGTCTGCAATTGCCGCTGACGGTGTACCTGCTCGAAGGCTTCTTCGCGCGCATTCCGCAGGACTTGTTCGACGCCGCGAAGATCGACGGCTACGGTGACTTCGAGATCTTCTGGCGCATCGTGCTGCCGGTGGGCATGCCGGCGATCGCGACGACGGTGATCCTGAACTTCATCCAGCTGTGGAACGAGTTCCTGTTCGCGGTGGTGCTGATCAGCGAACAGGGGCTGCGCACCTTGCCGATCGGCATCCGCCACTTCATGGGCGACTACTTCCAGGACATCGGCATGATCGCCACCGGCATGATGATCGCAGTGATCCCGGTCATCGTGCTGTACGCCTTCTTCTCGGAAAAACTGATCCAGGGCATGACGGCCGGTGCCGTCAAATGATGCCGCGTCTTTCAATTGATAGGGAGTGATCCGGGTGGCCACGATCGAACTGCAGCACATCTTCAAGCGTTACCCGGGTGCGCCGACACCTGCTGTCGACGACGTCAGCTTCCAGGTCGCCGACGGCGAGTTCATGGTGCTGCTGGGTCCATCGGGCTGCGGCAAGTCGACCACCTTGCGCATGGTCGCCGGGCTGGAATCGATCTCCGACGGCCGCATGCGCATAGGAGAGCGCGAAGTCAACCAGGTGCCGGCGAAGGACCGTGACATCGCGATGGTGTTCCAGTCCTATGCGCTGTACCCGCACATGACGGTGGCGGAGAACCTGGCGTTCGGATTGAAGCGCCGAAGCATCGATGGCGGCGAAATCAAGCGCCGCGTTGATGCCGCGTCAGACATCCTGGGTCTGACGCCGCTGCTGCAACGTAAACCTTTTGCACTGTCGGGCGGACAGCGCCAGCGTGTCGCACTCGGTCGCGCGATCGTGCGTGAGCCGGCTGTCTTCCTGTTCGACGAACCGCTGTCGAACCTGGATGCGGCTTTACGCGTGAACACCCGCAACGAGCTGGTGCGCCTGCACCACCGCCTCGGCGCCACCATGCTCTATGTCACCCACGACCAGGTCGAGGCGATGACCATGGGCCAGCGCATCTGCGTGATGAACCAGGGCCGCGTCGCGCAGATCGGCAAGCCGCTGGATGTCTACCGCGCGCCGGCCGATGCCTTCGTCGCGCGCTTCCTCGGCAGCCCGCCGATGAACATCCTGCAGGCGCGGCAGGTCGAACATGCCGGCCAGCGCCACGTGGCGATCGGCAGCGGCCTGCTGCCGCTGCAGCGCTGGACCCGGGCCGCGCTGGATGCCGCCGGCGAGGCGGTGCTGCTGGGCGTGCGGCCCGAGGAGCTGACGCTGCACGCGCCGCATGCCGACGACCGCAGTGCGCTGCGCGGCACCGTGTCGGCGGTGGAGCCGCTGGGCGCCGAAACGCTGGTGGTGATCGACCTCGAAGGCGCCGATGGCCGCGCCGCCGACGGCGAAACCCGCACCGGCGAGGTGATGGCCCGGCTGCACCGCCACACCGATGTGCACATCGGCGACAAGGTGGCGCTGAGCTGCGCGCCGAACGCGCTGTACCTGTTCGACGCGCGCAGCGAGAAGGCCATTCCGCCGCAGGATGCCGCGGCATGAGGCCGTTGCTGCGCGTCGGCCTGGTGGGGGCCGGCTGGGTGACGCAACACCATCTGCCGGCCTGGCAGGCGATCGGTGATCGGGCGCGCGTGGTGGCCATCACCGATCCGGATGCGGCGCGGGCGCGGGAACGCGCCGAAGTCTTCGGCATCGCGGGTGTGTTCGGCAGCCTGCCGGAAATGCTGGCGGCAGGCGGCATCGATGCGCTGGACATCGCCGCGCCGCGCGAAGCCCATGCCGGCCTGGTGCGCCTGGCGGCGGCGCACGGCGTGCCGGTGCTGTGCCAGAAACCGCTGGCACCAACGCTGGCCGAAGCCGAATCATTGGCGAGCGAAGTGCACGGCCACATCCGCTTGATGGTGCACGAGAACTGGCGCTTCCGGCCGGTGTACCGGCTGGCCGCGCAGTGGCTGCGCGAAGGCCGCATCGGCACTGTCTTGCAGGCGCAGATGACGCTGCTCAGTTCAGGCCTGCTGCCCGACGCGCAAGGCCGGCTGCCGGCGCTGGCGCGCCAGCCCTTCATCGCGACGCTGGACCGCGCGCTGGTGATGGAGATCCTGATCCACCACATCGACACGCTGCGCTTTCTGCTCGGCGAGCTGCAACTGGTGCAGGCCCGGCTGGGCCGCGCCTGCGAAGCGATGCGCGGTGAAGACCGCGCCGCGATCAGCTTCGAAACCAGCGATGGCGCACCCGTCCACCTGCTGGCCAACCTGTGCGTGCACGGCGAGCCGCCGGCGCCGCTGGACGCACTGCTGCTGATCGGCGAGCGCGGCACGATCCGGCTCGACGGCAATACCCTGCACTGCAGCGGCGCGGCGCCGGCCGAGCAGGTGTTCGACCTCGCGGCGGGCTACGCCGCGTCGTATGCCGCGACGATCGCGCACTTCGTCGATGCGCTGGCCAGCGGCCAGGCCTTCGAGACCGACCCGCAGGACAATCTGCGCACGCTGGCGCTGGTGGAAAATATCTACCGATGAGCCCCCACGACGACACCGCGCTCGACGACCTGGCCAGCACCGACGTGGCCAAGGTGCTGGGCGACGACATCATCTTCGGCCGCCTGGCGCCCGGCACGCGGCTGGTGGAGGACACGCTGATCGCCCGCTTCGGCGCCACGCGGCATTTCATCCGCCAGGCGCTGAACGAGCTGGAGCGCACCGGAATCGTCGTGCGCGAAAAGAACAAGGGTGTCGCGGTGCGCTCGCTGACGCCGCGTGAAGTGCGCCAGATCTACGAGGTGCGTGAACTGCTGCAGCGCCAGGCCGCATTGCGCATCCGGCTGCCGGCGCCGGCCCGGCTGATCGACGAACTCGAACGCCTGCATGCCGACTACGGCCGGCACCTGCGCAGCTTGGATTTCCGTGGCGTGCACGAAACCAACGACGCCTTCCACCTGACGCTGTTCGCGGCCTGCGACAACCCCTACCTGGTGGAATCGATCAAGCACTACATGTGGCTGAGCCTGCCGGTGCGCGCCAAGCGCACCACCGATGTGGCCCACGCGCAAGCCTCCGAGCGCGACCACCACCTGATGATCCAGCTGCTCAAGGGCACCGACCCCTGGGCGCTGGCGCAGCTGTGCGTGGACCACCTGCAGTCGGCCAAGGACGACTACCTGCAGACTTTGGAAACGTCGCGCTTTCCGGGTTGATGGAGGGTTGACAGCGCGGATCGCCTCAGCGCGGTTCGTCGGGCGTCAGCAAGGCAGCACCTGCACGGCAGAGCCGAGCGCCGAGAACGAAGCGTTGACGATCCGGGTCGTGATCCGCGCACGGTTGAAGACGATGTCGGCCAGCAGCAGCATCGCCAGGCCCAGGTAGGCGAAGTAGCCTAGGCCGACGTAGTCACTGAAGACGAGGGTGTGCAACCAGTCCTGGCCGAACAGGTACAGCCCGCCGACGATGCCGGCCGCGCCGACCAGCACCACGGCCGGCAGCAGCAGCTGCAGGCCGGCGCGGCGCCGGAAGCATGCGGTGGCCGAGAGCAGCGCAAACACCAGCGCATTGGCGGCGGTGAAGATCCTGAACTCGCGTGTCAGCGAGGCCGCGACCTCCATGTACTTGGCCTGGATCAGCGTGGTGAGGCGTTCGTTGATGTTCGACAGCCGGGCCAGGTCCCGCTCGATCTGTTCAGTCACCGCTTGCTCGATCTTCTGGCGGCATTCGCAATCGATGTTGCGCATCTTGGCCGCCACGTCCGCCACGCGGCGCGGCAGGCCCTCGCTCAGCTTGCGCCGGGTCTGCGCGATCTCCGCCTCGTTGCGGCCGAGCATGCGCCGGGCGGCATCGGCCAAGCGACTGTTGTCGAGTTGTTCGAGGCGCTGGCCGACGCGCTGTTCGACCTCGCGCCGGATCAGCTCGCGCGCGGCTGATTCCACCAGCAAGGGGTTGATGAATGAGGCCGCCAGCGCGCTGGCAAACAGCGCGGCGACGACCAGGCTGGTGATCAGGATGACGAGGCGCATGGGTGGCGAGGCGCAGGGGTGGGGCCGGGCCGCATGGGCCATCAGCGTGCGGCTTCCAGCCGCTCGGTGCGCTGCAGTTCGGCGGTCGCCGAGTAGATCTGGCGCGTGTCGAGCTTGCCGTCACCGTCGGTGTCGACCTCGGCCAAGCTGAGCTTGCCCAGGCGATAGCGCTCGACCCGCAGCGCGAAGCCGGTCCTGGTGTCGATGTAGTCGATGGACGAGAGCACGCCATGCACGAAGTGCGATGTCAGGTCCGGCAGGCCGTCGCCGTTGGTGTCGACTTCGGTGGTCTCGACGTTGCCGCCGCGAAAACGGTGGCGGGTTTCGAAGACGCCGTCGAAGTTGTCGTCGGATTCGGCCGATGCGATCAGGCCGCGCTGGTCGAAGTGGGTGACGTAGTCGACCTTGCCGTCGAGGTTGCGGTCGATCCGGGTCTCCAGCGCGATGCCGCTGGCGGTGGTGGTCCAGCGTTCGTCCAGCACGCCGTCCTGGTTGTAGTCGATGCCGTCTTTGCTGATCGGCGCGCGCAGGAATGCATAACACCCCAAGAGGCCGACGGCCAGGCCGGCGACGAAGACCAGCACCCCGCTGGCCGAGCGCCGGGGCGGCGCCGGCGTGGGGTCGCTCACCGCGGTGGCTTCCCAGCGCTCGATGGCGGCGCGGGCCGGCGCGTAGTCGTCTTCGTCGACCACCAGGCGCACCAGCCGCCCGGCCGGCAGTTCACCGGCGGCCCCTTGCAGGAACTCACCGTCGACCCGGGCCGCGATGCCTTCTTGCCGCAGCAGGTCTTGCAGCATGTGGGCTTCCACCGCGTTGGCGGCTTCGTAGACGCTTCTCATCGGTCAGCCTTGCGCATCAGTACCGCACGCGCACGCGCACGCCGTCGAAGGCGCCGCACTGGAGGTCGATGACGAGCAGGGCCGTGGCATGGGGGCGTGAGCGCTCAAGAGCTCTCCTGGGTGACTGGTGGTTCAAAGGCGCAGCAGGACGATCGACGTGTCAGGCATCTTGTTCACCCCGCTTCGTGAACCGGGGTGGAAAGTACCACCACGTGGCGACGACGGCCAGCCCGAACAGGGTATAGACGGTGGTGAACACCCAGGTCGGCGCCTCGTAGTACAGGATGCGCTGCAGCCAGTGTTCGATGAAACTGGTGGCATACGGCGTTTCGTGCGCCTTCACGCGCAACCAGATCTCCAGCGAGGTCAGCGGGCACACCGCGCCGAACCACGCCTGTGCCGCGACGACCCCGATAGCCACCAGATGCGCCAGCCTGAACCACCCGGCGTTGACCCACCGCCAGCGCATCAGGTTGCCGGCAATGATGGCCACCAGGCCGCCGACGACGAACACCACCACGGCCACGTGCAGTGCCAGCACCAGATCGGCCAGCAGCTGATAGGGCGGGGCGCTCGGCATGCAATGGCGCTACCTGATCGCGTTGCCAGATGGCGCTACCGTCTGACGCGAGGCGCAGCCCTCACCCGACCTTGGCGCCCCGGGCGATGGTGCCGCTGCTGAGCACATCGGCGCGCAGGCCGGCGCGGTGCACGAAGTGCTTGACGGCCGCCGCAACGCTGAGCGCCGGCGACGCGAGCATCCCGCCCAGCCCCGCGCAGGGCTCGCACAGTTCGACGCCTCTGAGCCTGACATCGCCGACTTGGAATTCGCGCCCGACCAGATCGTTCAGGCGAACGCCCCGCGTGACCAGGTTGCGGTGCGTGATCGACAGGTCGTAAGGGCGCTCATGCGCCAGCAGGAAGGCTTCGATCTCTTCGGCTTCGACCAGCGTGATGTTCTGGCCCGGCTCGTCGTGCCTGGCGTAGTAGCGGTCGCCCTCGATGCCGGCGCCGGCAATCACGAGCACCTGCTCGTGCTCCTGCTGGCCCTGGGCCGACGGAGGCTTCGTGAAGATGCGTTCGATGCTCATGCCATGGGCTCCTGGGGATGTGGAGTGCTCGGTGCGCGCGGATTCACAAATGGCGGAAGAACGCCGGGGCCTGGCCCCAGTTGTCGTTGCGGCCGTCCACCCAGGTCACCGGGGCGTTGGCGAGTTCCTCGTCGGTGACGTCGTCCAGGCAGCCCAGGTTCACGCCGTACATCAGGCCCACCGGTGTCTCGGTGCCCAGCCCGAAGGCCCGCACACCGCAATGCTGGCAGAAGTAATGTTCATTCTTGCGGGTGTTGAACAGGTACTTCGTCAGCGCTGCTTCGCCGGCGAGCAGGCGGAAACCTTCAGGCTTGGCGATGGCGGGCCAGAAGCGCGTGCGGCGGCAGATCGAGCAATTGCAGCGGTAAGTGCTCTGCGTCAGATCGAGGTCTGCTTCGAAGCGCACCGCGCCGCAGTGGCAACTGCCGTGGTAGGTCTTGAGCATGCTGGTGACTCCGGAGAGGGCGAATGTACTGCCAATGCGCTCCGCTTTCTGCAGCGCTGGCGCGTGTCGATGAAGTCAGGACAACAGCGCTCATGCGGACTTCTCCAGCAGGCCCGGGCCTGCGCTTGCTTGAAGCAGGACTCTGATGCACGATGGCCCCCTTCCAACCGGCAACACGATCAGGAGACCGACGATGATCAAGGTGAGTGTGATGTACCCGAACACGCCCGGCGCGCGATTCGATCATGACTACTACCGGGACAAGCACATGCCGCTGCTCAAGGCGCGCATGGGTGAGAGTTGCAAGTACTACACGGTGGACCGGGGCATTGCCGGTGGCGCGCCGGGAACGCCGGCCACCTACGTCGGCATGTGTCACATCTTCGCCGACTCCGTCGAGTCATTCCAGGCGGGATTCGGCCCCCACGCCAAGGAGATCCTGGCCGACATTCCGAACTACACCGACCTGGCGCCGGTGATGCAAATCAGCGAGGTGGTGGTCGGCTAGGCGACGCCACGGGCTGCTGGCCGGAACCTGGCGCGGGCAGGCTGCCGAAAGAGCGAACGAGCAGAGCCCATGCCACGGCGGCACAACACAGCGCGAAGCCCAGGGCGAGGGTGGCCACGAAAGCACTGCGCGATCCGGCCCGGCCCTCCAGCAGCGCCAGAACCGGCGCCATCTGGGTCAGGCCCACCGAAGCGGCGATGGTCCACAGCGGCAGCAGCAAGGCCACCTGGCCGACGCGCCGCCACCGCCTGGCCAACGAGTGGCGCAGCAGCGCCATCAGGAACACGAGCGGCCACAGCCCGAGGAAGGCGGTCATGAACAGCAGCAATGCGGACGCTGTGAATGGCATAGGCCCAACCCTGGACATCAGGCGCAGGCTGCGGGCGGCGCCTAAGCGGTGATGCCGACGGGAGGCGTCGGTTTCATCCTACGCGGCCTCGGCGTGGAACTTGACGCCAAGTGCACGGGCTACCTTCAGGACCGTGGCGAAACTCGGGTTGCCGTTCGCACTGAGTGCGCGATAAAGACTCTCGCGACTGAGGCCAGCGTCCTTTGCGACTTGCGACATTCCCTTGGCGCGTGCGATGTCGCCGAGCGCTCTGGCGATCCCAGCCACGTCGTCTGGCGCCTCTTCCAGCCAGGCATCGAGATACGCAGCCATTTCTTCCGGTGTACGAAGGTGTTCGGCGACATCGTATGCACTTGTCTTGGTCCGTTTGACCGGTGTCCTTGCCATCTCTGCTACTCCTGAAAGTTCTTGGCCAAACGAATTGCCGCTGCGATGTCTTTCTGCTGCGAGGCCTTGTCACCGCCGATCAGCAACAGCAAGAGTCGGTCGCCCCGTTGCGAGTAGTACACCCGGTAGCCAGGTCCGAAATCGACTTTCAACTCGGAGACACCGTCCGAGAGGTTTCTGTGTTGGCCCGGATTCCCGTGAACCAAGCGATCGACGCGCATCAAGATCCGGGCTCGCCCAGTCAGGTCCTTCAATGCGTCAAGCCAGCGACTGTACTCGTCTGTCTTCTCAATCCGCATCGGCGCATTGTAGCTTGTGGGCTACAGCCGTCAAGGCGAGGGTGGAACGGGGGCCGGCTGCTTCACTGCTTGCGCCTGATCACGTAGGCATTGGCGGCCAACTCGAAGCCCAGTGTCGGGTAGTACGACATGGCGCCGGGCGCGGACAGCAGGATCAACGAGACCTCGTCGCCGATGACGGCCTGCGTGCGCCTGACGAGTTCTCGCCCGATGCCCAGGCCTTGGAAGGCCTTGTCCACGGCCAGGTCGGACAGGTAGCAGCAGTAGGCGTGGTCGGTGAGCGAGCGGCCCAGGCCCACCAGCGCGCCGTCGACCCAGGCGGAGATGACCAGGCTGGGCGCGGCAAACATCCGGGCGATGCGCGGCAGATCGTCGATCGGTCGCCGAATGCCCGATGCGCCAAAGACGCGCGCGACTTCAACGGGATCGAGCGGAAGGTTGTGGCGGTACTCGACGGCAGTGCGGTTCATGGGGATTCAGGCAAGAGCAGAGGGATGCGGGAGCGCAGGGGTCGCTTTGTCAGTATTCACGCTGGACCGCGTGCTCAAAGACCAGTGGACTGGCCATCAGCGAGCGCTGAAGAAAGGTGGGCCGGAGATTGATCGCGCCCAGTTCGGCGAGCGCAAACCAGCGGAACTCCAGACCCAGGTGGCCCTCCAGGCCGCTGTAGACGCGTGTCTTGTCCAGATGGGCGGAGCCCTCGGGCAGCGTGACCCGGAAGTAGAAGCCGATCTCGTGATTCCTGCGCTCGGCCAGGTCGAAGAAGTTCTCCGCGACATGGAGCAGCGGGCCGCAGTGCACTGCCTCGCCGAGTTCTTCCATCATCTCCCGGACAACGGTGACGGAGGCTTCCTCTCCCACTTCGACCCGGCCACCCGGCAAGGCCCAGTAGTCGTCGCCCGGGCCGCGGTGCAGCATCACGAAGTCGTCGTGAAGAATGATCGCGGCGGCGCGCACCTGGAAGCGCTGGCCGTGCAACTGGATTGAGATCATGAGGTCTCGCTTTGACCGAGGAATGGGCGCCGGCCCTCGGCGCCAGACGTGCCGCAGCTCACTTGTACTTGGCTGCCGTGATGAACTGGCCGAACGACTCGCACCAGACGATCACCGTGTTGAAGCCCGCCGGGTCTGTGCCTTCCGGAACAAGGACCAGGAAGTTCTCGAAGGTCTTCACATCGCCGATGCGTTGCATGCGGGCCTTCAGGCGCATGAAGTCTGCTTTTGTCTCGACAAACTCGGGCGACAAGTAGAGCTTGTAGTCCGGCCCGGGCGCCAGCTTGCCGATGAAGCTGATGCTGCGTGGCCCGACGGACACTGCGCCTTCGCCCCAATGGAGCGTGTCGCTGTCCTTCAGGTTGCGGCGGAACTCGGTTCTCCACAGTGTCGGCCCCATGATCGAAGCGATGTCGCCGGCGGACGGAGCCTGCGGTGCGATCAGGATCGGCAGGGCATAGATGCCCAACGCAAACCCCAGGGCCAGCGCCACGAGGTGAGAGGCGACGAGCACAAGCCGCTTCATGGCCCTCAGAACCAGTAGTCACCGACACAGCGCCCGTCGCGCGGCAGGTCATCGAAGGTATCGAGGCCGTCGAAGTGGTCGATAGGCACCTTGGCAATGGCATCCGGTTCGGTCAGGCGCAGATTGACGGCGATGCGACGGCGTCCGTCTTCACCGGGCTTTTGCGCCCGCCAGTAGGCAACGCACGCGCAGGTCGGGCAGAAGTGGAACTCGATGGCCTTGCCGCGGAGGTAGGCCCGGGTGGGGCCTGAGACGTGGATGCCTTCGCCTTCGAAGTCATAGGCCCACAACACCCCGTAGCGGCGACAGACCGTGCAGTTGCAGGCCGTCGCGCCCTCCGGCATGCCATGGAAGTCCCAGGTGACGGCGCCGCAGTGGCAGGAACCATGAATCAAGTCGACCTCCATCGGCAAACGTGCGGGAGCATGGGTTTGTAGCCGATGGGTCGGGTGTGGGCAAGCGATTCAGATCGCCTGCCGCGCACGAACTTCACCCAGCGCGGCGGCGACCAGGCGCAGCCCGAAGGCCCAGACCAGGAGGGGCGACGGCAATCCGTGTGGAAAGCAGGTGGGGCAGCTGGGGTTCAGGCATCAGGTTTCACGTGAGCATCAGGATTGTGATCGGCCACGAGGTTCAGCTCGATCCCATGTTCCAGAAACGCTTTCGCACCGGCCAGCGTGAGGCTGAAGCCTCCCATGGCATCGATGGCCTGGGCCACCTGCTCATCGTCGCTTCCGGTGAAGCCCGAGGCCGTGATGACGACCATGGTGGTGGAGCCGTCGTGCCGCGGTGTGAAAGTCCATTCAACCGGCGTGGGCCACTCGATCTGGATGCGTCGGTCCGGTTCGAGCGACTTCACCGACACCTGTGCGCTGGCGCCATACATGTCCCAGAACCAGGTCACGAGCGCGCCTTCTTCAAGCCGCTGGCTGCCTCGGGTGAACCAGAAACGGCTGGTCACCGCTGGATCCACGAAAGCGCCGTAGACCACGGCGGCGGGCCTGCGAATCATCATCTCGGCGCGAGCGACGGGTGGTACTTGCATGCTCATGAGCTTCTCCTGTTGGAAGAGCCGGGTTGGGTGGCGTCTGAGCTTGGACCTTGTTCCGATGCCCGATGTTCCGTGCGAAGCCCCGAGCGTCTTGGCCGACGCCATTGCCTAGGCACTGAAAAGCGCGGCCAGTCGCTCGACCGCGGACTCCGAGGCAGCCCGGTCGGGTCGGGTGTCATCGTTGCCGAAGTCGTGCGCGCCCTGCGCCTGCACCAGGATGCCGTCGCGGCGCGGGGCGACGAAGAGGTTGTGGCCGCGATAGATCAAGCCGTAGTTGATCTCCTGCTGCGGCACCAGGCGGGCCGTCTGGCCGCGTACCGGCACGATGCTCTCGTCGCCGAACAAGGCCCGCGCGCCGTAGCCAGTGGCGTTGACGATGGTGCGCTCCTGCAGTCCGGCCAGCTGGCGCGGGCTCGTGAATTCGCGCTGCTCGATCTCGCCGCCCTCGCGCAGGAAGTCGTCCAGCAAAAGACGGAAGTAGGCCGGCAGGTTGAACAGCATCTGCGTGTAGCGCCGCACATGGGGCACGCGAAACGGGTGCTCCGCCGGTGTCAGCGCTTGCGACTTGGGTCGCAGGTCGTGCACAAGCGCTTCGAGGTCCGGATAGTCGGGCTCATGGTCCTCGTCGGCACCGGGCGTCGGCTGGTCGAAGGGCACGTCGGACAAGGCGTAACCGTCGTACCACTCGATCGGCTGGCCGGGCAGGCCGAGCAGGCTCTGGTAGACCTTGAACGAGTGGCGCGTCATCGCTTCCCAGCGCTGCAGGAACGCCGGCGTTGCATGTTCGTCGGTGCAGATGCGCGAGTCGGGCGACCACGAGCCGGTGGCGGCCGACGAGCGCACCTCCGGCGGCCGCTCCTTGCAGTAGATGCGCACGCGCAAGCCGGCGCGCTGGGCAACGCGTGCGGTGGTGAGGCCGATGGCGCCACAGCCAATGATCGCGATCCGGCGCTCGCGCGTCGCGGCGATGAGCTCGAGCGCCAAGCGCGCCGAACCCCACGACAGCGACCAGCCGGCGCCGCCGTGGCCATAGTGGTGGACGATGGTCTTGCCATGGCGCCGCTCGGCCTCGATGCGTGGGCCTAGCGCGCGAAACGGACGGGTGCAGACAGAGATGTCGATGATCCGGTCGGGCCGGGCGCGGATGGGGCTCAGCGCAGGCGCTGGCGCGAAGCCCGGGCCGTCCGCCGCCAGGGCGAACAAGGGCGTCGCAGCCAGGGCGGCAGCGCCGGAGGAAAGGAGGAAGTCGCGTCGCTGCATTCTCGGGATGGAGGGTTCTGACAGGATGGATGGAGGCGTCTTGTGCTACCCGGCCATGCTGGACCGGCGACGCCCATCACTGCGGCGCTTGTTGCTGCGGCGAAGATGCGGGAAGGTCTTCCAGGCCGTGCTTCCACACGTAGTCCACGCGAAGTGTCCTGGCCTGGCCAGACGGATCCGCCTCAAACGTACAGCTGGCTACATGATCGACAGCCGTTCGATCCAGCAGCCTGTGCTCGCGTGTCATGCCACTTGATTGGGCCACTTCGAGCCTCGTCAACTTGCCATCCGGACCCAGCGTGAAGACAACCCGGGTCGTGCCTTGCGCTCTTGCCGACTTCGCGACGGGCGGGTACACGAGGGTCTTGCACCCGGTGGGATTCAGATCGATGAAGTTGGATGCTTGAGCACCGGCGCTCGATGGGCATCCCAGCGCCACCATGGCTGCGACGAGAAGCAAGCCGCCCGGTTCAGAGAAGCGCAAGCGTGTTGTGTTCTGGAGATGGTTCATGGCCTGCTGTTAACTGGATACGAGGGAGGGCGTTCATCGGCATCCCGTCGCGGATTCCATGCGATCCACCGCGTTCAGCTTGACGGGGTCTTCGGCGTTGGGCGGGCTCATGTAGGCCACGATGCAGTCACCCACCTGGAAATTGTCAAAGGTTCTCACCACTTGCGTGCGACCCTCGAGCGTCCTGATCGTGTAGAGCCGCAGCGGCACGCCGGGGAAACCAACAATCGGCCCCGAGGAATTGTTGCCCAGGAATCCCGTTTGATGCGCGTGCAAGCGTTCGGTGATGCGGGTTTGAACGACACCCTGGATGCCGAGCGGGGATCGGGGCGTCGTTGAGCACGGGGCAAGGGCAGAGACAACGGTGAGTACCGCGATTGCCTTGGCCACGATGGGGCCGGAATTCATCTGAAGGGTCATGGGTGGCGTAGGGGAGCGGTGATCTGCCTGGGTGTGACTTGCTTCAAGTGCACAGAGGGCGCCCGCGATCAATACGCCTGGTGACAGCTTCGGACGTGGCATATGAGCGCTAGCCAATGCCGTCGGCTCTTGCCTATGCTGCCTGAAGCAGAAATTCAACCTTCACGGCATCGAAAGGGAACTCAACGCCACCGTTTTCTGCACGGTTGAGCAGGCCGGCAGAGAGTAGCGCCGTGATGTCGCTGTGCACGGCCTTGACATCTCGGTCGACCCTGCGCGCTGCTTCACGCATGGAAATGGGGCCCGCCCCGCGCAGAACCTTGAGCAATTCCCATCGCTTGGCGGTGAGCACGCACCGGCGTTGCGAATTCATGGCGAACAATCACATGGGAGGTCGACGCAGTCGCACGGATTGCAATCGCAGTTGTGCCACCACTTCTCCTTCTTCTTTCGGTTCTCATCCGATCGGGACGCAGCGGGCTGACGCTTCAAGGCTGCGTAGGCTGACTTGCAGCGTGTGAACTGG
>NZ_DATILJ010000050.1:0-40436 GCF_035476535.1 Aquabacterium sp.
GCCCTTGAGCAGGAAGTCGCGCCGCTTCATGCCAGCCCCCCGGCCGCTTTCTTGACCGCCGCGATGACCCGCATGTGCGAACCGCAACGGCACAGATTGCGCTCCAGGCCGGCGCGGATCTCGGCGTCGCTGACCTGCTTCCTGCCCTGCAGTAGCGCGGCTGCGCTGACGATCATGCCGCTGGTGCAGTAGCCGCACTGCGCGGCCTGCTCTTCGATGAACGCCTTCTGCAGCGGATGGGGCTTGTCCGGTGTGCCAAGCCCTTCGACCGTGACCACCGGCCCGCTGACCGCCGAGACGGGTAGCACGCAGGAGGGCATCGCCTGACCGCCGACAAGCACCATGCAGGCGCCACACTGCGCCAGACCGCAGCCGTATTTCGGGCCGTTCAACAGCACCTCGTTGCGCAGCACGTAGAGCAGGGGCGTATCGGGGCTCGCCTGCACCGTGTGCGGCTTGCCGTTGACTGTGATCGTGGTCATCGCTTCTCGTTCCGGAAAGTTGTTTTGCAATAAGGAGCGGCTACTTGCCGATGGCCACGATCCCGCCATCCTGACGGCATCAGAAGCCCAGCCGCTGGTTCGGCAGAACTCGGCTCGGCCCCGTTTGACCAGCCTCGTGCGACGACGCGGGCAGGTGCTAGATTGACAGGATATACGTCCGGTGAAAGCGGGCGGGTACTGGATTTCCCTTGGTCGCGCCACTCGCCTCGGGAACCGCGCACGAGGAGGCACCGCAGGTGCCGATGCGATCCGCGCGTGCGGCTCAGCTCAAAGCTTTCTTCACGGCTTCCGGTGTGAGGGGGTAGCGGCGGATGCGGATACCGGTTGCGTTGAACACGGCGTTGGCCACAGCAGGTGGAAAGCAGACGATCGCTGGTTCGCCCGCACCGCCGATGGGCTGATCGGCGCGGTTCAGCAGAACCAGCTCCACCTGCTGTGGCACGTCCTCCAAGCGAGCGATGGGGTAGCTGTACCAATCGGTGCTGGTCACCTTGCGCTCGTCGAAATGCACCTCTTCGTACAAGGCCCGGCTGAGGCCTTGCATGATCTGGCCCTCGATCGTGGCACGCAGTCCGATCGGGTTGATCACCAAGCCGCAATCCAGGGCCACCACGGTCTTGCGCACGCGGATGCGTCCAGTGTCCTGGTGCACCTCGACCTCGCAGACGGCGCAAGCGTACGAGCCGTAGCCGGCATGCACCGCCACGCCGCGGCCCACGCTCACCTTGCCGCGGCCGCTGCCCGCGGCAGTGGGCTGCCAGCCGAGCTTCTCGGCGGCCGCACGCAACACGTCCTTCTCGCGTGGGTCCTGCATGTGCTCCAGCCTGAAGGCCACGGGGTCCTTGCCCGCCGCATGCGCCACCTCGTCGATGAAGGACTCCTGCGCGAAACGGGTCTGCATCTCCTGTGGCGCGCGCATGTGCGCCGTGCGCAGCGGCGAAGCGTCCTGCAGGTAGGGCGGCACCGTCTCCCACCAGTGCACGTGGTTGGGAAACTTGTAGCTCTCTTCAGGCACGTTGAAGTTGTAGGCGGCCGCTCTTCGGGCGCCCAGCAGCTGACCCACCAGCACCTGCTCGGGACCGTCGGCCCAGTACTTGACGTCCCAGCCGTTGAAGCCCTTGGCCTTGAAGTACCAGCCGGTGACCCGGTTCGCGTCGTCCAGCCCGGCCTTCATGCTGACCACGGCCGCGGGCGCCTTGGGATCCCATGCCGTGCCTTCGTCGCGCATCCATTGCATGCGCACCGGGCGGCCGAAATGGCGCGAGAGCAAGGCGGCCTCGAATGGCGCCTCGTCGGCATCGCTGCGCCCGTACGAGCCCGCGCCGGGCATCCACGTCACCTGAACGTTTTCGGTCGGCAGGCCCAGCAACTTGGCGATGCCCTCGCGCTGGTAATGCGGCTTCTGCGTGTCGGTCCAGATCTCGGCACGGTCGCCGCGCACATCGGCCACGCCGCACGAAGGAGAGATGCGCGCGTGCGACTGGAAGGCGCATTCGTATTCAGCCTCGATCACCTTGCGCGAGCCGGCCAGTGCCGCGAGGGTGGGCGCGGCATCGTGGTCCTTCTTGCCGGCGAACATGGGCACCGCATTGGAGGCGGTCGGGGTGGCGGCGCGGATGCGGTCGAACAGCCCGGCCTCGCCCCCCGGGAAGGCGGCCGGTGGGGTCGACCAGCGCACTTGCAGTGCACGCGACGCCCGGATCGCGTTCCATTCGCTGTCCGCAACCACGGCGACGAAGCCCCCTTGCACGAAGTGCCGCGCACCCGGGATCTTCGCGATCGACGAGGCCTCGACAGCTTCGGGCGTGGCACCGGCCACGGGTGGGCGCACGGCCCTGGCGTGCAGCAGTTTGCCGGGCCGCACGTGTGCGGTGAAGTGCGGCGTGCCGGTGACCTTGTCGCGGATATCGGCGCGCTTGACGCCCTGGCCCACGATCCGGTACTCGGAGACCGCCTTCGGTTTCGCTTGGCCTTCGGCATTCATGCCGTTGCCCACGACCTTGTTCCACTTGAGTGGCGCATCGAAGTTCTTGCCGCCGATCAGCTGCGCGTAGCTGACACTTTTGCCGGAGTCCTGCGCAACGGAGATGACACCGTCACGCACCACCAGAGCGCCGACGGGCACGCCGAGCTGCTTCGAGCCCATCTCCAGCAGTAGGCGCCTGGCTTCGGCCGCTGCATTGCGCAGCGGTCTTGCACCCAGGCGCACACCGGTGCTGCCGCTGCCGCCGCCCTGATTCGGCGTTACGCGGGTGTCGCCCAGCACGACTCGCACGAACTGCATTGGCACGTCGAGCTCTTCGGCGACGATCTGGGCGATGGCGACGTCCAGGCCCTGGCCGCAATCCATCTTGCCGAAATTGACGAGTACCCGGCCGTCGGTGCCGATGCGCAGCCAGGTGTCCAGCAGTGACGGGTTGGGCCCGATGACACCCGGTGCGGCCGCTTGCGCGGCGGCGTCGCCAACGATGGCCGCGCTGCCCGTGATGCCCGTGATGCCCACGACCAGGGCCAGGTGGGTCTGGAGAAATTCGCGGCGGTTGACTGGCTGATCCATCGCGGATTCCTCAGGCCTTCACGGCCGTCATGCTGTCGCGCGCCCTGCGCACCGCGCGCAGGATGGCGATGTGCGTGCCGCAGCGGCATTGCAAGCCGGAGAGGGCTTGCGCGATCTCGTCATCCGTGGCCTTGGGGTTCTTCTCGAGCAACGCGACGGAGCTCATCACCCACCCGTTGGCGCAATAGCCGCATTGCGCTGCCTGTTCTTCGACGAACGCATCCTGCACCGGGTGCAGGCGCCCAGCTTGCGCGAGGCCATCCAGGGTGCGGATCGCCTTCCCCACGACGCTGCGCGTCAACGTGACGCAAGAGCGCACCGGCTGGCCGTCGACCAGCACCGTGCACGTGCCGCACTGGGCGAGGCCGCAGCCGAAGCGCGGCCCGTTGAGCTTCAGCCCATCCGTGAGCGCGTACAACAGCGGTTCGTCGGCTTCTGCCTTGACCCTGCGTTGCACGCCATCGATCTTCAATACGTACTGGGGCACTGATCTCTCCATGGGCGTTGCGGTGAACGAACCACGCGGTGCCTGGAATTTCAGGTCTGGACCAGGCCGCTCCGCGCAAACGGCAGCCTGCGCACCCGCGGCCCGCCGAGCCGCGCGCCTTGGCGCCGAGCCTGACGGGTACCACGTCGAGAAGCCGGCGGTCGACCGTCATTTGGTCGGTCGCGGCGCGGAAGTCACGGAAGTGAGCTTGTCGCACATGGACCTGATAGGCCTCGGCATCGTCCATGCCGGCCGTGAATGCTCTGGTGGTCATCATCATTTGAATCCTGCGCGGATTCTGGTCGCCGGACCCGCAGCGTGATAGCCGAATGCTCCTGGATGCTTGCACGATCCTGCCGACGACGGGAGGATCAGCTCAGGCGGCATCTGCAAGCGCTCTATGATTCGATCGATGAAAGCCGAATTCGAGCGCGTGCGAACGCACATCGCGGCGCGGATCGCGAGTCGGACGGCGGGCGGCGAGCAGTACGCCACCGCGATCTCCGGCCTGAACCTGTATCGGCACGCGGAGGTCGGCGGGCCGATCAGCTGCATGGTGGAGCCGGCCATCGCGCTGCCTGTCCAGGGCGCGAAGCGCGCGCACTTCGGATCCGAGACCTACGCCTACGACAGACACCGCTTCCTGATCACCGCTCTGGACTTGCCGGTGGTGTTGCAGGTCACGGAGGCTTCGCCCGCCTCACCGTATCTGAGCGCCGTACTGAAGCTCGATGTGAGCGTGATCGGAGAGTTGATGATGGAGAGCAAGCTGCGACCGCCCGACCGGCAATCGGTGCGCGACCGGGGCATGGTGCTCGGAGAGACGACCCTCGCGCTTCTCGAGGCCTTCGACAGGCTCGTCGGACTGCTTGACGAGCCCGAGCTGATTCCAGTGCTGGCGCCGTTGGTGCAGCGGGAGATCTTCTACAGGGTCCTGCGCAGCGATGGCGGAAGCTACCTGTGGCAGATGGCTTCGATCGGAACCCAGAGCCAGCGCGTCGGCCGCGCGATCGAGTGGCTGAAGGCCAACTTCCATGAGCCGCTTCGTATCGAGGAGCTTGCCAGCCGGGTGGAAATGAGTCCGTCCAGGTTTCACCATCACTTCCGGCAATTTACGTCGATGAGCCCGCTTCAGTTCCAGAAATGGCTGCGGCTGACCGAAGCCCGGCGCCTGATGGTCACCGAGAGCCTGGACGCCGCGGCCGCCGCCTACCACGTGGGATATGGAAGTCCGTCCCAATTCACTCGGGAGTACGCCCGCCAGTTCGGGACGCCACCACGCCGCGATGTCGAGGGCCTGCTGCGGCAGGCTGGACCCTGAAATTCACGCCATGCAGGCTTCAAGGGCCTCGAGCGGCACGTGCAGCGCTTCATCCCGGGCAAACGCCTCGAGCAGATGTTCCAGCGTTACGCGCACCCTTGGGGCCATCAATGCGCGATGCGGATACTGCATCACCAGTTCGTAGCTTCCAGGGTCGTGTTGGCGATGAAGCACGACCTTCAATGCGCCGCTCTGCAGGTGCGCCCACGCGTGATGCACCCCGACTTGCGCCACGCCGGAACCGTCGCACGCCGCCTGCACCAGCGTCTCGGGTGCCGACAAGGTCAGGACCGCGGCGTGTGCCGGCTCGAATGTGGTGATGCTGTCATCGTTGGATCGGAAGTTCCATGGCGATACCGGTCCGCCCAGAAAGCGCCGGGCGATCAGCCGGTGTTGATCGAGGTCCTGCGGCGAAACGGGTACGCCATGCTCGGCCAGATAGGACGGCGACGCGACGAGGGCCAGATTCATCCGGCAGATCGAGCGCGAGACCAAGGCCGAATCGGCGATGTGCCCACCCCTGACGGCCAGGTCGTAGCCACCGCGCACGAGGTCGACGACACGGTCGTCGAAATCGACTTCGACCGACAGCGCCGGGTGTCGCGACAGCAGGCTCGGCAATGCCGGCATCAGTTGCTGGCGACCGAATGCCGCGCTGGTCGAGATGCGGACGCGGCCGCGCGGCTCGACGCGCTGGACGGCGACCGCATCGATGGCCGAATCGAGCGCGTCGAGTGCGATGCGGGCTTGTCGGAGGAAGGCCGACCCCTCGGCCGTCAGACTCAATGTCCGTGTCGTCCGGTTCATCAGCCGCACGCCGAGTGCCTGCTCCAGGCCGGCGACGTTCTTGCTCACCGCCGCTGAGCTGACGCCCAGCGCGCGTGCGGCGGCCGCGAAGCTGCCGGTGTTGGCTGCCTGCACGAACGACAGGATGGCGCGAACCCGCTGCGATGAATCCACGAAGTCTCCACGTGAAAGGGATTGACCTGAAGCAAGCGCCTTGGACGCTCGACCATCCATTCTCAACCTGAGGTTGGGGGACGATCAACCGCACCACGGCTTACGGTGAAGCGTCGCCGTCAACAGAATGCCGGGCATCGGCGCCATGACGCAGTCCAACGGTGGCCAGGGCCGCGATCTCGCACCCATCCACAGCGATCTGGAGACGGCCGCCAATCTCGGAACGCGCGTGGCCGAGATCAGCCTGCGCTTGCGTCGGCGCTGATCGCCGTCGCGCTTTATCCATTTTTCAGAAGAGAAACCACGACATGAAACTGCTTTGCCTCGACATTCCGCAGCCCGGTGCGAGCCTGGACAAGTACCAGCCGCATATGCTGAACGAAGCCCGCCATGCCTGGCAGCTCTACAAGAGCGGCGTCGTGCGCGACATGTATTTCCGCCAGGACCGCCCTGGTGTCGCCATCCTGGCGGAGGCGGACTCGGTGGAGGCGGCCAGACAGGCGCTGCGCGAATTTCCGCTGGCCAAGGCCGGGCTCATCGATTGGGATGTCATCCCGCTGGGTCCATTCCTGAATTGGGAAACGCTGTTTGCGCCCGGCAACGCTGGATAGGCCCAGTCCGGCGCGGGCGAATCTGAACACACACGGTTTTCAACAGGGAAGAAGTCGTCATGGTCAAGGCAGTGTCGTTTGCAAACAAGGCCGTAGGCATTTCGGCGAACCTTCATCTTCCGGACAACTTCCAGGAAGACGGGAAGTACCCCGCGCTGGTCGGGATTCACCCGGCGGGAGGCGTGAAGGAGCAGACCATCGGCCTTTATGCCAAGAGGCTTGCGGCTCATGGGTTCGTGGTGGTCGTGTATGACTCTTCCTACCAAGGCGCGAGCGGTGGCGAGCCTCGCCTCTTGGAGGATCCGGCGACCCGAGTGGAAGACGCGCGCTGCGCTGCGGACTTTCTCTCGACGCTTCCCTACGTCGACGCCGAGCGAATGGGTGTTTACGGTGTCTGTGCCGGAGGCGGCTATGCACTCGCCGTGGCTCAGACCGAGCGCCGCTTCAAAGCCGTGGCGGGGGTCAGCCCAACCCCGATGGGCGAGGCCGCCAGGAGCATGTTTGGCCTCCCTGTTCCCGCGGCCGAGCACATCAAAACGCTGGAAGCGGCCGCTGGGCAGCGTACGGCCGAAGCGAGAGGGGCAGCGCCTGTCTATGCCCCGTTTGTCCCGGAACGTTTCGAAGACATCGACGACAACACACCGGTCATGCTGCGGGAAGCGTACGACTATTACCGGACGCCGCGGGGCCAACACCCCAACGCCAAGGGCCGCTTCCTGCTGACCAGTCTGGACAAGATGCTGGCCTTTTCAACGTTTCCGCTGATTCCAGATCTGCTGACTCAACCCTTGCTGCTGATCGCCGGGAGCAAGGCCGACACGAAGGTCTTCAGCGAACAAGCGTACGCGCTTTCCAATGGGCCGAAAGAGTTGTTTGTCATTGAAGGCGCTACTCACGTCGCGCTGTACGACGTGCCGCACTACGTGGATCAAGCGGTTGCCAAGCTCGTCCCCTTTTTCGGCAATCTGTAGCCCTGCTCCGACTTCCTCTCTTCGCTCCCAATGAGAAATGCACGTCATGACCAAGCAAGCTTCTGAACTCAAGCCCGTCCTCTTCGTCGTCACCAGCAACGCGGTGAAGGGGGAGACGCGCATTCCCACCGGCTATAACCTGGCCGAAGTCACTCACCCATTGGAGAAGCTGCAGGCGGCGGGAATCGCCGTGGAGTTCGCCTCCATCAAGGGTGGTGCCGCGCCGCTGGATGGGCTGGAGGACATGAAAGACCCAGTCATTGCCCGTTACTGGGCCGACACCGACTTCCGCCACGCCATTGCCCGCACGCTGTGCCTGGATGACGTGGATCCCTCGCGCTACTCGGCCATCTTCTTTGCGGGCGGTCACGGCACGATGTGGGACTTCCCCGACAGCGCTGCGGTGCAACAGGCGATCCGCGAGATCGATGCGGCCGGTGGCATCGTCTCGGCGGTCTGTCACGGCCCGGCGGCCCTCGTCAACGCGCGTCGTTCCGACGGCAGCCTGCTGGTGGCAGGCAAGCGCTTGGCAGCCTTCACCGATGGCGAGGAAGAGGAGGTGCAGTCCACGCACGTCGTGCCCTTTCTGCTGGCGTCCACTCTCAACGAACGCGGTGCGCATCACCAGAACGCCGCCAACTGGGCCAACAACGTCGTCGTCGATGGCCGTCTCATCACCGGCCAGAACCCGCAGTCCGCGGCGAGCCTGGGCGAGGCGCTTCGCGATGCGCTGTTGGCTTGATCGGCCGCTGATGTCTGCAAGAAAAGCCGCGTGAAACTGATTTGCGTCGAAGAGCATGTGCTTGATCCCGCCATCGGCGCGGCCACCCAGGGTCTTGTGCGCGCCGAGGCCCCCTATCTGCTCGACTGGGGCAGCCGCGTTGTCGACGGTCGGCAGGTCGCCGATCCAACTCGCCCGCATGTCATCGCGCCCAGCGAGTCGGCGCGCAAGGCGCTGGACATGGGCGCGGCACGCCTGGCCGACATGGATGCGGCTGGCATCAGCATGCAGGTGCTTTCCTTCGGCGGATTCCCTCAGTTGCTGCCTGTCACTCAGGCCATTGAGCTGAACCGCGCAGCCAACGACCGGCTGGCGCTGGCGGCACAAGCCCACCCCACGCGCTTTGCCGGTTTCGCCACGCTGCCCTGGCAGGCGCCGGAGGCAGCCGCGCGCGAACTGGAACGCGCGGTGAAAGAGCTGGGCCTCAAGGGTGCGCTCATCAATGGCCGTCCCGGCGAGACCTTCCTGGACGACGCGCGTTACGCGCCCATCCTGGCGGCCTTCGACGAACTGAAGGTGCCGCTGTATGTTCACCCCGGCCTCCCACTGCCCGCCGTGCAGGCGCCGTACTACGGCGGCTTCGATCGCGAACTGAGCGCGCGGCTGGCCATGTTCGCCTGGGGCTGGCACAACGAAGCCGGCATCCAGGTGGTTCGCATGCTGCTCGCGGGTGTGTTCGACCGCTATCCCGGGCTGCAAGTCATCAGCGGCCATTGGGGCGAGATGGTGCCCTTCTTCTTGCAGAGGCTCGAGGACTCCATTCCGCAAGAGGCCTCCGGCCTCCGGCGCCCCATCGTGCAGACCTACCGCGAGCACGTACATGTGTCGCCCAGCGGCATGCTGACGCTGCCGCACTTCCAGTTCATCCATGCGTTGATGGGGGCCGAGCGCATCGTGTATTCCATTGACTATCCCTACCAGAGCCTGGACGGCGCACGCGCCTTCATCGATCGCCTCCCCGTGGGCGACGCGGACAAGGCGCTCATCGCCCACGGCAACGCTGCTCGCCTGCTGGGCTTGTGAGCAGAAAGGGATTCGACATGGCCACAACCAACCGAGGTGACGGTCAAGCCCGACGGCAGCGTCGGGGTCGACCGCATCCTGAGCGTGTTCGCCATCAACGCACGGCAAACCTCTCTGGCTTCAGGCGGCGATCGCGTACAACCCATGCAATCAGCAGCCCAGGTCCGGCAGCCAGCATCAGCAGTCCCCAAGCTGGAGACAGACCGTAGGCCACGGCTGCGATAGCGACGCAGCAAACGAGCAGAACCGGGAGAAGTGGCCACCAGATGGCGAAAAACGATTGAACGAACTCCAGTGCGGCCTCGGCGACGGAAGATTCGGCCAATCCGTGGTGTAGCCGAGCAGCGGCCGCGGCAACGGCAACCACCGTGGTCAGGTCGAACAGGGCCTCCGGCGGCGTGGAATTGCGATGCGACTCGTTCATGTCGCGCCCGCTCATCTGGCGCCTGACAGCCAAAGCCGGCGGCATGGTGACTGGGTGGGGCGGCACCCCGCCGGCTGGGTTCATGCTGTTGTCGTGGGCCAAGTGCGATACCTGATGGACGTGTTGAACGCCCGACTCACAGGCGTGACCACCTGGTTACCGATCGCCTGTTTAAAGTTCAGCGCTGTCTCAGGCCAAGGAACAGGGGACGCGTCTCGAACAGTCTCCGCGACGCAATCATCGGCTTGGTCGTTTCCACGTACTTCTTGAAATGCGGGGATTCCAGATGCTGGCGATAGGCCGCTTCATCGGCGTAGATCTCGAAAAAGCGCAATTGGCTCCGTCTATCCGCCGAAGCCACGGCGTAGATGGTCAGTACGCCCGGCTCCAGTCGGATGGAGTCGTCGATCTCCTCCGACACGGCTGCTTCGTAAGCCTGCAACTGAGCGGGGTCGATCTCGAGTTTCGCGATGCGAACCAGAGGTGAAGCGCTCAGGCGTGCCTTCGCGCCCAGTCTGACGGCGACGACATCGTGAAGCAGGCGGCCCGTGACCATCTTGTCTGTCGTGGCGCGAAAGTCCCGGAAGTGAGGCTGTTGCAGGTGGGCCTGATAGACCTCGGCATCGTCATACATCTCGAGCACATGGATCCGACCCGGGTTGTCGGCTTCGGACACGGCGTGGTAAACGGCGACGCCCGGCTCCGTGCGAAGGACCGCCTCCTTGAGCGCTTGGGCTGCAGCCTTGAAGCTGGCCAGCTGTGCGGGGTCAATGTCGAGCTCTGCCCAGCGGATGAGCGAACGCGTCGAAGTCTGCGCGAGAACGGGCGGTGCGGTGCACAGCCCCAGCACGGCGGCTCCCATGCCGGCCATGAATGCTCGGGTGGTCATCATCATTTGTGTCCTGCGGGGATTCTGGTCGCAGGACCTGCGACGCGGTAGATGAATGCTCCTGAATGCTTGCATGATCCTGCTGTCGACGACAGGATTGTCGGTGCCGATCGAGAATTGAGCCACCGCGCCGACGCCGCAGTGAGCCGGTGCCTTATGCGGAATCACTTGATGCTGGAGGGAGTTGCCGCCTGCTGCCTGGCTCACCAGGCAGTCGGCAGGCTGCACTCATCCGGCTCACTTTTGTGTCGGCGCCAACACTGGCGCGACGAACGCTTCGCCGCCTTGCGCGGTGGCGGCGAAAAAGATGGCATCCACGACCCTGGCCGCGTACAACGCGCGTTGGCGGCCGGCTCTCAAATGACGGCGCTACAGTCCGTCTCGATTCTCCTCATCACCTCAAGTCATGTTCAAACTCCTGTTCTCGCTCTTCATCACCGCAGCCGGCAGCGCCGCACTCGCGCAGGTTCCGGTCACGGCCGCACCCGACCACAAGGCACTGCTCGCCAGCCCTGATGCGAAGCTGGCCGCCAACAAGCGGCTGGTCTACGACTTCTGGCGCGAAGTCTTCGAAGCCGGCCATCTGGACCGGGCCGACAAGTACCTCACCGAGGGCTACATCCAGCACAACCCCAATGTGCCGACGGGTCGGGCCGCCTTCGTCGACTTCTTCGCGAAGTTCGCCAAGCGCAGGGACATCACCGCGGCCGTCGCCGCGCCGCTGGTCTCGATCACGGCCGAGGGCGACATCGTCGTGCTGAGCTTCGTCGCCGAGCGCAAGGACCCCAAGGACCCGGCCAAGGCCTACACCACCACCTGGTTCGACATGTTCCGCATCGAAGGCGGCAAGATCGCGGAGCACTGGGACGGCGACCTTCGCCGGCCCTGATCGGCCGACGCGGCGGCGGCGCGACCGATTCAGCGCTCGCCGCGCTCGTGCAGCAGCGCTACTGGGCTTGTCCTTCCACCAGCGCCGTGATGGCGCGGGACTGATAGCCGTCTGCCAGCACGGCCAGGCGCGAAGCGAACGACGCGTAGCGCGTGTCCAGCGACCTCAGTTGGTCGGCGCGCATGCGCAGCGACTTCATGTTGCCGACGCGGGCGAGCTCGCGCAGCACCTGCATTTCCTCGATCGGCGGATAGACGAGGCTCGACTCCCTGCCCGTGGGGCCGGCGAGGTCCGGCAGGCGAGGCCGCGCTTGCGCATAAGTCCAGGTCAGGCCCATCAGGCGCGCCAGTGTGTCGGTCAGCGTGCTCTGCTCGATGGGCTTCGGGATGAAAGCATTCGCACCCGCGTCGCGACAGCGGACGGCGACGTCCTGCGTGGCGCTCGCCGAAGTCGCGATGACCGGCACCTCGCTCAACGCGGGCATCTCCCGCAGTCGCCGCGTCGCTTCGAAGCCGTCCATTTCCGGCATCGCCACATCCGTCACGATCAGATCGGGATGGGCTCTGCCGGCCACGTCCAGGCCCTCCCGGCCATCGCACGCTTCAAGAACATCGAATCCCATCGCGCTCAGTACATCCGACAGCATCGCGCGATTCGTTGCCTCGTCGTCAATCACCAGCACGCGCTTGCGCGGACCGTGGTAGCCGGTCGGCCGGCCGCGAGCGGACCGGGCGACGGCTTGCGACAGGGTGGTGGTCGGCAGTTCGAGCTCGAAGAAGAAGAGCGTGCCTTCGCCCAACTGGCTTTGCACCCCGATGTCGGCGCCCATCATGCGGATCACGTGGCGGCTGATGGCCAGGCCGAGGCCGCTGCCGCCTTCGCGTCGCCGGACATCGGCGAGCTGCTCGAACGGCTGGAACAGACGGACCTGCTGCGCTTCGCTCATGCCGATGCCGGTGTCGTGCACCTCGAAGCGAAGACTCACCATCGCCTGCGTGCCTGTCGGGTCCGGCCGATCCCGTGCGTCGGGCGGCAGCGCCTCCACGCGCAAGGTGACGTGTCCGCTGTCGGTGAATTTGATGGCGTTGGACAACAGGTTGAGCAACACCTGGCGCAAGCACTTCTCGTCGACCTGCACGGCGGCCGGCAGCTCGTGCACGGTCTCGAAGTTGAAACTCAGCCCTTTCTCTTCGGCCTTGGCGCAGACCATGTCGCACACCGCCTGCAGGAAGTCCGGCAGGCTCACGTCGCTCGGGCTGATCACCAGTTTGCCGGCGTCGATGCGGGCAAGGTCGAGGATGTCGTTGATCAGTCCGAGCAGATGCCGGCCACTCTCCTCGATGATCCTGAGCCCCCTGGCCTGTCGTTCGCTCAGCGGCAGCTCGCTCTGCAAGCTCTGCGCGAAGCCCAGGATGCCGTTGAGCGGGGTGCGCAATTCATGGCTCATCTGCGCGAGGAATTCGCTGCGCATGCGCACCAGGCGCTGCGCCTCGGCCAGGGCGGCTTCGCGGGCGCCTTCGGCAGCCTTGCGCTCGCTGATGTCGCGCGCCACGCCCACCGTGCCCAGCACGGTGCCGTCCTCATCGATCACCGGCGCCTTGAAGGTTTCAAGCCAGATCGTGTCGCCTGGAACCGCTTGGGCTTCTTCCAGCGTCGTTCCACGGCGAGAGGCCATGACCTCGAGGTCGTCGGCGCGGAATGCATCGGCCACGTCGGGAGGGTAGACCTGGTGATCCGACTTGCCGACGAGTTCCTCGGGCTTCAAACCCCGGGTGTCCGCGGCGGCCTGGTTCACCGCCAGGTAGCGGCCATCGCGGTCCTTGAACCAGGCCCACATGGGCAGCATGTCGATCAGCGTGCGCAGGTAGCGCGCCTGCTGGCGCAACTCGTCGGTGCGCGCCAGCACGCGCTGCTCCAGCGTCTCGGCCAGCCCGCGCACCTGGGCGCGCGAGCGGCGCAGCCGCTCGAGAAAGACCACAGTGCCGGCCAGCGCGACGATGCTGCCGGCCAGTACCGTCCACAGCCAGCGCTGCTGCAGCTCACGCGCGCGCAGCTCGGCGGCCTGCTGCTCGCCGCGGCGCTGCAGCTCGGCCAGCTCGCGCTGGCGGGCTTCATCGCGGCGGCGTTGCGCTGCCTGCAGCATGCGTTCGGCACTGTGATCGGTGCTGGCCTGCGCCTGAAGGTGCGCGGCCTCGATGGCCAGCCGGTAGGCGCGCCGTGGGTCGCCGGCGCTTGCCACCAGCTCGGCCAGCCGGCGCGCGGCGTTCGCCTGGAGCACCGGCTGTGCCAGCGTCAGCGACTCGGCATAGGCATCCTCCGCATCGGCGAGCGCGGCGGCATGATGCCCCAGCGCTTGCTGGATCTGGCTGCGCTGCATCGTGGAATGGAAGCGGCCGGCCCGCAATTGGGCCGTCGCGAAGATGCTGCGCGCGCGCTCGTTCTCGGCCAGCGCCTCCCGCGCCCGCCGCTGTGCCAGCAGCTGCTCGGCGTGGTTGTGCACAGCGTGGCCCAGGTTCACAGGCGAGCCCACGGCGGTGAAGTTCGCGATGCTCTGGCCGATAAGCCGGTCGCCCTCGGCATGGTCGCCGCGCCGGTGGGCTTCGGTGGACAGGCCCATCAGTGCAAAACCCTCCTGCAGCCTTGAACCCGCCGCCAGCGCCTGCCGGCGCATCTGTTCGAGCTGTTCCACCGTTTCGGCACGGCGCTCACTTTGCAGGTAAGAGACCGCCAGCCCGTGGTGGGCATAGGCCATGACCAGCGGGTCACCCGAGCGCTGCGCCGCATCCATCGCCTGCAGCGCCATCGTGACCGATTCTTCGATCCGGCCGGCGCGGCGGTACACGATCGCGCCGCGGAACAAGGCTTCGGCCAGCAGGTCGGGCCGGGCGACGCCTTCCAGCACCGCGATGCTGTGCGACGTGACTTCAACCAGACGCGCGACCTGGTTCTGGTTCACCGCGCCGAGCGCGAGGGTCATGTCGGCCTCGGCCTGGCCGGCACGGTCGCCGGCGGCGGTGGCATCGCGCAGCGCCTGCTCGGCACGGGCAACGGCCTGCGCCGTGCGCCCGAGGTGGATGTCGATGCGCGCCAGCAGGTTGAGCGCGCGCACGCGGTCGGCCGCCGGCGCGTCGGGCGGCAACTCGGCCTGCAGGCGCAGTGCCTGCGTGGCGGCAACCGGGGCGTCGTTGTCGGCCAGCCTGCGCACCGCGGTCGCGCGCTGCCGCCAATCGTCGATGGGCGCGGCGACGGTAGCCGCCGCCAGGAACAGCCACAGCCCGAGCGCGCAACCCCATCGAACGCGGATGTCCATCAAAGTCGCAGGCTCAGGCTGGTGCCGATCTGGCGGTCGTTGACCGAGGCGCTCTGCGGCCGTGTCTCGACGCCGAAGTACGAGCGCCGCAGCGTGCCCAGCAGGTTGCCGCCATCGAGCGACCACGTCAGGCGATCGGAGAGGCGCCAGCGCACGGAAGCGTCCAGCCAGCCGTAGGCGTGCGTGGTGGCCTGAAAGGCGCCGAGGCCGACGATGTTGGTCGTGCCGCTGGGGAAGCTGCTGCGCCAGTTCCACGCCAGACGGGCCGACCAGGCGCCGTGCTCGTACAGCCCGATCAGGTTCGTGCTGCGGCGCGACAGGTTCTGCATCGGCACGTTGGCGCGCAGCACGCGGTCGTAGGTGCTGCTGTCGACGACTGTGAAGTTGGTCTGCAGCCCCAGCCCGCGCCACGCGCCCGGAAGGAAGTCCAGGAAGCGCTGGTAGGACAGCTCGGCGCCGCGAATGTAGCCGGCATCCGCGTTGTAGGGCCGGCTCACCTGGTACAGCACGCCGTCGTGCGCCTCGGCCTGGCTGAGCGTGGTGACGAAGCCGTCCACGCGCTTCCAGAACAGCGTCACCGACGCGGCGTGGCCGGCGCCCAAGGACGCCTCGGCGGCGAGGTCGGCGTTTGTCGCCCGCAGCGGCCGCAGCGCCGGGTTGCCGGCCGTGCCCTGGTTGAGCTGCGGGTTGACGCTGTTCGGCGTGAGCGTGATGGACGGCGAGAGCAGGTTGAAGTCGGGCCGTGTGATGGTTCGCGAGGCCGCGGCGCGCACCTGCCAGGGCCCACCGGGGCGCCACCGCAGGCTCGTGCTCGGCAGCCAGTCGGTCGTCGTCGTGTCGATCGCGATCGGCTCGATCGTGCCCGTCGAGGGTACGCTCTGGTTGCCGGAGAGCGTGGAGCGCGTGCGCACCAGGCGCACGCCGAGCTGGCCATCGAGCAGCAGTGCCGGCACGCGCCAGCCGGCCTGGGCGTAGGCGGCATCGGTGACTTCGCGGATGCGCCACACGCCCAGCGGGCCGCCGGCGGTGGGCAGCGGCGTGGTGATGCCGAAGGCTTCGCGCAACGCCACCGGGTCGCGCGCGTCGGCCAGCGTGTCGACGAGGTAGCGCGTGATGCTGCTGCCGTGCCCGTCGAGGAAGGGCCCGTAGGGGTAGACGCTGGTGCGGCCCGGCTTGTCGGCGGCCAGCACGGTGCCGGGCACGGCGACGTCGCCGAAGATCAGGTTGGGCGCGTTGTCGGCCTCGCGCCGGGCCCGTCGCCAGCCGACGGCAACGCGCTCGAGCGCGGCGGTGTCGAGCTGCCATTCGGCGTCGATCCGGCCGGCGAGCAGACTGCCGCGCAAAGGGCGCACGCGGTAGGCGAGTGAGCTGTAGCGCAGGTTCGCCGGATCGGCGAGATCGGTGCCCTCCACCGCCGTGTTCGGTACCGTGCCCGACACATCCTGCGTGAAGCGCGCCGCGGTGCCCGCCAGCGTGGGGCCGGAGAAGAACAGCCGATTGAAGCTGCGCGTGTGGCTCAAGTCGGCGCTCAGGCGCAGGTTGTCTGGCGACCACGAGCCGCCTGCGGCGATCTGTCGCGTGCGGTCGATCGTGTCGCGCGCGAAGCCCAGGATCGAGACCGGCACGCGCGTCCAGGTGATGCGTTGCACGTCCTGCGTGCCCGGGAAGAGGACGACGCTCGCCGGGTCGAAGCTGCTGCCGGCTCCGAAGTTCGGGCCCGCGTTGAATTGCTGGGTGTCCTGCTTGGTGCGCAGTTCGGCGTGGTGGGCTTCGGCGTAGAGATCGAGGGTCGCGCCCGGCCGCCAGCCCAGCATCACGCTGGCGGCGTTGCGGCGGCGGCGGCCGAAGTTGGTGCTCTCGGACGTGCTGGCGGGGACGGCGGTGTCCTGGCCGGGCACCAGGTCGAGCCGGCAGCCCGACGTGGCGCGCGCGCTGCAGAGCATGGGCGCGCCGGTGCCTTTCTGGTCCTCGCGCCAGGCCCGGTCCTGCGCCACCAGGTTCACCAGCAGCGCCGCCTCGCCCGCACCGATGGCGGCGCGGCGGCCGTAGAGCAGCGAGAACTGGCCGGCGGTCTTGTCGACAAGCTTGCCGTGCAGCAGGCGCGCCGCGAGCGCCAGCGTCGGCTCGCGGAAGTCGAACGGGTGGCGCGTGCGCAGATCGACCGTGCCGCCGAGCCCGCCTTCGATGCGCGACGCCGCCGAGCTCTTGTAGACATCGATGCCGGCCAGCATGTCGCTGGGAAGGTCGGCGTAGTCCAGCGCCCGGCCAAAGCCGGCGGTGAAGAGCTCGCGCCCATTGAGCGTGGTCTCGATCTGCACCAGCCCGCGCACCGCCGCCACCGAGGCCTCACCCCTGTCGCGCGTGATCTGCACGCCGGTGATGCGCTGCACCGCGTCGGCCACGCTGAGGTCGGGCAGCCGGTTGATCTCCTCTGCGACGACGCCGTCGACAATGTCGTCGCTGCGGCGTTTGCGCTCGGCCGCCGATTCGATGCTGAGGCGAGTGCCGGTGACGATCACCTGCTCGGGCTTCTGTTGCGCCGAAGGCGTCGCGGGCACCAACAGCACCATGGCGACGGCCGGGACGGCCAGGTTGGATGCTTTCATCAGGCTCTCCATGCCACCCTGCGGTGCGCGCACAATGTGCCGCGGTACAGCGGGCTCGGACCCGCCTTTGCGGGGCGATAGAACCGCAAAGGCTCTGCCGTCCAGGCGGGGCCGGACGCCGCGCGGGCGAGCGGCCGGGCGTCGAGCAGGAACTCGCGGCCACTCGGACCCGTGCTTCCCCGGTGTTGCATCGCGGATCCCATACTCCCCCTGCTGCCGCGCGGGTCACACTATGGAAAACCCGAGAGCGCTGGCTTACGAAGGCTCGGAACTGTCGCTGCCCGATGCACCGCACGACAGCTGGACCCGTGCTGGCGGCGCCCGACGGCCGCACCCTCCTGCAGGCCGACAACGCGCTGATGGCCTTCAACGAGCACCTCTACAAGAAGCTGCCATCGCATCCGGAGAAGGACTTCAGCTACATCGGCGCCATCGGCAAGTTCCCGCTCGCGCTGGTGGTCCACCCGTCGTTCCCGGCACAGACCTTCATGGTCCATATCCCGTACCGCGGTGCCGCGCCGGCGAAGCAGGATGTGATGGCGGGCCAGGTGCCGTGCATGTTCCTGGACCTGGCCTCGGGCCTGAGCATCATGCAAACCGGCAAAGTACGCGTGCTGGCCTTTGGCGGGCGCACGCGCAGCCCGCTTCTGCCCGGCGTGGCGACCCTCATCGAGGAAGGCGTTACCGATGCCGGGCAGGCCGGAGCAGTTCCAGGCTTCGCCCGAGCGGAGTCGCGGCGCTGGGGCGAGATCATCCGCGCCAAGGGCATCGTGCTCGACACCTGAGTGCGACACGCCGCGTCGCGCTGCGTGGCGTCCGCACTGAACGGAACAGTGTCCGGCTCATGCCTGCGGGGGTCGCTTCCCGCAGCAGATCGGCCAGCGCGGCTCAGGTGTCCACATCGAGTGGTGGCATCTTCACCCTCTCGGGGGGCCTGACGCGAAGCGGCAGGTTTGGGGGTGCTCAGTAGTGGGGAGGCAGTTCGTCGCGCAGGCTTCGAAACGCCGGCGCGTCTGCGGAGGCCCGCTGATTCCGCAGCTCGATCAGCTCGCGTGTCAAAAGTTCGATCTGTCGCTGTTGATGGACAACGATGTCGTTCAGTCGGTCCAGCGTGTCCTCGGTGAAGCTGACCTTGATTTCCAGTTCGGTCAGGCGATGCTCGACATCATGTTGCTTCATTGCGGCATTGTCACCGGCGCCTTGGTCCGGGTGTCGGGATCACTGGCTGCTGCGCCGGTTTTCGGCGGGCCATCGGCGGGGTTTGCTTGCATCGCGCCATCGGAAGTCGAGATGCGCCGACCGTCTGGGACGGGGGCCCTGGGGTGGGCGGTGGCGCGAGGTCAACGTCGGTCCGGCTCATCGCTCGCGTACCGATGCGATGGCCGCGCGCACCTGCCGGGCCAGGTCCGGGTCCAGGGCGGCCATGTACTTGTCGATCACCGGTTGCGCCAGCCGCTCCATCTCGGCGCGCGCCACGGGCGACAAAGGGGTCACGGTCAGCTTCTGGCCGATCGTGCGCAGCAGCACGGCGTCGTTGTCGACGAGGGCCTGGCGCCAGAACTGCTGCGAGCTGGACCCGGCCTGGCGGAGCACGCTGCGCTCGTCCTCGTTCAGCCGCTGCCACACCGGCCCGCTGAACAGCAGCACGCCGACGTAGGCGTTGTGCTGCGTGGCCGTGTAGTGTTTCTGCACCTCGGTCAGCTTGGCGAAGACCGTCACGCCATTGGCGTTTTCCTGGCCATCGACCGTGCCCTGCTCGAGTGCGGTGTAGAGCTCCGGGAAAGGCAGCGCCACCGGATTCGCACCCAGCGCTTTCCAGAAGTCGATGAACACTGCGCTCTGCAGCGTGCGCAGCTTCAGTCCCTTGATGTCCTGCACCGAGGCCACGGGGCGCGTGCGGTTGGTGAGGTTGCGCCATGCCCCCGAGTGCAGATTCAGGATGACGAAGCCGTTCTCCTGACCGATGTCGCGCAGGCGCCGCCCGGGCTCGCCGTCGGACACGGCATAGAGCTCGCGGAAATCGCGGAACAGGAAAGGGATGTCGTAGACGTTGAAGGCCCGGCCGATGCCGCCCAGCAGGCTGGTCGTGGTGAGCTGGGCCTCGATGGCTCCGGCACGCAGCCCGGACAGCACCTGCAGGTCGGGCCCGAGCTGCGAGCCGGGGTACAGCGTCACCGTCATGCGTCCGCCGGAGAGCCGCTCGACCTCGCTCTTGAAGAACGCGGCGCCGCGCGTCTGCGGGTTGTCGCCGCTGATCGCGAACGCGAGCTTGATCGTGTGCTCGCGCACCTGCGCGCCGGCGCCGCCGGCGGCCAGCAGCGCGGCGGCGAGCAGGACATGGACGATAGCCTTCAGCATGGCAACTCCTCTCAAGGTCGAGCCAGCCAACTCGCAGGCACCGTGATCAGCTGCGGGAACAGCACCATCAGCCCCAGCAGCAGCACCTGCGACAGCATGAACGGTGTCGCGCCTCGGGTCACCGTCGCGAACTCGACCTTGCCGACGCTGGCCACCACGGCGAGCACCGAACCCACCGGCGGCGTGACCATGCCGATCACGCCGCTCAACACGTACACGATGCCAAAGTACACCGGATCGATGCCGGCGCGCGTCACCAGCGGCATCACCAGCGGCGTCAGGATGAGCAGGATCGGGCCCGTCTCGAGCGCCGTGCCCAGCAGCAGCACCAGCAGGCAGACGGCAGCCACCAGCAGCCGCGGGCTGTCGACCAGCGGGCCCGCGAGCGCGGTCAGCTCGCGGGCCGCGCCTGACACCGCGATCATCCAGCTGCCGAGCATCGCGCAGGCGATGATGAACATGACGGCGGCCGAAGTCATCATGGCCGACAAGGCCAGGCGCGGCAGTTCCGCCAAGGGCAGCTCGCGGTACACCACGAAGGCGACGAACGCGCTGTACACCGCCGACACCACCGCAGCCTCGGTCGTCGTGACCACGCCGAACCGCAGGCCGAGGATGATGATGACCGGCAGCCCGAGCGCCCACAGCGCGGCGCGCAGGCTGCGGGCCACTTCGGCCAGCGGTGCGCGCGGCCGCTGCGGCGGCTCTTCGCGGCGCATCAGCCAGCCCCAGGTCAGCGCCAGCACCAGCGCCATCATCAACCCCGGAAACACACCCGCCAGAAAGAGCCTGGACACCGAGGTGTTGGACATCACGCCGTAGAGGATGAGCGCCAGGCTCGGCGGGATGATGGGCCCGAGCAGGCCCGCCGTGGCCACCAGGCCCGCCGAGCGGGCGGTGTCGTAGCCGTCTTGCTTCATCATCGGAATCAGGAAGGCGGCCATCGCCGCGGCATCGGCGACCGCCGACCCGGACAACGTGGACAGCACGATGCCGACGACGATGACCACGTAGCCCAGTCCGCCGTGACGGTGGCCCACCAGATGAATGGCCAGGGCCACGATGCGGCGCGACAGGCCGCCGGCATTCATCAGCTCGCCGGCCAGCACGAAGAACGGAATCGCCAGCAGCGCGTAGCTGTCGTTGCCGTTGATCACGGTGAAGGCGACGATCTGCGGATCCGGCATGCCTTGCCAGGCCATCAGCACGATGCCGCTGATCAGCAGCGAGTACGCGATCGGCATGCCCATCGCCAGCGTCAGCATCACGGCGGCCAGGAACAACAGCAGCGCCATGGTCAGCCGTCCTCAGCCCTCTTGCCAGCGCGGGGCTTCGGCACGCAGCGTCTGCAGCATCTGCCAGGCGATGATGGGCACCGCGTGCACGGCGAAGAACAGGCCGGCGCCGTACAGCGCCAGCCCCAGCGGCCAGCCGCTGACGGGCGCGCTCATGTTCATGTTCAACAGCACCTGCCGCCAAGCGCCGACCCCGAAGAACACGCTCGCCGCCAGGCAGGCGATCTGCGCCAGCAGCAGCACCACGCGCGCGGCGCGTGGCGGCAGCGCCCGCACCACGCCGAGCATCGCCAGGTGGCGCCGCTCGGCCAGCGCCACGGTGGCGCCGATGAAGCCCACCCACACCAGCGCCCAGCGCGAGAGCTCGTCCGACACCGGCAGGCCCGACGCGAACGCGTAACGCAGCACGAAGTTGGCAAAGACCAGCACGACCATCAGCAGCGCCAGAACGACGAGCAGGCCCTTGAGCAGGCGAAGGTAGGTGTGCGGGATGTTGGACATCGATCGTCGCTTCATTCTGGGCCGCGCGGCAGCGCCATGGAAGTAGGTGCTTGGCGCGATGCGCTGCCACGGTGCCGGGCATACACTCGGCCGCTGAGGTGCTAACACGTCGTCATCGCATGCCGTTTGTCCTGGTTCCTCCGTTCGGTTACGACGACGCCCGACCTTTGCTGCAAGCCAGCGCCTCTTTGATTGTCGCGGCGCGCGACGTACAGGCCGGCACGCCGGCCCTTCTGAAACTGGCCTCGCCCTCGGCGGGTGAAGCCTTCGCGCAGGAGCATGAGCTGCTGCGCTCGCTGGCGGTGCCGGGGCTGGCCCGGCCGACGGCGCTGCGCGAAGGGCCGCAGGCCGGCGCCGCGATGGTCCTGGAGCCGTTCGTCGGCGAGCCGATGGCGCCCACGCTGCCGGCGCGGCCCATGCCCTGGCGCGATGCCCTGCGCGTGGCGCGCTCGGTTGCCTCGACGCTGTCGGGCCTGCACGCAGCGCACATCGCCCACCTCGACCTGCGGCCGGCCAACCTGCTGGTCGACTGGGCTCGGCGCGAGACCCTGCTGGTGGACCTGCACGTGGCCGCCACGCGCGCGCCGCGCTCCCCTGAATGGGCCGACCCGGCCGTTGCGGCCTTCCTCGCCCCTGAGCAATGCGGCGGGCTGCAGCGGGAGGTTGATCACCGCGCCGACCTGTACGCCCTGGGCACGCTGATGTACCGCCTGCTCGCCGGGCGGTTGCCTTTCGAGGTCGGCGATGCGCTGGAGTGGATGCACTGCCACGTGGCGCGAGCGCCGCAGCCGCCGTCGGCGCATGCGCCGATGCCGCGCGGCGTGAGCGACATCGTGACCCGGCTGCTGGCCAAGCCGCCGGACGATCGCTACCAGTCGGCCGCCGCGCTGCTGTTCGACCTCGATCTTTGCATCCTCGGCACCGACACGGAGGCCGACGCGCTGAACGTGGGCACGCACAACGCGCGCGCTCGCCTGCGCGTGCCGCGCACGCTGCATGGCCGGCAGGCCGAGCGGCAGGCGCTGGAGGCGGCGTTCCAGCGTGTGCGCAGCGCCGGGCGCAGCGAGCTGGTGCTGATCAGCGGCGAGGCGGGCAGCGGCAAGTCCACGCTGGCCCATGGCTTGCGACCGCTGGTGGCCGCCGAGAACGGCCGCTTCGCGGCTGGCAAGTTCGATCCGCACGGGGCCGAGACGCCCCACGCCGCTTTCGCGCAGGCCTTCGCCGAGCTGGTCAAGGGCGTGCTCGGCGAACCCAACGCCGGCCTGGCGGCCTGGCGCGAGCGCCTGATGCGGGCCGTGGGCCCCAACGCCCAGCTCATGGTGCAGCTGGTGCCGCCGCTCGGGCACGTGCTCGGCGCGCAGCCGACGGTGCCCACACTGCCGCCCCGCGAAGCCGAGCTGCGCTTCCACCTGGTGTTCCAGCAGTTCGTCGCTACCTTCACCGCTGAGCGGCCGCTGGTGCTGTTCATCGACGACCTGCAATGGGCCGACCGGGGCAGCCTGGCCTGGCTGCGCGAGCTGCTGCAGGCGCCCATCGGCGCCGTGATGCTGGTCGGTGCCTACCGCGAGCAGACGGCGCAGGCCAGCCAGCCCTTGCTGGCCCTGGCCGACGAAGCCCGCAGGGCGGGGCGCCTGTGCACCATCGAGCTCGGGCCGCTGGACGATGACGCGCTGCGCACCCTGGTGGCCGATGCGGTCGGTGCCAGCCCTGCCCAGGCTGCGCCGCTGGCGGCCAGCATCGGCGAGCGCACCGGGGGCAACCCGCTGTTCGCGACCCAGTTCCTGCTGGAGCTGGTCGACGAAGGGGCACTGCGCCGGGACGACGCAGCCGGACGTTGGACCTGGGACACGCAGGCCATCGCTGCCAAGGGCTACGCGCGCAACGTCGTCGAGCTGCTGCTGGCGCAGTTGCAGCGCCTGCCGCCGCCCACGCTGCGCGCGCTGCAGCATGCCGCCTGCCTGGGCCACACCTTCGCGCCGCCGTTGCTGGCCGCGGCGCTGGGCGTGTCGCGCGCCGATGCCGAGGCGGCCATGGCGCCTGCGCTGGAGGCCGGGCTGGCGCTGCGCGTCGGCGACGGCTGGCGCTTCGTGCACGACCGGCTGCAGGAGGCGGCCTACTCGCTGATCCAGGCTTCGCAGCGGCCCGGCCTGCGGCTGCAGATGGGCCGGCTGCTGGTGCGCAGCCTGAGCCCCGAGGCGCTGGAGGAGCGGCTGTTTGACGTGGTGAGCGCACTCAACGAAGGCGCCGCGCTGATTGACGAGGCCGGCGAGCTGGCGCTGCTGCGCCGCCTGAACATCCGCGCCGGCGCCAAAGCCAAGGCCGCGGCCGATGGTGCTGCCGCATACCGCTTCTTCCAGCGCGCCAGGCAACTGCTGCCGGCCGATGCATGGTCCGCCGACTATGCCGAGTGCTTCGAGGTGCGCGCGCAACTGGCCGAGTGCGCGTTCCTGACCGGGGCCATGGACGAGGCGCAGGCGCTGCTGGGGCAGATGCTGGAACGTGCCCAGACCATCGTTGATCGCGCGCGTGCCTACAGCCTGCGCATCGGCCTGCTGACGACCAGCGGGCACGCGCCCGAAGGGGCTGCGGTGGCGCTGGACGCGCTGCGCTCGCTGGGGCTCGCACTGCCGGAAGACGAAGCCGGCGTCGAGCAGGCGCTGCGCACGCTGGACGATGCGCTGCACGAGCGCCTTGCCGGCGGCCCGCTGCAAGGGCTGCTGGCGCTGCCGCGCACCGACGACCCGGGTGTCGTCGCCCTGATGGCCCTGCTCAACGACGCTGCCCCGACGCTGTTCATCGCGCGTCCGGACCTGTGGCCGGCGGCCGCAGCCCAGGTGGTGACGCTGTCGCTCGCCCACGGCCACAGCGCCGAGTCGAGCTTCGGCTACCAGCTGCTGGCCGACCTGTATGCCGGACGGCAGGACCTGGCCCGCGCCGCGGCGTTCGCCGCGCTGGCGACACGGCTGGACGAACAGTTCTTTCCGCGCAGCCGGGTGCGCCACCGGTTGCTGATGCACCAGGGCACCTTCGTCCAGCACTGGCTGCAGCCCTACTCGGCGTGCCGCGACCTGCTGCAGCGCGGGGTGGTCGAAGCCCTCGAACATGGCGACGCCTGGCTGGCCGGCAACTGCATGCTGTTCGACCTGATTCTGGCGCTGGAGCAGGGCGAGCCGCTGGACCATCTGGTCGCGCTGGCGCGGCGCCCGCAGGCCTTCGTGCAGCGGCCGCAGCTGGTCATGCTGGTGTGGACCGTGCGGCTGGTGGTGCAGACCGCGCGCTGTCTGCAGGGCTTGACGCGCGGGCCCACCTCGTTCGACGACGAGGGCTTCTCCGAGGCCGAGCTGACCATCGCCTTCCAGCGCCGGGGCACGCGCTCGGGTCCGCTGATGTGGCACGTGATGCGGCAGATGGTGTACTTCCTGGCAGGCCAGCCGCAGAAGGCGCTGCAGGAGGCGCGGCAGGCCGCGGCGCTGCTCGACGCAAACGAGGCGCGCCCCTTCATCACCACGCACCATCTGTTCCACCTGCTGGCGCGCACATCGCTGTTCGATGCGTCGGACGCTGCCGCGCAGCAGGCCACGCGCCAGGCGCTCGCCGAGATGCTGCCGCGCTTCGAAGCCTGGGCGCGCGCCTGCCCGGCCAACCAGCAGTCGCGCTGGGCGCTGCTGCGCGCCGAGTTGGCGCGCATCGAAGGCCGCGACGATGAGGCCGCGCGGGCCTATGAAGAGGCGCTGCAGGCCGCGCACCGCCATGGCAACCGCCAGGTCGCGGTGGTGGCTGGCGAGCTGGCGGCGCGCTTCCACGCCGCGCGCGGCCTGGCCATCGCGGCGGGTGCCTACCTGCGCCAGGCCAGCGAGGCCTGCGCGAGCTGGGGTGCGCATGGACTTCGGCGCGAGCTGCAGGCCAGGCACCCGCAGCTCGCCGGCCGCCTGCCGCCGGCGCCCGATGCCGCCGCGCTGGCGATCGCCAAGGCCTCGCAGGCGATGGCCGGGCCGATGGACATCGAGCGCCTGCCCGAGGCGCTGATGCGCATCGCCATGGAGGCCGCGGGCGCCGAGCACGGCGTGCTGCTGCTGGCCGAGTCGGGCGAGCTGCACGTGGTGGCGCAGGCCCGCGTGAGCGCATCGGGCATCGCCGTGCAAGGACGCCAGGACGGCGTGCCCGACGCGCTGCCGTGGTCGGTGGCGCACTACGTCGCGCGCTCGTGCGAGCCGGCCGTGCTGTCGGACGCGGGCCTTCCGCACGCCTTCTCGACCGACCCGTACCTGCTGCGCGAGCGTCCGCGCTCGGTGCTGTGCCTGCCGCTGCTGCGCGGCGCCGAGCTGGTGGGCGTGCTGTACATGGAACACGCGCTGGTGGACGAGGCCTTCCCACCCGAGCGCGTGCAGCTGCTGGCCACGCTGGCCGCGCAGGCGGCCATCTCGCTCGAGACATCGCGCCTGTACGCCTCGCTGCAGGAGCGCCAGGCGCGCATCCGGCGCCTGGTGGACGCCAACATCATCGGCATCCGCTTCGCGCACGCCGACGGGCACATCTTCGAAGCCAACGACGCTTACCTGCAACTGCTCGGGCGCACGCGCGAGGACCTGAACGCCGGCTTGCTGAACACGGGCACGATCACGCCGCCCGAGTACCACGCGGCCGAGCAGCGCGCGACCGAGCAACTGGCCGCCGACGGGCGTTATGCGCCCTACGAGAAGGAGTACCAGCGGCCCGACGGCACGCGGGTACCCGTGCTGTGCGGCGGCACCTGGCTCGACCCCGCGCAGCGCAGCACCGTGGGCTTCGTGCTCGACCTCAGCGAGCGCCGGCAGGCCGAGACCGAGCGCGCGGCGCGCCGGGCGGCCGAGCTGGCCAACCGCGCCAAGAGCGAATTCCTGGCCAACATGAGCCACGAACTGCGCACGCCGCTCAACGGTATCCTGGGCTATGCGCAACTGCTTCAGCTGGATGGCGGGCTGAACGAGGCGCAGCGGCGCGGCGTCGACATCATCCGCCAGAGCGGCGACCACCTGCTGGCGCTGATCAACGACATCCTCGACCTGTCGCGCATCGAAGCCGGCCGGCTCGAGCTGGCGCCGGCGCCGGTGCAGCTGGCGCCCTTCCTGCGCGCGGTGTGCGATGTCGTGCGCGTCAAGGCCGAGCAGAAGCGGCTCGGATTCAACTTCGCCGCCGGCCCTGGCCTGCCCGCGGCGGTGGTGGTCGACGAGCGCCGCCTTCGCCAGGTGCTGCTGAACCTGCTGTCCAACGCGGTGAAGTTCACCGAGCACGGGTCGGTCACGCTGCGCGTGTCGGCACAGCCCGTGCGCGGTGATCAGGTGCGCCTGCGCCTGAACGTCGAGGACACCGGTGTGGGCATCAGCGCGGATCACCAGCAACTGGTGTACGAACCCTTCGAGCAAGTGGGCGACACGCGCCATCGTGCGGCCGGCACCGGCCTGGGCCTGACCATCACCCGCGCGCTGGTGCAGGCCATGGGCGGCGCCATCGCCCTGCACAGCGCGCCGGGCCGCGGCTGCACCTTCTCGGTGGAACTGTCAGTGATGTCGGCCGACGCGCTGGGGACGCCGTCGCTGCCCGAACCGCACCTGGCGCGCTACCGCGGCCCGCGGCGCCGTGTCCTCGTGGTCGACGACGTGCCGGCCAACCGCGCCTTGCTGGTCGACTTTCTGGGCGGAGCAGGCTTCGACATCGCCGAGGCGATCAACGGCGCCGATGCCCTGCGCGCAGTGGCTGCGTTCCGGCCGGACCTGGTGGTGGTGGACAGCGTGATGCCGGTGATGGACGGCCTGGAGTTCACACGCCGGCTGCGCGCGCAGCCCGATTCAGCCGGGCTGCCGATCATCGCCATCTCGGCCTCGGCCACCGAGGCGCACCGGCGCGAGTGCGTGGAGGCGGGCGTCAACAGCTTCCTCAGCAAGCCGGTGCAGCTGTCGCAGCTGCTGGCCGCTATCGCAGAGTACTTGCGTCTCGAATGGGAGAGCCGCTAAGCCGCCGAAAGTCTCCAGCTGCATGCCGAGGACGTCGACGTAGAAGCGAACGCAGGCCTCTTCGTCCCGGGTGGTCAGCACGATGTGGTCGAGGTGGTCGATCGTGGGCCTGGTCCGCGTTGCAGTGCGCTACAGCAGTTCATTCAGAAAGTAGAAGGCGTTGTCCTTCAGTTTGTGCCACGACCCGCGGCGCATCCAGCGTTCCAGGTCGACCTCACGGGCGCGCTGGACGTATCTTTCGAAGATCGCGTCGAGACGCAGGGCCAGCGTCTCGTCGGCAATCGAAAGGCTGAGCTCGTCATTGGTCTCGAAGCTTCGGTCGTCGAAGTTGCTCGAGCCGACGGCGCTCCAGACACTGTCGACGGTCATGATCTTCTGATGCAGCAGTGTGTGCGGGTACTCGAAGAGTCGCACGCCGCACTTCAGCAGCTTCTCGAAGTTGCGATGCCCGGCATGCTGAACCATCGGATTGTCCGATCCGCTCGTCGAAGGCATCAGCACGCGCACGTCGACACCGCGCTTGACGGCGGCGCCGAATGCATCGATGGCATCGGGCTCGGGAATGAAGTACGGGTTCTGGATCCAGATGCGCTTGCGTGCAAGGCAAATGGCGGTGTGATGCAGGATCTTCACGGTTGGCGCCGAGTTCTCCGGCTTGGCAAACACGGCATGGATGCGCACATCGCCGGCCGGTTCGAGCTCCGGAAAGACGTCGTCGCCCAGGAACAGCTCGCCGGTCTCGCCCGCCCAGTTCTCGCTGAAAGCGCCCTGCAAGCTGTGCACGATCGGCCCGCGCAGGTGGAGGCTGACATCGGCAAAGTGCTGCCCGTCTTCAGCATTGCCAAGCCACTCGTCGACGATGCAGTGCCCGCCCGTGAACGCCTCCTTGCCGTCGATCACGACAAGCTTGCGATGGTCGCGGTCGTTCAGCACGCCGATGTTGCGCAACGCTCGTTTGTGAAAGAACGTCACGCGACAACCGGCGTTGCGCATGCGTTCCACAAGTTCCTTCCCCGCCGCCTTGGAGCCCTGGGCGTCCAGCAGCACGCGCACTTGCACCTGGGCCCGGGCGCGTTCGATCAGCGCGTCGGCCACGCGGCCGCCAAGCACGCCCTCCTTCCACAGAAAGGTCTCGAAATGCACGGAGTGGCGCGCTGCACCGATTCGCGCGACGAGCAGATCGAAGAAGGCGCCGTTTTCGTGCACCTCGACCTTGTTGCCCCCGACGGCGGTGCCCAGCGTGAGGCCTGACAGGCTGGTCATGAGTTGGTCGATCGGGGCGTCGCAATCGATCTTCAGAGACGGGTCACGGTGGCGGCGGATAGACCAGATCACCAAAATCTGGACGACCACGACCGTCAGCAGCATGCCGCCCCAAAACGACTCGCTCATACCTGGACCTCCGATATCGGCCCGCCCTCCTCGCGCCACTGCGCCGGTGACGCAGGGGTCATGCAGAACCGGCACGCGTCTGAGCAAGGAAGAACCGCAGCATCTCGACCGACGCGTCCGGTCCGTTGCGATCTGTGTAGGAGCCGCTCGTATCGCCGCCGGACCAGGCATGGCCGCCGCCGTGCAGGGTCCATGACTCCATGCGAGGCAGCCCGCTGGCGTCGGCATACACCGTGCGGCTGTAGCTGCGCGCCCCCGATGCGGTGCCGCGCTCCATGCGTATGTGCAAGGCAGTCCCGGTTTCGGCCGCGTGGGCATCGCTCGCCTGTTGGACGATGTCCGCGCCATTCGAATGCTGCACGGTGTGGTCCCGATCACCGTGGAAGACGATGATCGGCACGGCTTGCGCAGCTTTGCGCCGCGGTGCCGGCGCGGCCGGAAGCCTGTGCAGATGAGCCAGCCCGCTTCGGCCGCCCTTCATCGCCAACATCGCCGAGGGGATGTCGTGAGCACTGCCGTAGGCCAGGCCCGAATGCACGCCCACGCCCGCGAACAGCTCCGGATAGGTCTCGCCCAGAACGACCGCCATCGCGGCGCCCGCCGACAGCCCGGCAACGAACAGGCGCCGCGGGTCGGCGCCGTGTCGCGCGGCCACGTCGCGCACGATCCCGGCGATCAGCGATGGCTCGCCCTGGTCGCGCAGCTGGTCCTGAGCCTTGAACCAGTTCCAGCACTTCGAAGGATTGGCATGGGCGGCCTGCTCCGGATAGACGACCAGGAATCCGTGCTCGTCAGCCAAGCGGTTCATCCGGGTGCCTGCGGCGAAGTCGTCCGCCGATTGCGTGCAGCCATGCAGCATCACCACCATCGGCATCGGCGAATCCGATGTCCGAGTGGGGATGTACAGCTTGTACGTCCGGGTGCCAGCTCGATTGCTGAACTCGCGGGTGACGAATGCGCCGGGCATCTCTCGTGCGGTGACAGGCGGCTTGAGCGCAGGACCGCCAGTGCCGTCGTTCGGATTGCCGACGACGCGAGCTTCCACATCGATGAACGAGGTGTCGATGGCATGGGACGGCATCGGTGCGGCGATTCCGCTGGAGGAGAGCGCACGGCGGATGGTGTCGGTGACGCCGCGCATGGGCCCCGACCTGGTATCGAGACCCGCGGCCGCAAGGGCCCGCTCTATGGTGTCGGTGATGTTCGTGGCGTCGAAGGACGGCACGTGCGAGCTTGAGCGGTGCTTCATGGGCGCTTCCTGTTGATGAGGAGAACTACTGGATGCGATCGGACAGAGCCTGTCGCACTTCAGCACTGGCTTGGAAGGCGCCCAGTACCGTCACGGACTCGATGGCCGCGCGCGCGAGCTCGGGCGTCACGTCGTCGGCGATGCGAGCCAGGCCGACGACCTGGATCTGCAGCCGCTGACCCGCGGCGACGATGCGCTCGAGACTTGCGCGGCTGAAGTGCTGCAAGCCCACCGTCAGCGTGCGTCGCGCCACTGTCTGCTTGACCGTGTCCGCATGCAATGCAAGCTGGTTGCGCAGCGCCGTTCTGACCAGGTCGGAGCGGTTTGAATAGAAACCCTCCTGCACCAGAAGATCGACCTGGCCCAGGTCGACGACGCCGACATTGATGGTCATCTTTTCGGTTTCACCGACCCTTTGCCTTGGTTCAACAGCGCCGCTGCTTGCCTTCATGCCATCCACCTGGAATCCATATGGATTCCATTGGAGCATCATCTGTCCCATCCGAACAGCGGCTCATGTTTGACCGTGTCTGCAACGAGGTCGTCTCGCCTTCACCAGTCGCCACCACTCGAAGGCGGCCATGCCGGAGTTGTCCGGCCGTTCAGTCCAGACGCTTTGTCTTCAGGAAGTCCGACAACAGGTCGGCGATCTGCAGACTGTTCAGGTCGGAGAACGGAAAGTGGGTGTTGCCGCGAATGCCGAGTTCAGGCAGGTGCACCAGCGTGACATCGCCGCCTCTGCGGTTCACCGCGTCCCGCCACAGCCTCGCCATGGCCAGTCGCATGCGCCAGGAATCCTGGGCGGGGCTTGCCGTCGGCTTGTCGGGAATGTTGTCGCCGTAGAAGACGATGATCGGGATCTTCGTGAGCTTCATGAAGTCGGCCAGCGGCACGCCAACTGCCTCCAGCGAACCGCCTGAACTCGTCATCGGCGCAGGCACTTCGTCCTGCGGGAAGACGAAGCCGCTGCCCGGCTCGTAGGCCACGACGGCGCGCACGTCGGGCGCTTTCATCGCCGCCACCCAGCCCGGGCCGCCCGCTTGCGAGTGGGTGACCAGCACAGCCGGGCCGATCTTCTGGAACAGCGCCGCCGTGGCGTTCGACGTGACCTCCACGTCGAAGGCGCCGGTGTTCGGCGTCATCTGGCGGAAGTACTGCGCCAGTGCCTGCGGGTCGCGCGAGAACTGGACACCTTCGAAGAGTGCGGGCCACACGCCGACACGGAACTGGTTGAACCACTGCTGTTCATCAGGCACAGGCGCCATTGCCAGCGGCACGGTGCTTCGGCCGGCCTTGCCGCGGCGTGGCTGGTCGATCAGATAGACCGGAAAACGCCGATGCAGAAAGACGGTCTGAAAGCCCTCCCGGCCGTCCGGCGTGGTCTCCCAGGTCTTCGAGGATTGCCCCGCACCATGCCAGAACACGAGGGGCAGCGGCCGAGGGTTGACCGGCACCTGGTAGAACGCATAGGCGTGGTCGCCGTGATACGTCTGTCCCTCAGGGCCGGGCTTCAGTGGATCGTAGGTGCCGGCGGTCCGGGTCACCGTCCCGCCAACCGCGAAGCTGCCTTGCGCCTGGATGGACAGATGCGTCGGTGCGCTGCCCTGCGGAGCCGAGACGCACGCCGACAGCGCGAGCGCGGCCAGCATGAGCAAGGCGCTTGTGCGGAATCTTATGCGCGTCATATGAGCGTTAGGAATGTCGGTATCGGCTGTGGCCATCGTGCAATCAGGGCGCTTTGAAGACTTCCTTGGCGACCACGGCCGCCGACACGGCACTCGGCCAACCGGCGTAGAAGGCCAGGTGCGTGATGGCCTCGACCAACTCTTGCTGGGTCACCCCGTTCTGCTCGGCCAGCGCCAGATGCGAGCGCAGCTGATCCGGCCGGTTCATCGCGACCAGGGCGCTGACTGTGACCAGGCTGCGGTCGCGCTTGGACAGTCCCGGCCGCATCCACACGTCGCCGTAGAGCACCTCATCGGTGAGTTGGGCCAGGCCCGGCGCGACTTCACCGAAGAGCTGTTGCGCCCTTGAAGGCCGAGCCGCGCTGGCTCAACTTCTCCAGCCAGGTCACGCTCTTGCCGCCCAGCCGCCGCTGCTGGGTCTGCAGCGGGCCATGCAGGTTCCGCGGCGTGCCAAGGACGAGGTCGCCGGGCCGCTGCGCATCGTCGGGCCCCGCTCGAGCTTTCGTGCCGTCATCTGGGCCGTGCTGGAGGAGTTCTGCCGCCTGTACCCGGACGTGCAGCCCGACGTGCAACTCGACGACCGCATCGGCAACTGGGTCGAAGACCGGGTGGATGTCGGCTTCCGCATGGGCCTGGCGGCGGCGGACGGCGTCATCGCGCGCCGGCTGTTCCCGATTCAACTGATCATCTGTGCGGCGCCCGCTTACCTGGCGCGTTACGGAGCGCCCGATAGCCTGGCTGCGCTGAGCGGCCACCGCTGCAGCGCCTTCCGCCATCCCATCACCGGCAGGGTGACGGCATGGCATGTGAAGGAGGGCAACGTCGTCGTCGATCACGATGTGGTGGCGGCGCTCTGCACCAACGAGGAAGAGTTGGAGATCGACGCCGTGCTGGCCGGGCAGGTCATCGGCGTCTTGACCGGCGTCACCGGCGCCGGCCCCATCCGCACGTGACGCCTGGTGCCGCTGCTCAGCCAGCATGTCGCGGATCACCTGAGCATGCACCTGTACTACGGCAGCCGGGCTGCCCAGCCCGCACGGGTGCGTGCTTTCATCGACCTGGCCATCGAGCGGCTGGTCGATTCGACCTCGTTCGTGCTCACGTCAAGAGAATTGGCGTCCGCCGAGAGCAAAGGTCGAAAGGCCCATTGCCCAAAGATGTCGAGCCAATAGAGACACCGGTCTGCCGCGCGCCAGACTGGACTCTCACCGAGGATGCTGATGCCTCTTCGGCTGCTTGCCGTCGCCGAAGTGGTGATGCACGCGGCCCAGCAGCCAGTTCGCAACACCGTTGGCCCAGGCCCACGGCGGCGCCTGCGTCAGATCGGCCTGTGCCTTGTCCCAGTCGCCGCCCAGCATGTGGGCTTCACCGCGGACGCGATAGGGCAGGGAGCGCTTGTCCTCGTCGTTGCGGTTCTCCTTGGTGCATTCGATGGAAAACGTGCTCAGCTCGATCGCCAGGTCCAGGCGGCGCAGCCGCACGGCGCTCATGGCGGCCTAGTCGGCCGCCGTGTTCTCGATGTTCCTGTGCCGGTGCGGAAACAAGGCCATGGCCTTCTGGCAAACCACCAGCGACTGTTCGTTCGGGCCGTAGGTAGATTCATTAATGCTTTGTAGAATGCATTCTGTGATACATTTTTGTCGACCCAAGCTGCGGGATGCCGCAGCGCAAGGGGATACGACGCCATGCCGACCACGACCCAGACCCCCACCAAGACGCTGAAGGAATCGGTGGCCGACAGGCTGCGGCGCGACATCGTCAGCGGCGCCTTGCTGCCCGGCACCATCATTCGCGACCTGGAACTGGCCCAGCGCTACGACGCCAGCACCAGCCCCGTGCGGGAAGCGGTGACGCTGCTGACGGCGGAGGGCCTGATCGAAATGCCGCCCAACCGGCCCAAGCAGGTGACGCACATCGATCGCCAAAGCGCGCGCGAGCATGTGGCCGTCTTCAAGCTGCTGACGATCGCCGCCTACGAGTGGGGCGCCCCGCGGGTGGACGCCAAGGGCGTGAAGGAGATGCGCAAGGCGCTGGAGCTGATCAAGCGCATCCCTCACGACGGCGACCCGCAGGCCTTCATCACGGCCGCGCGCGCCTATGAGGACGTGGTGCTGCGGGCCAGCGGCAACCGCCCGCTGCGCCGCATGCTGATCCAGCTGTTTTCGACCATCGAGCGTGTCGTCGTGCTGTGGCGCATCAAGGGCCCCCTGCGCCTGCAAGGCATGGAGGCCGTGGTGCAGGCGCTCGAGGCCGGCGATCCGCAGGCCGCGGTGGGGCATTGCCGCGACCTGATGGACAGCTTCCAGCAGGACGTCGAGGCGCTGGCGCCCTTCCTGTGATGCTGCAGTGATGTTTCTGTGATGCCCGCGTGCCGCGGCACGCTTGGGTCCGACAAGAAGGAAGAGACATGAATCACCCCCAGGTCGCCGCAGGTGCGGCAGACGCGGCAGGTCCGGCCGCACTCAAGCGCTTGTTCTATCCGCAGTCGATCGCGCTGGTCGGCGCCTCGGAGCGCTCACCGTGGTCGCAGCTGCTGCATGCCAACATCCAGCGGGTCGGCTACGCCGGCCGCATCTACGCGGTGAACAAGACCGGCGCCGCCGCGCACGGTTATCCGGGCTATCGGGCCTGCCGCGAGATTCCGGAAGCGGTGGATGCCGCCTACCTGTTCGTGCCGCTGGAAGCGGTGCTCGAGGCCTTCGACGACGTGGTCGACAGCGGCATCCAATCGGCGGTCATCCTCACCTCCGGCTTTGCCGAAGCCGGGCCCGAAGGCGCCGCGCTGCAGGCCGAGCTGACGCGGCGTGCGCGCGCGGCCGGCGTCACGTTCCTCGGCCCCAACTGCCTGGGCTTCGCCAACCTGGCGATCCGTGCCGCGATGACACCCATCCCGATCCACCCGCCTTTCCTGCCGGGCAAGGTGGCGCTGGTGGGCCAGAGCGGCGCCACCAGCATCGAGATCGTCGACATGGCGCAGGACTGCAACATCGGCCTGTCGATGTGCATCGCCACCGGCAACGAAGCGATGCTGGACGTCGCCGCCTGCGTGGACTTCCTGGTGGACGACGACAACACCCAGGTCATCATGGTGTTTGCCGAAACGCTGCGCGACACCGCGACCTTCGCCGCCGCCGCACGTCGCGCGGCAACCAAGCAGAAGGCCATCGTGATGCTCAAGGCCGGCGCCACCGAGCTGACGGCCCAGGTGGCCGCTGCCCACACCGGCGCGCTGGTGGGTAACGATGCGGTGTTCGACGCGGCCTGCCGGCAGCTGGGCGTGCTGCGTGTGCACACGCTCGAAGACCTGGTGATCACCGCCGGGCTGCTGGCCCACACCGGGCCGCTGCGCGCGCCCGGCGTGGGCATCGTGTCGATTTCCGGCGGCGCCTGCACGCTGATCGCCGACCGCGCCGAGGCGCATGGCGTGAGCCTGCCCACGCTCTCGCCGGCCACACGCGCCTCATTGCGCGAGGCCGTGCCCGGGCCGGGCGAAGCCCTCAATCCCTTCGACATCACCGGTCTCGCGGTGCGCGACCCGGGCCTGTTCGCCCGCGTGCTGAAAGCGCTGGGCGACGACCCGGCCATCGGCTTCGTCGGCTGTGTCTACAGCATGCCGTGGAACGACAAGTGGCAGCAGGTGCCGGCGATCGAAGTCATCGGGCGGGCATTGTCCCAACTCGACAAGCCATCGGCCATGCTCAACCAGACGCTGCGGCCGGTCTCGCAGAAGAGCCGCGACATCATGGCCGCCTGCGGCGTGCCCGCGGCCTTTGGCGGCCTGGAGGCGGTGGTGGTGGCGCTGGGCCACATCAGCCGCTGGAGTGCCTGGCTGGCCGCACAGGCGAGCGCCGAGCGGCCCCTGCCGGTGCTGCCGATGCCACCGGGCATGGCGCGGCCCGACAGCGAACGCGCGACGCTGGACTATCTGGCCAGCCGCGGCGTGCCGGTGATTCCCGCCCGGCTCGCGGCAACGCGCGGCGAGGCGATCGACTTTGCCGCGTCGCTGGGTGTACCAGTGGCGATGAAGATCGCCTCGCCGGACATCGCGCACAAGACCGAGGTCGGCGGCGTGCGGCTCGATCTGCAGGGCGACGCGGCCGTCGGCGCGGCCTTCGACGCCATGCTGGCCGGCGTGCGCCAGGCCCGGCCCGACGCGCGGGTCGACGGTGTGCTGGTCTCGCCGATGCGCAGCGGCGGCCTCGAAATCCTGGTCGGCACCGTGCGGGATCCGCAGTGGGGCCTGACCCTGGCGGTCGGCCTCGGCGGCGTGTGGGTCGAGGCGCTGGCCGACACCCAGCTGCAGGTGCTGCCAGTCTCCCCGCAGGAGGCCAAGGCCCTGCTCGGCCGGCTGCGCGCCGCCAAGCTGCTGCAGGGCTTTCGCGGCAGCCCGCCGGTGGACCTGGACCGCCTGGCCGCGGCGATCGCCGCCATCGGCGATGCCGCGCTCGCACTGGGCGACACGCTCGCCGCGCTGGAGGTCAACCCGCTGTGGGTGCGCGGCGATGACATCGAGGCGCTGGACGCGCTGGCGGTGTGGGCCGATGCGCCCGCGTCGACGCACTGAGGGATGAGCACCATGCCGAATCAATCGACACCGCAGGTGGCCGACGAGCCCATCCTGTTCGAGCGCATCGACCGCCACATCGCGCGGGTGACGCTCAACCGCCCGCAGGCGCGCAATGCCGTCAACGTCGCGATGACGCTGCGCCTGGAAGAGATCGTGCGCAGCATCGAAGCCGATACCGAGCTGCGCGTGGCGATCCTCGCCGCCGCGCCGGGTCCGGCGTTCTGCGCCGGGGCCGATCTGGCCGACATCGCGGCCGGCCGTGGCCCGTCGCTGATGACGCGCGACGGTGGCTTCGCCGGCTTCGTCTATGCGACGCGGCACAAGCCCTGGATCGCCGCGGTGCACGGCTTTGCGATGGGCGGTGGACTGGAATTCGCGCTGGCCTGCGACATGGTGGTGGCGGCGCAGGACGCGGTGTTCGGCCTGCCCGAACCCAAGCGCGGTTTGCTGGCCGCGGCGGGCGGCGTCTACCGCCTGCCGCGTGCCATTCCGCGCGCCGTTGCGCTGGAGATGCTGACCACCGGCGCCAGCATCGACGCGCAGCGGGCCCATGCACTCGGCCTGGTCAACCGCGTGGTCGACCTCGCTGCGCTGCCGGAGGCGGCTCTGGCGCTGGCGGCCCAGGTGGCGGCCAACGCGCCGCTGTCGGTGCGCGAGAGCCTGGCCATCGGCCGCGCCGCCGCCGAGCTGAACGAAGGCTCCTTGCGCCGGCTCAGCGCCGAGGCAACGGCGCGGGTGATGGCCTCGGAAGACGCACGTGAAGGTCCACGCGCCTTCGTCGAGAAGCGTGCTCCGGTGTGGAAGAGCTGAGCCATGGCGAGGCTTGACGCAAGGATTGATGACCACGCCGCGGCGCGGCGCATTCCCGTCATCGTCGGCGTGGGCCAGCTCAACGACCGACCCGACGACGACAGCGCCGCGCTCGACACGCTGGCGCTGATGGTTTCCGCGCTCCACCGGGCCGACAGCGATGCCGGCGGCGGCTTCCTGCGCCAGGTGCAATCCCTGGACATCGTCGAGCAGATGTCGTGGCCTACGGCCGCTTGGCCCGGGCCGAACAAGATCACGCCCTACCTGCTGGCTGCGCTGGGCATCGCGCCGGCCCATGTGGCGCTGACGCCGGAGCCCAGCGGTGACAGCCCGCTGCGGCTGCTCAACGATGCCGCCAACCGCATCGGCGCGGGCGAGGTGGACGTGGCGGCCGTCGTCGGTGGCGAGGCCTTGCGCACGGCGGCGCGCCGCGCGGCGACCTCGGGCGCGCCGCAGCAGGACCTGCTCCGCGCCGTGACCGAGCAGCGCGCCGGCCCGCTGAAAAAGCAATACGGCCTGCTCACCGCCACCGACGTCTACCCGCTCTACGAAAACGCCTGCCGCGCAGCCTGGGGCCAGAGCCTGGCGCAGGCGCAGGCCGAGACCGCGGCGATCTGGTCCGGCCTGTCCGCCGCCGCGGCCGACAACCCGGAGGCCTGGATACGCCGTGGCCACGAGCCCGCCGAACTGCTCGCCACGTCGGCGGACAACCGGCCGGTCTCGTTCCCCTACAGCAAGCTGATGGTGGCCAACAGCAGCGTCAACCAGGGCGCGGCGGTGATCGTCGCCAGCCTGGCCAAGGCCCGCGAGATGGGCGTGCCCGACGAGCAACTGGTCTATCTCGGTCCCGGCGCGTCCGCGCACGAGCCTGCGGACTTCCTGGCGCGCGACCGCTATGACGGCTCGCCCAGCATGGCCGTGTCGATCCAGTGCGCGCTGGCCTTGAACGGGTTGAGCGCCGGCGATCTCGACCTGGTCGAGCTGTACAGCTGCTTTCCCTGCGTGCCCAAGATGGCGCGGCGCCTGCTGCCCTGGCCGCTGGAGCGGCGCCACAGCGTTTACGGCGGCCTGACCTTCGGCGGCGGCCCGATCGCCAACTGCATGACGCACGCCGTGGCCACGATGACGCAGATGCTGCGCAGGGCCGGCCGCCACGGGCTGATCTATGCCAATGGCGGTTATGCCACCCACCACCACACGCTGGTGCTGACGCGCGAGCCGGTGCCCGCGGGCAGTTTTCCGCAGCGCCACGCGCACCAGGCCGAGGCCGATGCGCTGCGTGGTCCGGTGCCGGCCTTGATCGAGGGCTACACCGGCCCGGGGGTGGTGGAGACCTACATGCTGCCCTACGACCGCGCCGGGCAGCCGCGCTTTTCAACCGTTATCGCCCGCACACCGACCGGCCAGCGTTTTCTCTGCCGGGTGCCGCCCACCGACGGCGCGACCCTGGCGGCATTGACCTCGGGCGAGCACGAACCCGTCGGCCGCAACGGCGTGGCCACGCACGGCGCCGATGGCCTGGTCGACTGGCGTTTTTCAGCATCACAAGAGCATTGAATGAGCACACCGTATCCGCACCTTCTGCAGCCGTTGGATCTCGGCTTCACGACACTGGCCAACCGCTCGCTGATGGGCTCCATGCATGTCGGGCTGGAGCCGGTGGAGCACGGCTTCGAGCGCCTGGCGGCTTTCTATGCCGAACGCGCGCGCGGCGGGGTCGGGCTGATCGTCACCGGCGGCGTGGCGGTCAACGACGAAGCGAAACCCTTCGCGCACGGTCCCAAGCTCAGCTCGGCCGCCGAGGTGGCGCAGCACCGCCTCATCACAGATGCCGTGCACGCCGCCGGCGGCAAGATCGCGATGCAGGTGCTGCATTGCGGGCGCAACGTGAAGCACGGCATGGCCGTGGCCCCCAGCGCCATCAAGTCGCCGACCTGGCCGCAGGTGCCGCGCGAGATGACGGCCGAGGACATCGAGCGCACGCTGGCCGACTTCGTCACCTGTGCCGTGCTGGCGCGCGAGGCCGGCTACGACGGCGTCGAGATCATGGGCTCGGAGGGCTACCTGATCAACCAGTTCCTGGCGCCGCGCACCAACCAGCGCAGCGATGACTGGGGCGGCTCGTGGGCCAAGCGCATGCGCTTCGCGCTCGAGGTGGTGCGGCGCACGCGCGCGGCGGTCGGCGCCGACTTCATCATCGTCTACCGCCTGTCGATGCTGGAGCTGGTCGAAGGCGGATCGAGCCTGACCGAGGGCGTCGAGCTGGCGAAAGCGATCGAGGCGGCGGGCGCCAGCATCATCAACGTCGGCGTCGGCTGGCATGAGGCGCGGGTGCCGACCATCGCGACGCTGGTGCCGCGCGCCGGCTGGGCCTGGGTGGCCGGGCTGCTCAAGGGCCAGGTCTCGGTGCCCATCGTCGCCAGCAACCGCATCAACACGCCGGAGGTGGCCGAGCGCCTGCTCGCCGAGGGCAGCTGCGACATGGTGTCGATGGCGCGCCCGCTGCTCGCCGACCCGCACTTCATGCGCAAGGCCGAGCGCGGCGAGGCCGACACCATCAACACCTGCATCGCCTGCAACCAGGCCTGCCTGGACCACGGCTTCAAGCAGATCGTCGCCTCGTGCCTGGTCAACCCCGTGGCCTGCCACGAGACCGAGTTGCGCATCGAAGTGGCCGCGCGGCGCAAGCGCATCGCCGTGGTCGGTGCCGGACCGGCCGGCGTGGCGGCGGCGACCACCGCCGCCGAGCGCGGACACGCGGTGACGCTGTTCGAAGCCGATGCGCAGATCGGCGGCCAGTTCAACCTGGCCAAGCAGATTCCCGGCAAGCAAGAATTTGTCGAGACGCTGCGCTACTTCGGCCGCCGCATCGACATCACCGGCGTGACCCTGCGCTTGAACTGCCGCGTCACGGCCGCGGAACTGGACGCGGCGGGCTTCGACGAGATCGTGCTGGCCACCGGCGTGCTGCCGCGCCGGCCCGAGATCGAAGGGCTGGATCATCCGAGCGTGCTGGACTACCTGGCGGTGCTGCGCGACCACCGGCCGGTGGGCGAGCGCGTGGCCATCATCGGCGCGGGCGGCATCGGCTTCGATGTCGCGACCTACCTGGCGCACAGCGGCCCCAGCGGCCCCAGCGGCGATCCTGCGGCGCTCGATGCCGACAAGTTCTACGCGGAATGGGGCGTGGACACGCGCCCCGGCCCGCACAGCGGCCTGCGCGCGCCGCGTGTCGAGGCCTCGCCGCGGCGCATCCA
>NZ_DATILJ010000051.1:0-41601 GCF_035476535.1 Aquabacterium sp.
CGTGTCGGCTCGATCTCGCCCGGCCCCGTCATCAGCGCGCTGCTCGCCGACTGGCCCGCAGAAAAACTCGCAGAGGCCAAGGCGTCGGGCAGCCTGCTCGAGGCCAGCGACGTGGCCCAGGTGCTGATGTTCATGCTCACCCGGCCGCGCGGCATGACCATCCGCGACGTGGTCATGATGCCCACGAACTTCGATCTGTAGGCGCCAGGCTGGCAGTGAGGACGCCATGAACATCATGCTTCACATCGGCCTGGGTTCCTTTCATCGGGCCCACCAGGCTGTGTATGTGCACCGGCTGCGCGAGACGGGCGAGCGTTCCTGGGCCATCGTCGGCGGCAACAGCCGGCCGGACATGGACGAGACGATGTCGGCGCTGATCGCGCAGGACGGCCAGTACACGCTCGAAACGGTGACGCCGGGCGGCGTGCGAGCCTACGAAACCATCACGGCGATCGAGCGCGTGATCCCCTACGCGCCCGATCTGGCCGATCTGATCGATGTCGGCGCCGACGCGGACACGCGCATCGTCTCGTTCACGGTCACCGAAGCCGGCTACTACCTGGACGCGCAGGATCGGCTGGATCTGTCGGCGAAGGACCTCGCCGCCGACCTCGAGGCTGCGCGGGCCGGCGGTCCGGGCGGCATGTCGGGCGGGACGACGGGCAGCACCATTTATGCGGTTCTGACGGCGATCCTGCGCGCGCGCATGCTGTCCGGCGCCGGCCCGTTGACGCTGCTGAACTGCGATAACCTGCGCCACAACGGCGATCGTTCGCGCAGCGGCCTGATGCAATTCATCGCGCTGCTGGGCGACGAAGCGCTCTCGCGCTGGGTCGAGGCGAATACCTGCTGCCCGAATGCGATGGTCGACCGCATCACGCCGCGGCCGACACCCGATGTGGCCGAACGCGTGAAAGCCGCCACCGGCTGGGCCGATGGCGCACCGGTGATGGCCGAGAGCTTCATCCAGTGGGTGATCGAAGACCGCTTCGTCGCCGGCCGCCCGGCCTGGGAAAAGGTCGGCGTCGAGATGGTCGCCTCGGTGCAGCCCTACGAGGAGGCGAAGATCCGCGTGCTCAATGCCTCGCACAGTTGCATTGCCTGGGCCGGCACGCTGGCCGGCATGCGCTACATCCACGAAGGCATGCAGCACCCGGCGATCCGCGGCTTTGCGCATGCCTATGTCACCGACGATGTCATGCCCTGCCTGGACCGGCCCGAGCAGCCCAGCCCGATCGACCTGGCGGCCTACCGCGACATCGTGTTCGACCGCTTCGGCAACCCGGCGATCCGCGACACCAACCAGCGCGTCGCGATGGATGGGTTCTCGAAGATCCCGGGCTTCATCCGGCCGACCCTGATCGAACGCCTGTCGCGAGGCGAGCCGATTGCCAGCACGGCCATGCTGCCGGCCTTGTTCCTGGCCTACCTGCAGCGCTGGCACCGCGGGCAGATCGCCTACACCTACCAGGACCAGGGCATGGACGCTGCTGCCGCCCATGCGATGTGCGATGCGGCCGACCCGGTGGCCGCCTTCTGCGCCGATACCATGCTGTGGGGACCGATCGCGGGCGATCCGCGGCTGGTCGCCGCAATGCGGACGGCAACTGGCCGTGTTGCCCACTTCGTGAATGGTGGAAATCCGATGGTGTAAGAAGAGGCCTTCGAGATGTCAGCGCCCAAGCAGCACCTGTCCCGACAGCGCCAGCGCCAGCCCGAACTGGAGCAGGACTACGCGCGCACGACCACGCTCGGCTACGAAGCGCCGGCGGACACCGGGCTGGTGCGCTGCATTGCCCATGGTTTCCCGACGCCCTTGGCACGCTGGCACTTCCACGACGAGTACGAACTGCACCTCATCACGGCGACCTCGGGCAAGGCCTTCGTCGGCGACTGGATCGGCCCCTTCCAGCCCGGCCACCTGGTGCTCTGCGGGCCGCGGCTGCCGCACAACTGGATCTCGATGGACATGCCCGAGGGCGGCGTGCCCGAGCGCGATCTGGTGATCCAGTTCCTGCACGGGCCCATCGCCCATGCAGCCGAGCAAATCCCCGAGATGGCCGAGGTGATGGCGCTGCTGGAGCGCGCGCGCCTGGGCGTCGAGTTCTTCGGCCTGTCGGACCGCGCGGTCCAGCACTTCCATGCCGTGAAGGCGGCGCGCGGCTTCCAGCGGCTGGCCGCGTTCTGCGCGTACCTGAGTGATCTGGCGCGCTGCACCGACTTCCGGCAACTGTCCAGCGTTCGCATGCAAGGCGAGGAAGACGATGCCGCGAATGATCAGGTCAATGCGTTGGTGAACCGCATCATGCGGGACTATGCGCACCCGCTGTCGGCGGGCGAGCTGGCGCTCGAACTCGGCATGAGCGAAAGCCGCTTCTCACGCTTCTTTCGCCGGGCCACCGGCAACACCTTCACCGACTTCGTGAACCGCATCCGCGTGAACCGCGCCGGACAGTTGCTGATGGAAACGGACCGCCCGGTCACGCACATCTGCTACGAAGTGGGTTTCAACAACGCCGCCAACTTCAACCGCCGCTTTCTCGAGATCAAGGGCGTGACGCCGAGCGAGTTTCGCCGGCAGGCCGATCACCGCTTTGGGGGGCCGCCGCAGACCTGATCGCACGCTGAAAGCGATGCGCGTGAAACAGCCTGGCGGCGCATTGTCGTTGCGGTTCCAAATCGTCAAGCGGGCCTGCGCAGGCACGCCGTATGCCTGTGTCAACAGCTGATTCCGGACTTGCGCCGTAGCGGCCATGCCCGAAGTCCGTGTTTTCAACCGTCTCCAGGAGGTTCTCCATGAAAGTACGTGAAGCGATGACAGGCGATGTGTGCCTGGTCGACCCCGACCGGAGCATTGGTGATGCCGCCAGAATGATGGCCGAGCAGGACATCGGCGCCCTGCCGGTGGGCGAGAACGATCGTCTCGTCGGCATGATCACCGACCGCGACATCGCCGTGCGGGCCGTGGCCCAAGGGTTCGGCCCCGACACCCCGATCCGCGACGTGATGTCGCCGGAGGTGCTTTACTGTTTCGACGAGGAAGAGCTGGAAGATGCTGCGCAGAACATGGGCAGCCTCAAGGTCCGCCGGCTGCCGGTGTTGAATCGCAGCAAGCGCCTGGTCGGCATCCTCTCGATCAGCGACGTGGCGCAATGCGAGGATGCCAAGCAAACGGGCCAGGCGATCGCTGACATCTCCGCGCCGGGCGGCGCCCACTCGCAAGCCGTTCACTGACTTTTCTGCTTCGGCCTCATCAGCGAAGAGGCGGGCGACAAGGAGAGTGCGATGACCATGATCACTGGCCTGTTCAAGGACAAGGACAGCGCCGAGCGCGCTTTCCAGTCCGCTATCGACCTGGGCTACGAGAAGAGCGATATCAATGTGGTCATGTCCGACGAAGTTCGTCGCCGGCACTTTCTTGCCGACAACCCGAGCACGGCTGATCCCGATACGACTGACCTGGAAGAAAAGGCCGCGGCAGAGACCAACAACGCAGCCAGCGACAAGTTGGGCGGGCCGGTGGGGGGGACGGTGGGCACGCTGGCACCGGTCGTGGCCGCTGTGGGCGTGTTGCTGATCCCTGGCATCGGGATCGTGGCCGGACCGGTGGCCATCGCCCTGGCCGCGGCCGCGGCGACGGGCGTGGCCGTCGGCCTCATGGGCGTCTTCATGAACTGGGGCATTCCGGACTCTCGCGTCGAGCAGTACGGAGCCGGCATCCGTGCGGGCGGCATTCTGCTTGGCGTGAAGGCGCACTCCGATGCCGATGCCGCGCAGATCCAGCAGCGTTGGCAAGAGAGCGGCGGAGAACACGTTCATGCATGAGCGCGAGTCAGCGAGCTACCGCGTTGCCCGCGTCCTCGATGCTGAATGGCAGTGTGACCCTCAGGCTGCGTCTGGCGGCGTGTCGCGGAAGAAGGAGGGCGGCAGCATGGCTTGCTCGAGCATCTCGATGCTGCGCTGCTCGACGCCTCGCTGGATGAAGAACTCTCGCCAGCCGCGGACGACCTCGAGCATCCCATCGATCAGCGCTCGCGCCGCTTCCTTCGTCAGACCGAACACGTCGCACTGAGACAGGATGTTGTAGAGGCTGGCGGCTCGACCGAAGCGGCCGAGCTCGAGAGCCAGGTCGCGACGTTCGACCGAGACCAGCGGCACCGGCAGGATGTCGTAGGCGGGCGAAAGGCGCCAGCCGCTCTTGGTCTGCAATAGCGCGTGGTTGCGCGGATGGTCGTCGTTGTTGGTGACCATGGCATTGAACACCATGCGGAGAAACAGTTCGCGGCGGTCGTCGGTGTTCTTGACGGACCAGCGGCGAAGTTCATCTGCCAGCAAGAGGTATGACCAACGGTCGCGGCCAAGGTAGCCATCCTCAGCGTCCATCACCGTCAGGCCCGACACGAGCCCGTAACGCCAGTAGGCGTTGGCATCCGGATTCCATTCGCGATCGAAGCGCTCGAGCATGAGGGCCTCACGCTCGCCGACGGGCTCAACACGGGTCCCACAAACACGAAGCCCGGCGGCGCGCGCAAGCTCCAGCGTCGCGTACTCGATTCGCTGCATGTTGTGCCGGTCGGCCTTTTCCGGCAGCTTGGCCAACCAGATCTTGTGCTTGTCCTCGACCGTCACTTTAGGCCGTGCGCCGCCCATGCTGGTGCCGGGCTCCAGCGCCTCGAGGACCTCGTGTGGGAGCCGGCCGTCCTGCTCTAGCCTCTCGGCCGCTTCGATGAGGGCAGCCAACTGATGTGTGCGATTGAAGGGTCGCCGTGGGGCGGGCGGCGTCGTGGTTCGTCCGAAGCTCAGGTTGCCGGCACCGTCATCCGGCCCGTTGAGCAGGTACTCCACCTCCTGGATGTCCGCCTCGGGACGCTGAAGCTTGGCCTGGATGACCCGTCGCCCCCATGCGTCCGGGCTGGCGTCCCGGACGGCTCCGGGGATGCCCTTGAGTTTCGTGAACTTCTGGGGGCGCGTCGACAAGGGCAGGTGGAACGGGTCCAAAGCCACCACCTCGGGCCGTTCGAGATATCGCTTGCCGTACGTGAGCGTCCCTTCGTAGGCGTTCGCACCGACGGCGCGGACCCTGAGTGACGCGCAGGGCACCGTCTCCAGGGTCCCGGGAAGCTGGATGTAGACGTAGCAGGCTTGTTCGTCGTTGGCCATGGGTCAGAAGTCGTTGTCGCTGTCGACCGGCCGGCGAACGCGCTTGGGCCGGCTGGCTGCCTCAAGAATCTTCCCGTGCTCGTCAGCATCAGGGTCGGCAAGCGCAAGGGCAGTGTCGAGCAGGCCCAGCTTCCAGAGCACGGTGAAGGCGGTGGCGATGGTCGCGCCCGGTGCACCTTTCTCGAGGGCGTACAGGGTCTTGCGGGTGATGCCGCAGGCTTGTGCGAGCTCTTCTTGGCTCAGGCGGCGGCGGACGCGAGCGACCCGGATGTTTCCACCCAGTCGCTGCGTTGCGGACGTGACTTCCAGCGGCGTTGTGATCGCCATTATGTTACCCGTAAAATTACTTTATGGGTATCATAATACTCATTGTTTATGTTGACGTCGGCATGCGCACACCGGATGACGAGCAGGTTCTCTCAAGGGGCTGGGCCTTCGATCTGAGTCTTCCCACCTTGTTGAGGGGGGTCACTTCACCGGGCAGATGAACGGCGCACAACGGCCGACGGAAGGCCGTCAGTCCGACAAATGATTACAGGTGATGTGAGCGTGTCTGGCGAAGAATTGCCTCCTCAAATCGAGAGGTCGGGCGCAAGGCCCAAGGAGGATTCTTGAACCTATACAAGTCATGGGCCTGGCGGGCCCTGCTGGTTTGCGCCGTGCTGTCGTGCAATGGCATGGCGAATGCCAACACGGTGTCGGCCAGCGCAACGCCGCTGCCGAACCACACGCTCACGGTCAACGCCACCGGCAGCACGACAACGACCACCACCCAGTCGCATGCGCAAGGCACGGCGGTGAGTCTGAGTGCCGCGCCAACGGCGGGTTATCAGTTCATGGCGTGGAGCGGCTCGTGCACCGGGAACTCGCCCACGTGCACGGTGACGATGAGTGGCGCCCGCACCGTGAATGCGCGGTTCGGCCGGGCGTTGACAGTGACCGTCACCGGCTCGGGCGCCGTCACCTCCGTGCCGGCGGGCATCAGCTGCGGCAGCGACTGCACGGAAGTCTTCAACCACGGCACGACCATCACGCTGACGGCCGCGCCGGCCGCCGGCCAGGCCTTCAGCGGCTGGGGCGGGGCTTGTTCGGGCACCGCACCCACTTGCACGGTGGCGATGAGTACAGCGCGGAACGTCACGGCGGCGTTTGCGCAATCGACCTGGACCAAGATCGCCGACGAAGGAGCCTCCTTCACCGTGAATGGCACGCAGACCGTTCGCTTCGGTGCCGGATCCAGCTGGGTGCAAAGGAGCGTGACCGGCAGCGGGCAATGCACCAATGCGTTCTTCGGCTCCGACCCGGCCTGGGGCGTCTTCAAGACCTGCGAGCTGCTGTCCGGTGGCGCAAGCACCACCTCGTACCTGCTGACCACGACGGTCAGTGGTTCGGGGGTCGTCAGCTCCTCGCCCACCGGCATCAACTGCGGCACGGCGTGCAGCGCCAGCTTTGCCGCCGGTTCCAGTGTCACGCTCACCGCCACCCCGGCGGCCGGGCAAACCTTCACGGGCTGGGGCGGCGCCTGCAGCGGTAGCGCCAGCTGCACGGTCTCGATGACCGCGGCGCGGACCGCGACAGCCACGTTTGCCGCTTTGTCGACCGGCACGGCGTACTACTTCTCCGACTGCCAGGCGGGCGCGGCAACCGGTTGCCTGCCGGGCAGCAATGCCAACCCAGGCACCCAGGCAGCACCGAAGCGGAACCTGGATGGCATCAACGTCAGCACGCTGCCTGCCGGCACCTCGCTGCTGTTCGCACGCGGCGGTTCGTGGATCGTCGGCTGGACGAGGTTCGAAAACATGAACTCCAGCGCGGCAGCGCCGATCACCGTGGACGCCTACGGCACCGGGCCGGCGCCGCTGCTGACGACCAGCAACAACGCCATCGCGCCATTCGAGTTGGGCGGGGACTACTTCAACACCTCCAACGACGGTGGCTATGTGTTCCGCAACTTGCGGCTCCATGGGTCGAACAACTCGGCCTGGGGCTTCTGGTTCAACGGCAATGTCCGCGATGTCGTGATCGAGAACGTCGACATCACCGGCTTCCAGATCGGCATCCACTCGCAGGCCCGCGCGCCGCACGGTGTGCACAACGTGCTGATCCGCAACAGCAGCATCAGCCGAAACGGCAGCATGGGCATGCTGGGGCAGTTCTCCGACACCGTGATCGAGGGCAACCTGTTCGAGGGCAACAACTACATCGACGGCTCGGGCTTCAACCACGCCACCTATCTGTCCGGCCACGACGGCTTGAGCGGCTACAACGTCACGCTGCGCAATAACCGCTATATCCGCAACTCGGTGCTCAACGGCGTTTGCCAAGGCGGCAACATGACCTTCCATGGCCAGATGGACGGCGTGCTGATCGAGGGCAACCGCATCGAGCAGGATGCCGCGGCCGAGGGCTGCTGGGAGATGTCGATCACGCAGGGCTACGGCACGGCCGAGTGGTTCCGCAACTTCGTGGTGCGCAACAACAAGCTGATCAATGCGGGCAACACGGGGATGAACGCGCAGTCGGCGCCAGGCATCGTGGTCGAGGGCAACGTCATCATCAACACGCAGACCACCTTCCAGACCGGGATCTCGGTGGGTCACACCGAGTACGCGAGCGGTGACGTGCCGGACGGCAACGCCATCGTGCGCAACAACACGGCCTGCTACCCGACGCCGCACTCGGGCAGCACCGCGGTGCGCGTGATCGCGCCGAACTCGCAGGTCAGCAACAACCTCATGCTGACCGGCGCAGCGGCGACCACGGGCGTCTGCGCACGCTGAAGCGGCATCGCCGGGTCTCTCAACCCGGCGAACCGCTCTGGGCTGTCGCGGGCTGCGTGACCGGAAATTTCACGGCGATCGAGGTGCCGGTGCCTCGATGGCTGCGGATGTCCAGCCGGCCGCCCAGCATCTCGGCACGCTCGCGCATGCCCATCAGGCCGAAGGACTGGGGCGCCCGTTCACGCGGGTTGAAGCCCTGGCCATCGTCCTGCACCAGCAGCACATGGCTGTCGTTCCGTTTCTGCAGGGTCACGTGCACTTCGCGCGCGTCGGCATGGCGCGCAATGTTGGTCAGCGATTCCTGCACCAGGCGGAACACCAGGTTGGTCTGGTGGCTGTCGAGCGACACGGCGGCTTCGTCCACCGTCAGCGTGCAGCGCACCCGGCTGCTGGCGCTGAATTCGGCGGCCAGCCACTCCAGGGCTGCGGCAATGCCCATGTCCAGTACCGCGGGCCGCAGGCTGGTCACCAGATTGCGCACGACGGCGATCACCTGGTCCACGCTGGCTTGCAGCGAGCGGGCCTTGTCCCGCACTTCCAGGTCGGTGACGCCCCAGCGCATGCGCAGCACCGAGAGTTCCATGCGCAGTGCCGACAGGTGTTGCCCCAGTTCGTCGTGCAGCTCGCGCGCAATGTGTTTGCGCTCTTCTTCGCGCGCCGCTTCGCGCCGGAACTCCAGCTCGCGGCGCAGCTGCTCGATGCTGCGAATCTCCTGTTCGGCGCGCTTGTGCACGGTGATGTCGGAGAGCACGGCCACGCCGCCGCGGATGTGGCCGCTCTTGTTGATCAGGGGCCGCGAGGAGGCGCTGAGCCAACGCCCCTGGTCCTGGTCCGGTTCGCGAATGAACAGCTGAACGCTGTCGCAGGACTCGCCGCGAATTGCCCGCGCCAGGGGCAGCGCTGCGCTGGGATAGGGCGTGTGCTGGTCTTCCAGGTACACCTGCGGTGCCGAGGCTTCGCCGCCTGCAACCATGCAAGCCAGGGCACCGATGCGTTCAGCTGCCGGGTTCACCAGGACCAGGTGACCGCGTTGATCGGCCACCAGCACGCCATCGGCCATGCTGTCGAGCACCGACTGCAGGATCTCGGTCTGGCGCTCCAGCGCATTCTGCGAGCGGCGCACCCGACGCAGGAAGTACGCCGCACCTGCAAGTGCCAGCAGGCTGCCCAGCAGGACCGAGCCCAGCCAGCGCCGCTCGAGATCGCGGCGCCGCAGTTCGGTTGATTGCTGCTCGTTGCGATGGGTCAGTTCATCGATCTGGCGGCGCTTGCCCTCGGATTCGAATCGCTGGCCGAGTTCAATCACCTGGGCATTGACCTTTGCACGCGCGGCCTGCGCCGACAGTTCTTCCGCCTCGACCGACAGCGCGTAGGCCTGGCGATGGTCGCCCCGGCCGGCAGCGATGGTGGCGACGCGCCGGGCGCTTTCGGCGAGATAAGGCGCAAAGCCGATGGCCTGGGCCAGCGCCCGGGCGCGTTCGGCGTCGGCCAGCGCCGCGGCGCTGTTGCCCAGCGCCAGGTGGTTGGCACTGCGCGCATTCAGGGTGTACCAGAGACCGATCTTGTTCGGATGTCGTTCATAGATGTCGACCACCTTTCCGAGCAGGGCAAGCGCCTGCTCGTGCTCGTGCTGCTGGCGGTGCAACTCAGCCAACCCGAACAAGCCGAAACTCAGCGAGCCTGGCGAACCGGCGGCCTGGAACAGGGTGATCGCTTCCTTGTAACGCGCTCGTGCGCTGTCGGTGTCGCCAAGGTGTATGGCGGTGTCCCCCAGGCCCACCAGCGCGTGGGCTTCCAGCAAGCGCGAAGGTACACGCTGCGCGTACTCGCGCATCTGCTGAAAGTGCTGCAAGGCCTGCTGTTGATGGCCGCTCTGACCATATGAAATGCTCAATCCCTGGTGCGCATAGGTCAGCGCCAGCGGATCGTTGGATCGGCGCGCCACCTCCATCGCCTGTAGACACATCACCAGCGATTCCTCGATCTTGCCTTGCCGCCGGTACAGCATCGCGCCGCGCAGCATCGCTTCGCCCACCAGCCGCGGGCGATCGATGCCGTCGAGCAGCGCCAGCGCCTGCGTGGTGGCGGCCACCATGCCATCGATGTCTGCTGCGTTGATGCTGTTCAGCGCCATGTTCAGCTGAGCCTCGATCTGCCCGATGCGGTCGCCGTGGCGCGTCGCCAAGGCCAGCGCCTGGCGGGCGTGTTCGGTGGCCTCCGCGGTGCGCGCCAGGTAGGTTTCGCTGCGCGCGAGCAGGTTCAGCGCCTGCGCCTGGTCGGCCGGCGGCGCGTTCGCCGGCAAGTCGGCTTGCAGGTCGAGCGCCTGCATTCGGGCCAGCGGCGGGTCGTTTTCAGCCAGCAGGCGAATGCGCGCAGCTTGGATCTGCCAGGCCGTTTGCGCCGCTTCGAGCCGGCAGCCGCAGCCCAGCAGCGCGGCCACGATCAGCGCCTGGGCCGCGGCGACGAACGTGGACCTGATCATGAGCGTGAGTTCGCGCGCTCCGAAGGGAAGGTCACGCACACCGTGGTGCCGGCCCCCGGTCGGCTGCGGATGTCCAGAAGGCCGCCGAGCGCCGTCGCCCGTTCCTGAAGGCCCAGCAGGCCCAGTGACCGCACGGGCCGATCTTCCGGGTCGAAGCCGCAGCCGTCGTCGCGCACCATCAGCAGGTAGTTGGCACCGCGGCGCGCAAAGGTCACGTCGACGCGCCGCGCCTGGGCATGCCGCGCCACGTTGTTCATCGACTCCTGCACGATGCGAAAGACCATCACCGTCTGCTGCGCATCCAGGGCCACGGAGGACTCGTCGACGGTCAAGTGGCAAGCGACACCGCTCGGGCCGCGAAACTCCTCGACCAGCCACTCCAGCGCTGAGGCGATGCCCATGTCCAGCACCGGCGGCCGCAGGCTCGACACCACATGGCGCATAACCTGGATCACCCGGTCGACCATGCGCTGCAGGCCTTCGGCTTTCTCCTGCAACGCCGGGTCCAGGCCACCCCAGCGCATGCGCAGCACCGACACCTCCATGCGCAGTGCCGACAGGTACTGGCCCATCTCGTCGTGCAGTTCGCGCGCGATGTGCCGGCGCTCTTCCTCGCGTGCGGCCTCGCGCCGCTGGTGCAGCTCGGCAATCGTCTGCTCGGCCTGCCGGGCCACGGTGATGTCGCGCGCGATGCCCAGCACACCGGTGACGCGGCCGTGCTCGCCAACTTCCGGCACGTGCCTGACTTCCCAGTGCCGCAGTTCGTCGTGCACTGGGTAGGGCAACTCCAGCTGGCGCGGCAGCCCGCTCTCGGCGACGCGGCGGATCGATTCATGCATCGGCGGACCATAACGCGGATTCACCTCGGCCATGGTCTTGCCGATGCGTTGGGCCAGGGTGCCGCCGAAGCGTTGCACACTGCGGGGGCTGAGATAGACGAAACGCCCGGCGCAGTCGTAGCGTGCGACGACGTCGGGGTGACTCTCGATCAGCGCGATCAGCTGCCGCTGGCTCTCCATGCGCAGGCCGATGTCATGCTCGGCACGCTTGCGCTCGCTGATGTCGCGCACCAGCGCCAGCCTGTAGGGCGTGTCGTTGTGATGAATGCAGCTCGATGCCACCTCCACCGGAACCTGCTGGCCGTCGCTGCGGCGGTGGCTGGTTTCGAAGCGGCGCACACCCTGCTCGACCAGGGCTTCCCAGTACATCTGGCGCTGCGCCATCGGAATCTCTGGATCCAGGTCCCAGAGGCGCATGCGCAGCAGCGCTTCGCGCTCGTAGCCGAGCATGCGCGCGGCCTCGTGGTTGGCGTAATGGATGGCGCCCTGCTCATCCAGCAGATAGACCGCCTCGCACACCTGGTCCAGTGCGGCCTTGAACAATGCTTCACGCAAGACTCAGCCTTTCCCGGCCCCGGCATTCGTCGCGCAGGGCCTGCTCGAAGATGTCTGCCGGCACGGGCCGGCAGAACAGGAATCCTTGTCCGACGGCGCAGCCGTGCGCGCACAGGAAGCTGGCCTGCGTCGTCGTTTCCACGCCCTCGGCCACGACGCTCAAGCCCAGCGCTCGGGCAATCGCCAGGAATGCCTTGACCAGTTCGGCCTGGCGCGGGTCGGTATCGATGTCGTGCACGAACTGCCGATCGATCTTCAGGCACTGCACGTCGAACTTGCTCAGGTAGTTGAGTGCCGAATAGCCGGTGCCGAAGTCGTCGATCGCGATCTCCAGGCCGATCGAGCGAAGCTCGCGAAAGGTGTTGCGGACCTGCTCGCTGTCTTCCAGCAGCAGGCTTTCGGTGACTTCGATGCCCAGCCACTGCGGCTGGCAGGCGTTGCGTTGCAGCGCCTGGCGTACCGCGAGCACCAGGTCATCGCGCAGGAACTGTCGGGTCGAGACGTTGAACGCTAGCCGCAAGGGCTGGGCCCGGCCGTGGTTCCAGCGCCGTGCCACCTGGGCGACCTGGTCCATCACCCAGCGGCCGATCGGCACGATCAGGCCGGTCTCCTCGGCGATCGACATGAACCTGTCCGGCGTCAGCAAACCCAGATCCGGGTGGCGCCAGCGCAGCAAGGCCTCGGCACCGAGGATGCGGCCGTCGTCCAGGGCGACCAGCGGCTGGTAGTGCAGTTCGAGCCCGTCGCCCTCCTGGGCCGCGCGAAGCGCTTGCTCCAGCGCCAGGCGGTCGCGCGCGCGTTCGCTGAACTCGGCACGGTAGAACTCGTAGCGGTTGCGTCCACCACGTTTGGCGTGGTACATCGCCGCGTCGGCATGCGCCATCAGGTCTTCGAGCTGTTCGCCATCGGCCGGGAACAGCGCAATGCCGATGCTCGCGCTGACCACCACCTGCCGTCCGGCGATCTGCAAGGGCTCGGACAGCGTGCGATCGATCTTGTCGGCGATGGTGGCCATGCCCAGGCCGCTGTCGAGGTTGGTGGCGACGATCGCAAATTCGTCGCCGCCCAGGCGCACCAGCAGGTCATAGCCCCGGGTGCATTCGGCAATGCGCTGGGCCACTTCGCACAGCAGGCGGTCGCCGGCCGCATGGCCCAGCGAATCGTTGACGTCCTTGAAGCGATCGACGTCGAGGATCATCACGCCCAGCTGGCGGCCGTGCCGGCTGGCTTCGGAGATCAGCCCTGGCGCGTAGTCGTAGAGCGCCTGCCGGTTGTGCAGCCGGGTCAATGGGTCCGACAAGGCCAGCGTCTTGATGTGCTCGCGTTGCTCGACGCCCTGGGTGATGTCTCGCGACACAACGAACACCGAAGCGATCCGGCCTTCGCCATCCTCCTCCGGGCAGAACCGCACATCGAGCCAGCCGCTGCCACCGTCGGCCAGGTGGTAGCGCAACTCGGCCCGCTTCGGCCGGCCGGTGGCCAGCACCGTGTGCACCATGCGCTGATACCGTTCGGCCTCGACCACCACCGCGCCGTGCTCGTTCGATGGCGCCATGCCCATCAAGGCGCTGTCTTGCTGCAGCTCGCGCAGCGCCGGATTGGCATAGACGCGGTGCCCGTGCAGGTCGTAGCGTTCAATGAGGTCGGGCGAATGCTCCACCAGGGCGCGGAACTCCTGTTCGCGGTGGACCAGCAAGGCCATCGCACGCTGGCGTTCGCTGACGTCACGGGAGATCGCCAGCGCGCCGTCCGTGCGGCCGTCCGGCGTCTTGACCGGCACGATGCGCACGTGGTGGGTTTCAATGACCTCGCCCGAACCCGGCAGCACCAGCTCCACCTCCAGTGCTTCGCCGGTGTGGAGCACTTGGGCCAGCGCGCGTTCGTACGCGGCCATGGCCGGCTCATCGCCTGGCAGGGCCAGGCCTGCCGGCGTCGTGCCCAGCAAGCGCTCCAGGCTCAGGCCCAGGCGCGTGCACAGGGCAGGGTTCGCATACAGCGTGCGCGCCTGCCGATCGAAGCGAACGATGTAGTCGGGCGAGTTCTCGGCCAGCGAACGGTACTCGCGTTCACTGGCCTGCAGCGCACGGTCGGTGCGTTCGCGAACCAGTTCGGCACAGGCGCGCGCGGCCACCAGGCGCAGCACGCCGGTGACCGAGTCCTCGTCCACCAGCGGCTGGCGGTCCGTCGCCGCGATCAGGCCGATCGCCCTGCCGGAGGCGTCCACCAGCGGCACGCCGACATAACTCTCGGCCTGCATGGCCACCAGCCTGTGATCCTTCGGGAACAGCTGCTGCACGCCCCGCGGATAGGTGCAGGCGACGCGGCCGGCGACGTTCTCGCAGGGCGTGTCCTTCAGCGCGTAGCGCAGGTTCGGCGCGATCTCGCCCTGGGCGTACAGCGCCACCGTTTCGGCGATGCCCGGCTGCTCGTCGTCGAATGTGTCGACGAAGACATGGTCCAGCTGCAGCGATTGACCCAGGTAGCGCACCAGCGCCGGGAAAAAGGGCTCACCCGCGTCGCTCCAGCCGTACTGGGTGATGAAGCGCCAGGCGTCCTCGCTGCGCGCGCGCGCCGTGATGTCCGTGGCGATCGACAGCAGGCTCGTCGGTCGGCCCTGGGTGTCGCGCTCCACGACGATGCGAATCCTGCGCCACAACATCCGGCCATCCGGTGCGCGCCACTCGAAGTCCTTGGCTTGCGACTCACCGCTGTGCAACGCGGACTGCAACCAGCCCTCCAGCACCACGGCAGACTGCGGACCGAGCAGATCCAATTCCGACGGCTTCTTGCCCAGGTACTGCGCCGGGGTGACGCCGTGCAGCCGTTCGAAGCGCGGGTTGGCATAGATGCGACGCAGCGCCAGGTCGTAGCGCACGATGACGTCCGACGAGTTCTCCAGCACGCTTTCGACAACGGCCTGCGGCCGCGCCAGTGCGCCCGCCGCCGCAGGCCGCGGATCGCGTTCGTTCGAGGGCTTTTGCATCACTCCGCCAGTCCGTGCCGCATGGCGTAGCGCGCCAGTTCAACAACGCTGTCGAGCCGGAGTTTTTGCATCAGGCGGAACTTGTGCGTGCTCACGGTCTTGGGCGACAGCCTCAGTTCTTCGGCGATGTCGACCAGCCCGCGGCCGCGAACCAAGGCCAGGAAAATCTGGTATTCGCGGTTCGACAGGCAGGTGTGCGGTGCTTCCTGGCTCTCCTGGTTGGTGTCGAAGACCAGCCGCGTCGCCATCGACGGGTCGATGAAGTTCCCGCCGCGGCCGACCGTGCGGATCGCTTCGAGCAGCGTTTCAGGCTCGCAGTCCTTGGTGAGGTAGCCGCTCGCGCCGGCCTTGATGGCGCGCGAGGCGATCTGCACATCCACATGCATGGACAGCACCAGGATGGGCACCCGCGGCGCCTCGTCGCGCAGGCGGCGGATCAATTCGACGCCGCTGGGCCCGGGCATGCTCATGTCCAGCAGCACGATGTCGATGCCGCCCTGGCGCACTCGCTCGATCACCTCCCACGCGTTCTTCGCTTCAGCCGTGAGGACCACTTCATCCGACGTGGCGAGCACTTGGCGCAATCCCTGCCGGACCAGCACATGGTCATCGGCCACCAGTACACGTAGCATCATGTGCCCCCATTGCCATTTTTTTCATTGGGAAGAGTATCCGCGGCACGTGAAGTTTGTTGTGCGCTTGTTACGCAGTCGACAAAGTGCCGCACTGTGGCGATTCGAACGCCCAGCCGCTGCGCGATGTCGCGGGCTGCCAGCCCCTGGTCCAGCAGTTGCGCGACCCGTGTTCCAAAGGGGCTGAGCACGCGTTCCCAGGCGTCGGGGGGCGGTGGCGCCGGCAAGGGCAGCTGTTCCACCCAGTGTGCGCCGGTGGCCACGCAGCGCACCGCCTCGACGATGCGTTCGCCATCACAGCCCTTGACCAGGTAGCCCCGCGCACCGGCACCCAGCGCACGTTGCACGATCTGCGTTTCGCTGTGCATGCTGAGCACCAGGATCGGCAGCTCGGCGTAGCGCGCATGGATGCGCTCGATCAACTCGACGCCGCTGAGTCCCGGCATGCTCAGGTCGAGCAAGACCACGTCGAAGCTGTCGCTGTGCAGCGCGTTCAGCGTCTGCTCGCCGTCCGCCGCCTCGGCGGTGACGAGGACGTCGGCGACCAGGCCGAACAACTGTCTCAGGCCGTGGCGCATTGCGGCGTGGTCATCGGCGATCAGCAGGCGAATCATGGTCGGCTTTCGAAGTCGTCGCCTAACGGCGAGCGCCGTAGCGCGTGATCTCGGTCGAGATCGTTGCCAGCGGCACGCTGCGCTCGGCCGCATCGAGCTTGACGGCTTCCTTGGGCATCCCGTAGACGACACAGCTCGCCTCGTCCTGCGCCAGCGTGAGGGCTCCGGCCTCGCGCATGGCCTTCAGCCCGCGCGCGCCGTCGTCGCCCATGCCGGTCATCAACACGCCCAGCGCATTGCCGCCGGCGCAGCGCGCCACCGAGCGGAACAGCACGTCCACCGAGGGGCGGTGCCGGTTGACCGGCGGGCCGTCCAGCACGGTGACCTGGTACTGCGCGCCGCTGCGCGTGAGCTGCATGTGCTGGCCTCCGGGCGCAATCAGCACGCGGCCGGGCAGCACCCGGTCGCCGCTGCGGGCCTCGCGCACCTCGACCTGGCACACCGCGTCCAGCCGCGCGGCGAAGGCGGTGGTGAATTTCTCCGGCATGTGTTGCACCACCACGATTCCGGGGCCGACCCGCGGCAAGGCCGTGAGCACCAGTTCCAGCGCCTGCGTGCCACCGGTCGAGGCCCCCAGCGCGACGACCTTCTCGGTGGTTTCGTGCATCGCCAGCGGGACATCGGCGATGCTTTCGACCGGCAGCCGCGGGGGCACGGCGGCCAGCGGCGTCGGCCGGCGCACCCGCGCCAGGGCTGCCGCGCGCACCGCGCTGATGATGTCGTCGCCGCTGTCGACCAGGAACTGCCGCAAGCCCAGCTGCGGCTTGGTGACGATGCTCACCGCACCGGCCGAGAGCGCCTCCATCGCGGTGGCGGTGCCGGCCGCGGTCAAGGTCGAACAGATCACCACCGGGGTCGGCCGCATGGCCATGATCTTCTTCAGGAAGGTGATGCCGTCCATGCGCGGCATCTCGACATCCAGCAGCAGCACATCGGGCCAGTCGCGCTGCATCTTCTCCAGCGCGAACAGCGGGTCGGAGGCCACCGCGAGCACCTCGATGCCCGGCGCTTCGCCCAGCACGCCGGACAGCACCTGGCGCACGGTGGCCGAGTCGTCGACGATCATCACGCGCACCGGCTTCACGTCAGGTCCCCCAAGGCCGAGATCAGGCGCTCGTCGGGGCCTGGTGGCGTCGTGCGCAAGGGGGTGTGACGCAGCCAGACCTGGCCGTCCGGGACATCGAGCACCACCTCGCGGTGGCCATAACCGCCGACATGCTCGGCCTTGCAGGCAAAGCCATGCTGCAGCAGCAAGTCGCGCCCGGCCTGCACATTGCGATCCGGCACCTGGGCGGTGCCGCGCGCATCAAGGGATCGAAACATGCGGCCGCCGCCGAAGAGCTTGGCCTCGTACTCGACGGGTGTGCTGCCGGTGGAGGCGACGGCACGCACCATCTGCATCAGCACCTCGTCGCCATAGCGGCCGTCGGATGTGTCGCCGGCGGAGCCCGGCGCTTCCGGCGCGGCCCGATCGGCGCTGCCGCGTCGCGGCAGCAGGTAGTGGCACATGCCGCCGATCTGCCGCCGGGGATGCCACAAGGTCACCGCGACGCAGGAGCCCAGCACCGTGCGCACGCGCGTGGCGCCACCGCCGAACCACCACTGGCCCGGCTGCAGCAGCACTTCGTGCAGGTGGGCGTTCCTTTTCATGGCTTGCGGTAGACGGCAGGCACCACCTGCACCAAGCCATCGGCCAGCCCGTTCAGGCTTTCCGAATGGCCGACGAACAGGTGACCGCCGCGCCTCAGCTTGGCCTGCAGCCGGGCGACGACCTCGCGCTTGGTCTGCGGCTCGAAATAGATCAGCACGTTGCGCAGCAGGATCAGGTCGAACTCGCCCACCTCGGGCAGCGTGGTGTTGAGGTTGATCTGCTGGAAGCTGACGCGCCGGCACAGCGCCGGGTCGATGGCGAAGCAGCCCTCTTGCGAGCCGGTCCCCTTCAGGCAATGCCGGCGCATCTGCTCGGGCGCCAGGCCGCGCACGCTGCCGAGCGCGTAGATCGCCTGCCGGGCCTTGTCGAGCACGCGGGTGCTGATGTCCGAGGCCAGGATCTCCCAGGCACTGTCGCCGGCGTGGTCGGCCAGCAGCATGGCCACGCTGTAGGGTTCCTCGCCGGTGGAACAGGCCGCGCTCCAGACGCGCAGTGCACGCTCGCGGGGATGCCGGGGCAGCAGCTGCTGGCGCAGGAAATCGAAGTGCTTGGGCTCGCGGAAAAAGTAGGTCTCGTTGGTGGTCAGCAGGTCCACCGCCATCTGCCGCTCGCCCTGCTGGGCGTCGAGCAGTCGGTGGTAGTCGCTGAAGCTGGCGATGCCGTGATGCTTCAGCCGCTTGGCCAGGCGCCCGGCGACCAGCGCCTTCTTGCTGGGCGCCAGGCTGATGCCGGCCGCCTCGCGAATCAGGCGCTGGAAGCTCGCGAACTCGCGATCGGACAAGTCTGTCGGGTGCGTCATCGTGTCATCTCACGTGGTGAGCGAGTGCTGTTCGCTCTCCAGGTCAAGGGCTCGCCGAAGGGCTCGCGGTGGCCGCGCCGATGCGGGCCCCCTCGCCACCTTGAAGTAGGCGGTCAACTGCTCCAGCTGCCTGGCCTGGGCGTCCATGCTCTCCGCGGTGTCGGCCATCTCCTGGTAGGCGCTGGCGGTGTGCTGCGTGGCATCGTTCAACTGGGCCATCGCCACGCTGAACTGGCTGACGCCTACCGATTGCTGCTGCGACGCCGCGGCGATGTCCTGCACCAGCTCGGAGGTCTTCTGGATGCTGGGCAGCATGTCGTCCAGCAGGCCGCCGGCACGTTCTGCCAGCTGCACAGAGGAGCCGGCCAAGGTGCCGATTTCCTGCGCCGCCTCCTGGCTGCGCTCGGCCAGCTTGCGCACCTCGGCCGCGACCACCGAGAAGCCCTTGCCGTGCTCGCCGGCACGCGCGGCCTCGATCGCCGCGTTCAGCGCCAGCAGGTTGGTCTGGTAGGCGATGTCGTCGACGATGCCGATCTTGCGCGCGATCTGCTGCATCGCCACCACCGTCTCGCGCACCGCCGAGCCGCCCTGGATGGCTTCTTGCGCGGCACGTGCGGCCATCTGGTCGGTGATCTTCGCGTCTTCGGCGTTGCGGCCGATGCTGCCTGACATCTGCTGCACGGCCGCGGTCGCTTCGCCGACACGTGCCACCTGGGTGGCCGAGGCCTGCGACAGGCCCTGGGCGGTGCCCGCCACCTGCGCTGCCACGCGGGTCAAGGCGTGTTCGCTGGCCCGCAACTCATCCACCAGCCCGGCCAGCCGCGCCGCCATGCCTTTCACCGCGGCCAGCATGCTGTTGTCGTCGCCGATGCGTGTGCTCACCTGCACCGTCAAGTCGCCATCGGCAATGCGCGTGACCACGTCGCGTGCATAGGCCGGTTCGCCGCCGAGCTGGCGTATCACGCTGCGCGCCGTGGCGATGCCCAGGCCGGTGGCCAGCAGCACGGCGAGCACGACCAGCCCGACCGCGAACTGCACGCTCCTGAGATAGGCGGCTTCAGCCGCGGCCACCGCGTCGGCGGCCAGCTGCTTTTCAAGCGCCACAAGGTCCCGCGCCTGTTGCGCCAGCCGCTGGAAGTCCGCATCGGCGGTCTGCATCGCCGCCACGCCGGAGGCCACGTCGACCGAGGCCAGGTCCAGCCCGGTCGCCAGCGACTGGCGGTACTTGTCCGCCGAGGCCAGCAGGGGTGCGCTCATGGCCTTTTCCGCCGCGACCAGTGCGTCGCTGCGATGCCAGCGCGCAAACTCGACCGTGGTCGCTTCGAGGTCGGCCATCAGCAGTTCGGCCTCCGTTTCCACGTAGGAGGCGCCGACGCTGCCACTCCAGCTCAGCACGCGATAGGCCCGCGTATGGGTGTCCAGCACCGCCGCACGCACATCGGCGGCGACCATCGCGTGCTGCAAGCGCGTCTTCGCCAGTCCGGCCAGGTGCGTTTGCTGCACGTGCATCGCCCGCCACTGGCCCAGGCCGATCAGCAGCATCAACACCACGGCGACGGCCGGCGCGATCAGTATTCTCTGGAACAGGCTCATATGTACCCCCAGGCCGACGAAATACGTCGTCCGCCCCCCGAGGGGGTCAAGCAAAGTGGCGGAGCCACATTTGCTTGTGACCGCCGCCGCTCAACGCGCATACACGCCAACACCGACGAACATGTCGTCATCAATGCGCTCACAGAAGGCGTGCTTGGCCAGCACCTTCTTGCTGAGCGGATCGGTCCACTTGTAGTCGACCACGCACTTGCCCGTGCTGCGGCTCTGGTCGATCATGTCCTTGACGAAGGCCTTGCCGTCGGCATCCTTCAGTTCGCCCAGTGCCTTGCCGACCAGCTTGGCATTTGCGCCATGCGCCAGCACCACACCCTGCATGTCCAGCGCGAAGGGATAGAGATCGCGGTCTATCCATTTCGGGTCCTTCACGGTGATCTCCTCCAAGGCCTTCTTCTTGTTGGCCTTGATCGCGGCGACCGCGCGCGCCAGCATCGCCTTGGCTTCCTGCGCGGTGGCGAACTCTCCGGCAAGTGCGGCTTGACAGCCGCCGAGCACCAGTGCGGCGCCGACCATGAAACGCTGAATGGACATGGACTGTTCTCCTTGGACGAGTTGTAGTTGGGGGAGGGATCTTCGTCAGGCGGCCGGCGCCTAGTGCTTGTAGACACCGGCGCACACTGCGGTGTCGTTCAACTTTTCGCAGTACATCTGTTTGGGCAGCACCTTCCTCGTGGTCGGCTCGGTGAACTTGTAGTCCTGCCAGAACTTGCCCTTGCTCTGCGCCAGTTCGACACGCTCCTTGACGAAGGCCTTGCCGTCGGCATCCTTCAGCTCGATCAAGTCCTTGCCGACCATCTTGGGATTCAGGCCATGGGCGAGGACCTTGCCATCCAGGCCGTAGACCACGGGATAGAGATCACGATCGATCCACTTCGGATCTTTCGCGGTGATCTCCTCATAGGTCTTCTGCGGGTGGGCCTTGATCGCGGTCACGGCCTTGGCCACCAGGGCCTCGGCCTCCTTGGGCGTGGCGAATTCGGCTGCCCCGGCGCGCGGCGGGGTGGCCACCAGCATGACGATGGCAGCGAGTGCGATCGAAGGCTTCCTGCTCACGCGCGCTCCCGGGGTGCGGCCTGTGCCGCGTTCAACTTGAAGAAGGACATCAGGTGTTGCAACTGCTCGGCCTGGCCACTCATGGCCTGGGCGGTGGCCGCCAGTTTTTCGCTGGCGCCGGCGTTGCGCTGGGTGGCCTGGCTCAAGCTGTTCATCGCGCCGTCGATCTGCCCGACACCGCCGCTTTGCTGCTGCGAGGCCGAGGCAATCTGCCGCACGAGCGCGGAGGTCTCTTCGATGCCGGGCACGATGGCGTCGAGCAGCGTGCCCGCGCGCTCGGCCAGCCGCACCGAACTGCCTGCCAGCTCGCCGATCTCTTGCGCGGCCACCTGGCTGCGTTCGGCCAGCTTGCGCACCTCGGCGGCGACCACCGCGAAACCCTTGCCATGCTCGCCCGCGCGCGCGGCCTCGATCGCGGCGTTCAGCGCCAGCAGGTTGGTCTGGTAGGCGATGTCGTCGACGATGCCGATCTTGGCCGCGATGCTCTTCATCGCCAACGCGGTCTGCCGCACCGCCTTGCCGCCTTCGCCGGCTTCCTTGGCGGCCTTGGCCGCAATGCCGTCGGTGACCTGCGCGTTGCCGGTGTTCTGGGTGATGGACGCGCTCATCTGTTCCACCGATGCCGAGGTCTGCTCGACACTGGCCGCCTGCTCGCTGGCGCCCTGGCTCAAGCCATGCGCGGTGCCGCTCAGTTCGGTGGAGGTGAACGACAGGCTGTCGGCCGTGCCACGCACTTCGTCGACCACTTGCGCCAGCTTCTCGGTCATGGTTTTCATCGCCGCGACGAGTTGGCCGATCTCGTCGTTCGAGGTGGCTTCCAGCCGGACCGTGAAGTCGCCCTGGGCCAGACGCTGCGCTGCTTCCGAGGCCTTGCGCAGATTGCCCGCCAGCGAGCGCGTCAGCACGACGCCCGCGACGATGGCCAGGCCAATCGCGACCAGCGTGGCGATCACCATCGCACGCCGGATCGCGGCCACTTCGGCACGCTGCGCGTCGAGCGCCTGCTCCATCGAGCGCTGTTCACGATCGATGCCCGCGGTGATGGTCTCGATGTACTTCAAGCGCAGCGGCATGGTCTCTGACAACAGCTGCGCGCGCGCGGCCACCGGTTGCCCGGCCGACAACAGCGCCAAGGCCTGGCCGCGGCTGTCGACGTACTGCTTGCGCGCGGCCAGCACGGCGGCCAGCGTGGCCTTGCCCTCGGCGCTGGTCAACATGCGCTCGGCCAGCTCGGTGTAGTGCTGGGTCAAGGTTTTGGACTTGGCCGCCATGCGCTCGACGGCGTCGTGGATCTGCCCGCGATCCTCGAGGTACATCGTGGCCAGCACATCCTGCGCGTTCTCGTTGACGACGTTGATCACGCGCTGCGACAACTGCACCTTGGGCCACAGCTCGTGGGCCAGGGCGTCGGCATGCTGATCGACCTTGGTCAGGCCAGCCCAGCTGATCGTCGCGCACAGCGCGATCAGCAGCACCAGCAAGGCATAGCTGCCGCCGAGCTTGGTGCGCAGCTTCAAATCACGGAAGAACTTCATCTCGGGCTTTGCTGTGCGCGAACGACGCATGCCGTCTTGGGGGCGCTCATGACCCCAGCAGCGCGGCCGGTGCGCTGCCGATGGATGATTCGATGCCGCCGGACAGCGCGGCCATCTCGTCCATCGACAACACGCGGTCGACATCGAGCAGGATCACGAAGCGGCTGTTGACCTTGGCCATGCCGGCGATGAAATCGGTGCGGATGCGCGTGCCGAAGGCCGGCGCCGGCTCGATGTCGCTGCTGGCGATGTCCAGCACCGCGCTCACGGCGTCGACCACCACGCCGAGCACCCGGGTCTCGCCGTCGCCGAGTTGCAGCTCGACGATGACGATGCAGGTGCGCCGCGTGATGTGGCTGGGCGTGCCGCCGAAGCGGCTGGCCAGATCGATCACCGGCACCACCGCGCCGCGCAGGTTGATCACGCCGCGGATGAAGCCGGGCATCATCGGCACCGCCGTCAATTGCCCATACTCGATGATCTCCTTGATGTGCAGGATGCCGATCGCAAACATCTCGGCACCGAGCGTGAAGGTCAGGTATTGGCTGGGTTCGTGGACCGCGGCCACGGCCGCGGCGCTGGGCTGCTGCAGGTTGACCATGGCGTTGCTTGTCATCTCGGCGCTCCTTCAAAAACGCACGAATTCGCCGGCGGCCCTGGGGGCCAGCGCGACCTTGGCCAAGTGCACGTTGCCGCGCGGCATGGCGGCCCTGGGGGTGGGGGGCGCGCTCATCGCCGCGGCGCCTTCGAGCTTGAAGAAGGCCATCAGTTGCTGCAACTGCTCGGCCTGGCTGCTCATCTCTTCGGCCGTCGCGGCGAGCTCTTCCGAGGCCGAGGCGTTCTGCTGCGTGGCCTGGCTCAGGTTGCTCATCGCGCTGTTGATCTGACTCACACCACTGGCCTGCTCCTGCGAGGCCGCGGCAATCTCCTGGACCAGTTCGGAGGTCTTCTGGATGTTGGGCACCATGGCGTCCAGCAGCTTGCCGGCGGTCTCCGCCTTGTCGACGCTGCCCGAGGCCAGTTCGCTGATCTCCTGTGCCGCCACCTGGCTGCGCTCGGCCAGCTTGCGCACCTCCGCCGCCACCACCGCAAAGCCCTTCCCGTGCTCGCCGGCACGTGCTGCCTCGATCGCCGCGTTCAGTGCCAGCAGGTTGGTCTGGTAGGCGATGTCGTCGATGATGCCGATCTTGCCGGCGATGCTCTTCATCGCACCCACGGTCTGCTTCACCGCTTCGCCGCCTTCGCCGGCCTCCTTGGCGGCCTTGCTGGCCATGCCGTCGGTGACCTTGGCGTTTTCGGTGTTCTGCGAGATCGACGCGCTCATCTGCTCGACCGACGCCGAAGTCTGCTCGACGCCGGCCGCCTGCTCGCTGGCGCCCTGGCTCAGGCTCTGCGCGGTGGCGCTCACCTCTTCCGAGGCCGACGACAGCGAGTCCGCCGCGCCGCGCACTTCGCCCATGATCTGCGCCAGCTTCGAACACATGCCGGCGATGGCGGCCAGCATGCTGCTGGTGTCGCCCGGCCTGACCACGATCTGCACGCTCAGGTCGCCCGCGGCGACCTGGCCGACCACCCCCGCCGCGTAGCCCGGCTCGCCGCCGAGCTGGCGCAGCAGGCCGCGCGTGATCAACCAGCCCACGAGCACCGACGCCAGCACGGCCGCCGCGCTCATGGCCAGCATCGTCACGCGGGCACTCGCGTAGCGCTCGGCAGAGGCCTTGGCATCGGCATCCATCAGTTCGCCCTGGAAGCGGGACAGCTCCTGCAGCGCCGTCATGTACGCGCGATTGGTCGGGACGAAGTTCTTCAGCAAGAACTCATGCGCGCGCGGCTTGTCGGTCTTCACCAGCGCATAGAGTGCTTCGGTCCTGGAGGCCAGCTCGCCGCGCTTGCTCATGGCCGCCGCGAGCAACTCTCGGCCCTTGGGCGCAACGACCAGTTTGTCGAGCTTCTGCAGCAGCTCGTTGTTCTCGGTCGTCAGGGTCTGGATCTTTTGCCGGACGCCGTCAGCCTCGCTGTCGGCGACCAGGATCAGGTCGCGCATCCTCAGGCCCTGGTCCAGCGCGTTGCGCACGACGCTGTCGAGCAGCTTCACCTTGACGTAGCGATCCTCAAGGATCAGCGTCGTGCTGTCATGCATCGACGACATGCCGCTGAACGACATGCCCACGATGGCCAGCAGCAGCATCACGACGATGCCGAAGCCCAGCGCCAGTTTCGTACCCACGCGCATCTGTTGTCTCATGTCGATACCCTTGCCTTTTGTTGTCGAGCGAAGCACGGTGCCTGCCCTCGGAGTCAAAAACGGACGAATTCACCACCCGTCGCCTCAGTCGGGGCGGTAGCCTTGAGCGGTGGCACACGCCTGCGCGGCGCGGCGGCCTTGGGCACCGTGCGGCTGCTGCCGCCACGGCCACCGGCGGCTTGGCCGTCGAGCGTGAAGAAGGCCATCAGCTGTTGCAGCTGTTCGGCCTGGCTGCTCATTTCCTCGGCCGTCGCGGCCAGCTCTTCGGAGGCGCTGGCGCTCTGCTGCGTGGCCTGACTCAGGTTGTTCATCGCACTGTTGATCTGGCCCACGCCGCTGGCCTGTTCCTGCGAGGCGGCGGTGATCTCCTGCACCAGTTCGGAGGTCTTCTGGATGCTGGGCACCATGGCGTCCAGCAGCGTGCCGGCACGTTCGGCCATATCGACTGAGCTTCCGGCCAGTTCGCTGATCTCCTGCGCCGCCACCTGGCTGCGTTCGGCCAGCTTGCGCACCTCAGCGGCGACCACCGCGAAACCCTTGCCGTGTTCGCCGGCTCGTGCGGCCTCGATCGCCGCGTTCAGGGCCAGCAGGTTGGTCTGGTAGGCGATGTCGTCGACGATGCCGATCTTGCCGGCGATGCTCTTCATCGCCGCCACGGTCTGTTTGACCGCGGCACCTCCTTCGCCGGCCTCCTTGGCCGACTTGGTGGCCATGCCGTCGGTGACCTTGGCGTTGTCGGTGTTCTGCGCTATCGACGCACTCATCTGCTCCACCGAGGCCGAGGTCTGTTCAACCCCGGCGGCCTGCTCGCTGGCGCCCTGGCTGAGGTTTTGCGCGGTGGCGCTGACTTCTTCGGAAGCGGATGACAGCGCGTCCGCGGCACTTCGCACCTCGTTCATGATCTGGGCCAGCTTCTCGCGCATGCCGGCGATTGCCGCCAGCATGCTGCGCGTGTCGCCCGGCTTGACAGCCACCTGCAAGCTCAGGTCGCCGCCAGCCACCCGGGCCACCACGTCGGCCGCGTAGGCGGGTTCGCCGCCGAGTTGGCCGAGCAGATTGCGCGTGATGAAGAAACCCAGGCCGCCCACCGCCAGCACCGTGCCGACGGCCACCAGCAGCGCGATCAGCGTGGCCGCGGCCTTGACCGCCACGGCCTCTTCGGCGGCCTTCCTGCCCAGGTCTTCGTTGTACTTGCGGTGTGCCTGAAAGGCATCCCAGACCTTGCCGGCCACCGCCAGGTTGGCCATCAGCAGGTCGCGGGCCTCGGCATTCTTGTTCTGGCGGGACAGGCCCAGTGCCTTGTCCCGCAGCCCGTCGTAATCAGCCAGTGCGGCACGATCGGCCGCGAGCAGCGCCTTGTCCTTGTCGTCGCTCAACAGGCCTTCATATTTCTTCAAGGCGTCGTCGATGGCCCGGCGGTTGTCTGTCATCGACTTCTCGATCTCCGACATCCTGGCGTCTTCGCTCTGAGCCAGGTGCTGCCAGACCTGGGCGCGCAGCACCGCCATCGGCGCGAAGGCTTCATCGATCACGAGGATGCTGGGCACGGTGTTGACGTTGGCGTAGTTGGCCGTTTCGTACACCCGCGCCATCTGGTATTGCGCGACGCCGGCGAGCAGCAGGATGCCCAGCAGGGCGAACAGGACCAGCAGCGCCATCTTCTTGGCGATCGTCATGTCGGCTCCCTAGTGTGAGACCCGTGCCGGGTCGTGTGAAACGCGTTCCACACCGGCCGCCGGCGTGCCCGACCGCGGTGTGCGGGCGGGGGCCCCCGGGCGGGCGCGCTGCGCGCCATCCAGCAGCCCCGGCACATCGAGCACCAGGGCCACTTCGCCCGAACCGAGAATGGTCGAGCCGGTCAGCCCGCGCACCGCGGCAAACAGCTCGCCCAGCGGCTTGATCACCGCCTGGAACTCGCCCTTGAGTTCGTCGACGACCAGGCCTGCCTTGCGGCCCTGGGCCTTGACGACGACGACGTTCTGGCGCCGGCCCGCCTGGCCCTGCAGCGCGAAGTGTTCGCGCAGCCGCAGCAGCGGCAGCACCTCGCCGCGCAGGTCGAAGTAGTCCTGCCCCGGCGCCAGCGCCGTGCTCAGTTCCACGCACTCCAGCACCATGTCCAGCGGCACCACCTGGTGCACGCCGGCCACACGCATCAAGAAGCCGTCGATGATGGCCAAAGTGAGCGGCAGGCGGATGCGGATGGTCGAGCCCAGGCCGGCGGCGCTGTCGATCTCGACGGTCCCGCGCAGCGCCTCGATGCCGCGTTTGACCACGTCCATGCCGACACCGCGGCCGGACAGGTTGCTGATCTGCGACGCGGTCGAAAAGCCCGGCTCGAAGATCAGGTTCCAGACCTCGGCATCGGCGAGTTGGGCATCGGCGTCGACCAGGCCGCGCTCCACGGCCTTGGCCAGGATGCGCTCGCGGTTCAGGCCGGCGCCGTCGTCGCGCACCTCGACGACGATGTGCCCGGCCTCGTGGCAGGCGCTCAACTCGATGGTCGCGCGCGCCGGCTTGCCGGCGGCGGCGCGCACTTCGCCGCTCTCGATGCCGTGATCCATCGCGTTGCGCACCAGGTGGGTCAGCGGGTCGCCCAGGCGCTCGACCACCGACTTGTCCAACTCGGTGTCGGCACCGGTGATCACCAGCTCGATGTCCTTGCCCAGCTCCTTGGAGATGTCGCGCACGACGCGGCGGAAGCGGTTGAAGGTGTCGCCGATCTCCACCATGCGCAGGCGCATCGCGCCGTCGCGCACCTCTTCGATCAGGCGCGACATCGACGACATCGCCTCCTGCATCGCGCCGTCCTTGTTGCGCTGGGCGAGCAGGCCCACGCCGGCGCCGGCGATCACCAGTTCGCCCACCTGGTTGATCAGCATGTCCAGCTTGTCGGCATGCACGCGGATGAACATCGCCTCCTGCGATTGGCGGGCGCGCGCGTCGTTCTGCTTGTTCAGCGCGGCGTTGACGACTTCGGGCCGCACCACGTGTTCGTCGACCAGCACCTGGCCCAAGGGCGGGCGCAGCGCGCCGCGCTGCTGCTCCTGCAAGGCCTCGTCGATTTCACGCTGCGTCACCGCGCCGCAGGCGGCCAGCAACTCGCCCAGGCGCAGCTTGTCCTCGGGCAGCTCGTGGATCAGGCGCACGTAGTCCTGCACGCGGCTGCCGGGCGGCAGGATGCGCAGCTGGCAATCGTCGCGCACGAACTCGAAGGCCGCCTCGATCGCCTGCTTGTCGCAGTCGCTGCGGTACTGGATCTCGAAGCCGAGGTGGCAGCACTCGGGGTCGAGTTCGTCCAGCGGCGGCAGCCATTCGTGCAGTGTCGCGATGTGCACCACCTGACCGAAGGTGCCGAGATAACGGATGAACGACGCGGGGTCCAGGCCATGGCGCAGCACGTCGGTGTCGAAGCGCAGCGAGATGTGCCAGCACTCGTTCTCCGGCGCCTCGGCGTCGCGCGGCAGCGCTTCGGCCTCGGTCTGCGTGGTCGGCAGAGTGGTGAGCGCGGCACCCGTCGTTGCTTCGGCCTTGCCGTGCCGCGCCAGCAGCCGGGCCAGCAGCGCCTGGCCGTGCTGGCGAGCGCTGTCGGTGAGCGCGTCGCCACTTTCGGCGTGCCGCACCAGCAGCTCGATGTGATCGCGGCAATGCAACAGCAGCTCGCACAGCGCTTCGTCGATGGCCAGCCGGCCGTCGCGCGCCAGGTCGAGCACGCTCTCGGCCTCGTGCGTGAAGGCGACGATGTCGTTCAGGCCGAACAGGCCGGCCGAGCCCTTGATGGTGTGGGCGGCGCGGAACACCGCGTTGATCGCATCGGCATCGTCGGGTGCTTCCTCCAGGCGCAGCAGCGCGTCTTCCATGTCGTGCAGCAGCGCGCGGCTTTCGGCGAAGAAGGTGATCAGCGCTTCATGCATGTTCATGCGGCAACTCCTGCGGAGGTGGCGGGCAGCACCAGCGGATCACCGAACCAGCTGGCCAGGTCGTACAGCTCGATCAACTCCAGCGCCGGCGCGCTGTGGCCGACCAGGCGCAGCGTCTTGCCGGCTGTGCCGGCCGCGCGCTTGGCGGCGATCAGCAGCTGCAGGCCGGCGGTGTCGATCGCGCTGACGCCGGCGAGGTCGATGTCGAGTTCGGCGGCGGCGTCCAGCGCTTGCAGCAGCGCCGCCTTGGCCGGCGCACTGTCGACGATGCACAACTCGCCTTCCAGGCGCAGGCAGTGCAGCGCGCCGCGTTGTTCGAGGGTCGCGTTCATCGCGGCGCCGCTCAGGGCAGGACCAGCTTGGCCACCGCGCCCAGCAGCTGGTCGGGGTTGAAGGGCTTGACGACCCAGGCCTTGGCGCCGGCGGCCCGGCCTTCTTGCTTCTTGGCGTCGCCGGCCTCGGTGGTGAGCATGATCACCGGCGTGAACTTGTAGGCTGGCATCTCCTTCATCTGCTTGAGCAGGCCAATGCCGTCCAGCCGCGGCATGTTGACGTCGCTGATCACCAGATGCAGCTTGCGTCCGTCGAGCTTGGTCAGCGCTTCCTTGCCGTCGGCGGCGTCGATCACGTCGTAGCCGGCCTGCTTGAGCGTGATGCTCACCACCTGGCGCACGCTGGCCGAGTCGTCGACGATCAGAATGGTCTTTGCCATGGGAACTCCGTTCGTTTGTCTTGTTAGAAGAAAGTGACTTCGGCGCTCGGCTCGCTCGTCTTGCCGGCCGGTGCGCCGCGCCCATGCAACTGCTGCTGCTCGGGCGTGGTGTAGGTGCTGCGCAGGGCCTCCAGCCAGGCTGGCACGTCAAGCGCGTGCACTGTTTCGCCGGCGGCCAGCGCCTGGGCGGCCACGGCCAGTGCGGCATGCAGCCGCTCGGTGTCGTCGATGACATGGCGCAGGATCTGGCTGGTGCGGTCCTGGAACTGCAGTTCGACCAGCACCTGGCTGATCTCGGTGTTCAGGGTTTCGCCTTCGCGCTGCATCAGCGCGGCGCTTTCGCTCAAGGCACCGGTGACACGTTCGAACGCGCCCAGCACCTGGCCGATGGCCTGCTCGGAGTGGCCGACCATCTGGGCGTCGTGGGCCACATAGCCTTGCACGGCCTGGAAGATCGCGCGCATCGCCTCATCGACCGACTCGACGCGCTCGGCGATCTGGCGGCCAGTGGCGGCCGAGCGGTTGGACAGCACCCGCACCTCCTGTGCGACGACGGCAAAACCGCGGCCGGCCTCGCCCGCGCGCGCCGCTTCAATGGCGGCGTTGATGGCCAGCAAGTTGGTCTGGTGCGCGATGGCGGCCACGTCGCTGGCCATGTCCTTCAGCTCGTGGCTGACGCCGGTCAGCTGTTCGATCGTTCCCAGCACGCCGTTCTTGCTGCCGGCAGCCTGTTTGAGCTCGGTGACCAGGCCGCTCAGCGCATCACGGCTGGAGCCCAGCGCCAGCACCACGCTCTGGTTGCCCGCACCCCGGCGGGACAGATCGACCGTGGACGACAGGCGGCCGCAGATACCCGAGAACCGCTCCGACAGGCCGACGATGGCGGCCTCGGTCTGCGAACGCGAGCTTTCCAGATGCGCTGCCCAGACCGGCAGGACCTCGGTGCACAAGGCGTCCAGGCCGGGAACGCCGGGCGCGGCGCTGGTGCGCGCCACCGCAGCCCGCTCGCGACGCCAAACCAGGAACAGTGCCAACGCCGCCAGCCCAAGACCCAGCCAGGGCAGAACTGCGTGCACGCGGGCCTCGCCCAGCAACCAGCCGGCGAGCAGCGCGCACACCGGCGCGAGGCCCGCGGCCCAGGGCTGCCTGCGCAAGGTGTCAAGGATGGAATCAGAAGATTGCATACCCGTAACATCGTCGCTAGCGGGTACTTACAAAATCAGAAGTGATTGCAAATGACTTCAGATTCGCCTGATTCGCGGGGTCAGGCTTCCCCTACCTCGCACCTGGCCGGCCCTGCGGGCACGCGGGGCGGGAGCGATGCGCTCAGGGCGTCTCGAGGCCGTCCGCCAGTTCGAGAATGATCGCCCGCACCGCCTGTGCCGGCTCCGACAGCGGCAGCCGGTCGGAGGTGCACAGGGCCAGCGGCACTTCAATCGCTGGCGACACGATGCGACAGATGCGTGCCTGAATCGACTCGGCCACCGCACGCGCGGCCGAGGCCGGCAGCACGGTGGCCGCAACGCCACTCGCGACCGCGGCGGACAAAGTGGCCGCCGACTCGATCTCGGCGACGACGCGGGGCACCATCTGCAGGCTGGCGAAGGCTTCGTCGACATACTGGCGCAGGTAGTTGTGCGCGCGGGGCAACAGCAGCTCGACATGGCGCAGGTCGGCCAGCGCCACCGGCTGCGGGTCGCCCATGTCCCCGGCCGGTGTCACCAGCACCAGTTCTTCGGTCAGCAGCGGCTCGAAGCTCAGGCCCTGCACGATGCTGCGGCCACCGTAGAGCACGGCCATGTCCATGCGGCCGTTGCCGACCTGCTCGCACAGCGTGGTGCCGAGGTTCTCGTTGAGGTACAGCACGACATCCGGGTGGCGCCCGCGCACGGCCTTCAACAAGGGCAAGGCCAGCGCCGATGCCGCCGTGCCGGGCGCCAGGCCCACCGACACCTGGCCCGATAACGCACGCCCTGAATTGCGCACATCGGCTTGCGCCTGTTCGAACTGCTTGAGCATCAGCTGGGCGTGGCGGTACAGCACACGCCCGGCTTCGGTCGGCGTGACGCCGCGCTTGGTGCGCAGCAGCAGTTGCTGGCGGAATTCACTCTCCAGCGTGGCGATCTGCTGGCTCAAGGCCGGTTGGGCGATGTGCAGGATCTCGGCGGCCTGGGTCAGGCTGCCGACATCGACGATCTTGACGAAATACTTCAGGCGCCGGAGGTTCATTCAGCGGTACATGTTGGGCAGGGGTTCTCGGCGATGCTGAAGCAAGCGGCACACCAGCGTCAATCGGCGCAACCCTCGCGATGCGCCCGGGGGACAATCGCGGCCATGGCGCTGAACTTCAAGATCCTGCGCAGTTTTGTGACAGCGGTCGAGACGACCAGCCTGTCGGCCGCCGCAAACGCGCTGAAGGTGGCGCAACCGGCCTTGAGCCAGCAGATCGCGGTGCTGGAAAGCCACTTCGCACAGAAGCTGCTATTGCGCTCGAACACCGGCGTGGTGCCCACGGCGGCCGGCCGGGAACTCTACCGTCATGCGAAGCTGATGCTGGACCAGCTCGAGCGCGCCGAGCGCGACGTCGCGCGCCATGCCGGGACTGTGTCGGGCACGGTATCCGTGGGCTTGGCGACCTACAGCACGACCTCGATTCTCTCGACGCCCTTGCTGAAGGCCGTGCGCGAAAACCACCCCGGCATCCGCCTGTTCATCAACGACAACTTCGGCTTGGTGCTGAGCGAGATGGTGATGACCGGCCGCATGGACATGGCCATCATCTACGCGCCCAGCCAGCTGGCCGGCGTGCAGCTGGAACCGATGCTGGTGGAAGAGCTGTTCTTCATCGCGCCGCCGGGCACCGTGTTGCCGGCTGGTTGCGAAGCGACGATTCCCTTGGCGGTGCTGGCCGGCATGGAACTGCTGCTGCCGGGGCGCACGCACTACCTGCGCCGCCTGATCGAGAGCGCGTTCGCGAGCGCGCAGTTGCAGCCCCGCGTGACCGCCGAGATCGAATCGGCGGCCACGCTGCGCGAGGCCATCGAGGCCGGGCTCGGCGCGACGATCCTGCCCTGGGCCTTGGCCAGCACCTTCGCCGGACCGGCGCTGCCAGTGATCCGCCGCGTTATCGAACCCAGCATCGAGACCACGGTGTCGCTGTGTGTCTCGGCGCAGCAGACGATGAGCGAGCCGGCGCTGATCGTGCGCGACATTCTCGGCGCGCTGGTGCACGAACTGGTCGAGACCGGTCGATGCGTCGGGGTTCGTGCGCCGGCGGGCGCAGCAGCGGCCTAGCCCGGGTCCCGGGTCGGTCCGGGGAAGAACATGTTGGTCGCCTGCTGATAGGCCTTGTACTCCGGTCGCTTTTGCACCGAGAAGTGCTCCGCGGGCCTGGCGCCGGTGTAGTGCACCAGCGTCGTGTACATGATGCGCGACACGTAGAGGATGCCGATGCCCAGCAGCGCCCACGCTGCCAGCGGACTGCGGCCGTGATGATCCAGCCAGGCGGGAATGGCCGCGACGACGAGCGCGTTCCAGACCATCCATTCGGCGAAGTAGTTGGGATGCCGGCTGTAGCGCCACAAGCCGACGTTGCAGACCCGGCGCGTCTGGTTCTGTCGCTTCATCTCGCGCAGGAACGCCAGCTTCTGCGCGTCCGCCAGGCTCTCCGTCGCGAAAGCGGCCAGCCACAGCAGCAGCCCCGCGACTTCGAGCGCATGAACCTGCTCGCTCCGGTTGGTGGCGATGACGAAGGCAGGGAAGGCCAGGAAGGAGATGTTGGCAAAGCCCTGCACCAGCGCCTCCACCTGGATCATCAGCCGGACCTTGGTGATGCCTTTGCGTTCCCAGCGCAGGTGTTGGTACTGGTAGCGCGGGAACTCCGTTTTGAAGTGCCCTGCGTGCCACATCCTCAGCGCCGCCAGGCCCATGCGCAGGCCCATGAACAGGTAGACCAGGCCGATGATCAGCCGGCGCCAGCCCACGCCCTGGGCGAAGCTCAGGGCCACCAGGCCGATGAGCGCCAAGCCCAGCGGCCAGCCGATGTCCACATAGGACAGCCGGCCCGTCCGCCAGGCCGGGATGCAGACCACCAGCGTGAACAGCAGCAGCTGTCCCACGCCGTTGATCCAGCCGAGCCGGGCCATGTCGGGCAGGAAGAAGTACAGGAGGGAGGCACCGACGAACGGCAGCAGCGGGGCGATGAAGACCATGGGCGGGCGGATGCGGAATGGGGATGGACTGTCAGGAGCGATCAGCCCGCCTGACGTGATGCGCTGATGGCCACCGGCGTGCCGTTGAATGCGGCATTGCCGGTGAGCGGGTCGACGCGCCCGCCGTCGGTCAGGCTGTTGATGCTCACGCCGGGATGCCCGGCGGCCGTGCGCATGCCGATGTCGGGGCGATGGTGTCCCCAGCCTTGCGGGATGCTGACCACGCCGGGGAGCATGTCGTCATCGATCTCGACCTCGATGTCCAGCTGCCCGGTTCGGGAGCGCACGGTGACGACTTGTCCGGCACTGACGCCGAGGCGGCTCGCGTCCGACGGGTGCAGTTGCGCGGTGATCGGGCCCGCGCCCTTGAGCAAGCGCCGCGAGTTGTGCGTCCAGGTGTTGTGGTTCCACACCAGGCGCCGGCCGATCAGCCTGAAGGGGTAGTTCTCGCACTCGCCCGCATCGGCACGGAGCGCTGCGCTCAGGCGCGGCAGGTCGTTCAGGAACAGGCCGGGTGCAAGCCGGATGTGCCCATTGAGGGTTCTGACGCGTTCGTGCGCACACGGCCTGAGCGGACCGAGATCGAGGCCGTGCGGGTGCTCCGACAGCATCGCCAGGCTCAGGCCCTGGTCCTTGTAGGGGCCGGATCGCAGCCCGGCGTCGAGCAGCATCTCGGGGGTGGTGCCATCGTCGGCCGCACCGGTCAGGCAGGCGATCAGGCCTTTGAGGATCTGCCAGTCGTGGCGCTGCTTGCCCTTCGCCTGGAACAGCGGCGGCGAGTACTTCGCGGGGTTGCGCACCGCGAAGCTGTTGAAGAACACATCGAACTGGGCGATTTCGAGCCCGGTCGTGGCCGGCAGGATGATGTCCGCGTGCCGGGTGGTCTCGTTCAGGTAGATGTCCACCGAGACCATGAAGTCCAGCTGCGCGAAGGCGGTGTCGAGGCGGTCGCCGTTCGGCGCGGACAGCACCGGGTTGCCGGCGATCGTGAACATGGCCCGGATCTGCCCGGCACCTTCGGTCAGGATCTCATCGGCCAGGGTGGCGACCGGAAACTCGCCGCTGAAGTACGGCAGCTGACGCACACGCGACCGTGCCGGCGGGCGCGCGTCCGGGTCGTTGCGTTGGACCCGAGCGAGCAGATCGAAGGCGGGTTGCGGAAACATCGCGCCGCCTTCGCGGTCGAAATTGCCGGTCACGACGTTCAGCACGACCGTCAGCCACTGGCACAGCCCGCCGAAGGACTGCGTCGAGGCGCCCATGCGGCTGTAGCACACGGCCGACGGTGCGGCTGCGAACTCGCGCGCCAGGCGGCGGATGCGGTCCGCGGGAATGCCCACCGCGGCGCAGACGCGCTCCGGCGTGAAGTCAGCACTGGCGGTCGCGATGTGTTCGTAGCCGTCGACCCTGCCCTCGAGGTGGCCGAGGTCCACCCGGCCTTCCTCGATCACGGTGCGGATCAGCGCGAACAGCAGCAAGGCATCGGCCTCGGGGCGGATGGCGAGGTGCTCGCTGGCGATCTTGGCCGTTTCGGTGCGGCGCGGATCGATCACCACGACCTTGCCACCGCGCTTTTGTAGGGCCTTGAGGCGTCCGGCCATGCCCGCGCCGCTCATCATGCTGCCGTTGGAGACGACGGGATTGCCCCCGATGATCAGCATGAAGTCCGTGCGGTCGATGTCGGGCACGGAGATCGCCATGCTCGCGCCGAACATGTAGTTCGCGGCGACGTGGTGCGGCAGTTGATCGGCCGACGCCGAGCTGTAGCGGTTCCTGCTGCCCAGTGCCTTCTGGAACCGCGGCAGGAAGAGGGCGTTGCCCAGGTTGTGCGCGTTCGGGTTGCCCAGGTAGACGCCCACGCTGTCCGCCCCGCGCTGCTGCTGGATGGCACGCACCCGCTGCCCGATTTCCGCGTAGGCCTCGTCCCAGCTGATCTCGTGCCAGCCGCTTCCCGTTTTGCGCAGCGGCGTGCGGATGCGGTCCGGATCCGCGTGGAAGTCCTGCAGCGCCACGGCCTTGGGGCAGATGTGGCCGCGGCTGAACGGATCCTTCTTGTCCGGCTTGATCGACAGGATGGCGCCGGCCTGGTGGCTGATCTCGAGGCCGCATAGGGCCTCGCAGATGTTGCAGGTTCTGAAATGGGTCTGGACTTCGGACATGTTTGGCGTCAACGGTGGTAAGGCGGCCGAAGGTCGCGCCATGGCTGTCGGCATGGGGCGGCAGCGCGCTGCCACAATGAAAATCGGCGCTGCCGACGGCCACTCTCGAGTGATTCCGGACGGGAAGAACGAAGGATCGACCCCTGTGACCAAGCATAGAGAAGTTAGGCAGAAGCGGCGCTCGGATTTGGTGGCCGGGGTTGCCGCACAGGACAGCGCCCCCGCGCAGCCGCACAAACGACCGCGGCAGCGGCGCTCCCGGTTCACGATCTTGGTGATCTACGACGCATTTGTTCGGATTTGGTCTCGAGACGGTCCGGCGGCGGCGACGATGCGCAACGTGGCGCTCGAGTCGGGTTTCGCCATCGGCACCTTGTACGAATACTTTCCCAACGTCGACGCGCTGCTCTCAGGCTATGCCCGCCACCTTGCCGACACGGCGCTGGCACGATTGGACGCTGAACTCGCGCGCACTGAGGGCAACTGGAGGGAGCGGCTGCACCGCTTCATAGGCGCGTGCTGCGACTTCCAGGCGGACGGCTACTGCGACGATCAGATGCTGCAATTGGAGTCATCGCTGGCGCGACGCGGTGACTACACCCGCTTCTTTGCGAGGCTGGAGCGACGCTGGGTTGCGCTGGTCGAGAATTGGGAGGGGCCGCGTCCCGAGCGTGACCAGGTGGCCGCCCTCGCACTCGCTGTATGGGGGGCGCGATATTTCCGTCAGCGCTCGGGGGATATTCGAACGCTGGACGGGTGGGTCGATCAACTGTGCAGGCAGTGCGAATCGGCCTTGCGAAAGTCCTAGCGCCTGATCAGCGCAGCACCGTCAACTGCCTCATGGTGCTCACGCCATCGACCACGAACGGGTCGGCGTGGTAGTACAGCAGCTGCGCCCCCTGTGCCACCAGGTGCGCCGCGTCCTGCTTGACGACCAGCGTGCCAGCCGCCTTGCCGGCGGCACGGATGCGCTGCAGTGTCTTGTCGACGAGATCCAGCACCTCCTGCGCACGCTTGCCGCTGGCCGGCACGCTGGGTGAATAGCCCATCGATTGCGACAGGTCGCCGGGGCCGACGAAGAACACATCGATGCCTTCGACGGCCAGGATTGCATCCAGGTTGGCCACCGCCTCGACTGATTCGACCATGCCGATCAGCAGCTTGTTCGCATGCTCGTCCGGCACGGCGTAGCGGAAATGCTGCACCACCTGGCGCGCAATCTCGGCGGTGTGGATCAAGGGCACCATCAAGCCGTCGGCGCCGGCGTTGAGGCAGCGTGTGATCGTCGAGCGCTCCTGGTTCTGCGGGCGCACGATGCCGAAGCCGCCGGCGTAGCGCGCGGCCTTGGCCATGTGGTGGATGTCTTCGAAACTGGCGAGGCCGTGCTCGCAGTCGATGAACACCGCATCGGCGCCGGAGCGCACGAGCTTCTCGCACAGGGTCGGTGACACATGGTTCGGATTGACCATCAGCACCGGGGTGCCGCTGGCGATGCGTTCTTTCAGGGTCTTGCTCATGGGGATCTCTGGGGTTGTCAGGACGAAGGCCGGCCGGGCCAGTCTTGTGGCGCCCCCATCCAGCGGCTGATCTCGGTGTCCGGCCCCTGGTCGCGGGCGAAGGTCGGGCTGATCACCAATTGCTCGATGGTGGTGCGAGGCGGCAGCGAACAGACCAGCAGGATCGCGCGGGCCACGTCGTCGGGGTCGACCATGCGCTCACGTTCGGCGGCAGTCGGCGGGCGAACGCGGGTGTCCATGATCGGCGTATTGACCTCGCCGGGCAGGATGGTCGTGGAGCGGATGTTCTGGTTGCGGAATGTGGCGTGCAGAAACGTCATCAGGTTGCTCACCGCCGCTTTGGCCGCGCCGTACGGCGCACCGCCCAGCAGGCCCGGACGCACTGCGGCCAGCGAGGACACCGTCACCACCGTGCCGCCGCCCTTGGCGAGCATGCCGGGCAGCACGGCCTGGATCAGCGTGTAGACGGCGTTCAGGTTCACCGCGATCGTCGCGTCCCAATCCTCCAGCTCAACCCAGAGGATGTTGCGCACGCGGCTCGATGCGCCCGCGTTATTGATCAGGATGTCGATCGCACCGAGATCGGCCTCGATCCCCTTCACCAGGGCCTGCAAAGCTTCTCGCTGCTGCAGGTCGGCGCTGCGGGCCCAGGCCTCGCCGCCTGCCGCGTGGATCTCGGCCACAACCTCGTCGAGCGGCTGTTGCCGGCGGCCGGTCACGACCACACGCGCCCCTTCGCCCGCCAGGCGCAGCGCGGTCGAGCGGCCGATGCCCGATCCGCCGCCGGTGATGAGGGCCAGCTGCCCCTGCAAGGCGTTCCCGAGCGGGGCACGCTCGGCTTCGGTTGGCTTCGGGGCGCTCATACGCCGGTCCACCCGTAGGCGCTGCGTGCATGCGCTGCACTGACCAGGCCTTCGCGCAGGTCACTCTCGACCAGCTCGCGCGGACGTTCGAGCGCATGGCCCCAACCACCGCCACCCGGCAGTTCGAGCTGCAGCCGGTCGCCCGGCTGCAATGTCAGCTTGCCCTTGGGGAACACGGCCTCGCCGTTCAGCCGGACCGCGCCAGGTCTGCCGTCACCGCCACCCACGACGCCGAAGCACGGGTGCTTGACACGTTCGGTCGACAGGTAAACGTTCATCGGCCGGTCCGACAGGTTGCGCAGCACGCCGCGCTGGCCCAGGCCGCCGCGGTATTTGCCGGCACCGCCGGAATCGGGAATCAGCGCCTTGCATTCGGTCAGCACCGGCACCGCCAGTTCGTACATCTCGATCGGCGTGACCTTGCAGTTCGACGGGAAGCTCAAGGTGTCCAGGCCATCCATCGTCGAACGCCCGCCCTGGCCGCCATGGAAGTTCTGCGCACTGCCATAGGCCTTGCCGTCGGCCGTGTGGCCCTGGCAGTTGATGCCCCAGATCGGCGCACCGCCGCTGTCGCCCTTCACGCGGTCCGGCACCACGCCCTGCAAGGCGCGGAAGATCAGGCTCGGGATCACGTGGCCGACGAGATTGCGTGCCGCGCCGGCCGCGTGCGGATGCGGGTTGAGGATGCTGCCCAGCGGCGCTTCATCGGTGATCGGCAGCATGCAGCCTTCGTTGTTCGGCGTCTCCGGGTCGAGCAGACATTTCAGTGCGTACACCGTGTGCGCAACGCGGTAGTGCGGCACCACGTTGATGCCGCGCGCCACCTCGGGCGAGGTGCCGGCATAGTCGACGTGGATCGAGTCCTTGCGCACCTGCACATCGACGCAGAGCTTGACGTCGCTCTCGAAGCCGTCGATCGTGACTTCGGCCTTGTAGCTGCCTTGCGGCCAGGCAGCGATGGCCTTGCGCATGTGGGCTTCCGAGCGGCCGTGGATCGCGGCGCCCAGGCCTGCGACATCGTCCAGGCCATATTCGTCCATGAAGCGTGTCAGTTCGCGGCTCATCACCTCGTTTGCAGCCACCATGCTCTGGATGTCGCCGCGTACTTCGTTGGGCAGGCGCACGCTGGCTTCGATGACGGCGAAGACGTCCACATTCGGCTTGCCGGCCTTGTAGAGCTTGAGCATCGGGATGCGGATGCCCTCCTCGAACATGTCGGTCGAGTCGGGCGACTGCGGGCGGCCGCCGATGTCGGGCAGGTGCGCAATGCTGCCGGCGTAGGCCACGATCCTGCCATTGCGGAAGATAGGCGTCAGCATCACCATGTCCGGCAGGTGGCCGGTGCCGATCACCGGGTCGTTGGTCGCGATGACGTCGCCGGGTTCCAGCGTCTCGGGCGGGAAGGCCGGCAGGAAATGGTTCTGTGCCGCCATCGGCAGCGAGGTGATGAACACCGGGATCGACCAGGTGCATTGCGACAGCGCCCGGCCCTGGGCGTCGAGCACGACAGTGACGTAGTCGTGGTTCTCGCGCACGATGGGGCTGAAGGCCGTGCGGCCGAGTGCGCTGTCAGCCTGGTCGGCAATGAAGACCAGGCGGTCCCACATCACCTGCAGCGTGATCGGGTCGTTGTAGTCGGGGTGCTTCAGACTCATGATTCGTTTCTCACTCAATCCAGCAGCATGATCAGGTTGAATTGCGCATCGAGCGCGGCGCTGGCATTCGGGCCAACGACCACCGTGGACTCGCGTTGCTCGATGATGGCCGGGCCTTGCACGGCCACGCCGGGCGCCAGTGCATAGTGGTCATACACCGCTGTGTCCACATAAGCACCGGACTCGGCAAAGTACACCGGCCGGCTGCCCTTGCGTGGATTGCGCACGGCCTTGGCTTCGCCGCGCATGCTGCTGACGGACACAGACCCCTTCGGCCCGCTGGCGCGGATGCGCCAGGTGATGACCTCGGCGTCGGTGCCGGACACATTGCGCCCATAAAGCTTGATGTACGCGTCATGAAATCGCACCAGCAGTTCATCCAGGAACGCTGTCGTGGCCGGGTCGCCGTCGGGCAGCGCCACCGAGATCTCATGGCCTTGGCCGACATGGCGCATGTCGACGGTGTAGGAGCACCGGATGTCCTGCGCGGGCACACCGCTGGCCAGCACGACCTCGCGGCCCTGTGCCGCCAGTGATGCCAGAACGCCCTTCACCACGCCTGCGTCCCATTGCGGCACAGCAATCGGATGGCTGGTCGACAGGTCGGCCGCCACTGGTGCACCCAGCAGCCCGATCGCCGACGTAACGCCCGCACCCAGCGGCGCAATGAGCTTCTTGATGCCGAGCTTGCGCGCCACGCCATACGCATGCACGGGCCCCGCACCGCCGAACGCGATCAGCGGCAGCGCGCGCGGATCGACGCCGCTGTCGGTGGCCTGCATCGCAGCGGCCTCGGCCATGCTTTCGTTGACCATGTCGTGGATGCCGAAGGCACAACGTTCGATGCTGATGCCCAACTGGTCCGCCAGGCGTGCCATCGCCTTCTGCGCCGCGGCGCGGTCGAGCGCGAAGTCGCCGCCGAGGAAGGACTTCTCGTCCAGGTAACCCAGCAGCAGGTCGGCATCGGTGACCGTCGGCTCGGTGCCGCCGCGGCCATAGCAGGCCGGGCCGGGCGCCGCGGCGGCGCTGCGCGGGCCCACCTGCAGCGTGCCGAGCTTGGTGCGCGACGCAATGCTGCCGCCGCCGGCGCCGATCTCGATCATGTGAATCGACTGGATCTTCAGCGGGAAGCCACTGCCCTTGCGAAAGCGTTCATGCCGCGCCACTTCCAGCTCGTTGGCGATCTGCGGCTGGCCATCGGGAATCAGGCACAGCTTGGCGGTGGTGCCACCCATGTCGAAGGACAGCACGCTCTGTTCGCCGGCGATGCGGGCGTAATCGGCCGCGGCGACGGCACCCGCAGCGGGCCCCGATTCAATCAGCCGCACGGGCGTGCGTGCCGCGCTGCTGCTGGGCACGACGCCGCCGCTGGACGTCATCCACAGCAGCTGGCTCTTCACGCCGCGCTGGCCCAGTTCACGTTCCAGGTGGTCCACGTGCTGCACCATCATCGGCCGCGTGTAGGCATTGGCGACCGTGGTGGAGGCGCGGTCGTATTCGCGCACCTCGGGGCAGACGCTGGACGACAGCGAGACCGAGACACCGGGCGCGTACTCGGCCAGCAGTTCGCCAATGCGTTGTTCGTGCTGCGGGTACTTGTAGGCATGCAGCAGGCAGACCGCCACCGA
>NZ_DATILJ010000052.1:0-5481 GCF_035476535.1 Aquabacterium sp.
TCGGCGGCCACCACGATGTCCGCCGCCAGCATCAGCTCGATGCCCAGCGTGTACGTGATGCCCTTGACGGCCACCACCATGGGCTTGGTGCGGCGCCGGTAGCCGGGCGTGCCCAGGTCGGTCGGCTCGACCAACCCCAACGGAATTGCCTTCTCGCCGCGTTGCATCAGCGGCGCGATGGTCGGCAGGTCCAGGCCCGCGGTGAAATGCTTGCCGAAAGCGTGCAGCACGCCCACACGGAGTTCCTCGTCGTCGTCGAGCAGTGTGTACGCCTCACCCAGTTCGCGAAACATGCGCGGGGTGAAGCCGTTCAACTTGGCGGGGCGGTTGATGCCGATCAGCAGCAGCGTACCGCGCCGCTCGGTGGTGATGGTGCCTTCCGGCGGCGGGGTCTGGTGGTTCATCGCGTCAGGAGAAGTGCAGGTTGGAGATGCGGATCCAGGGCAACAACAGCCCACCGGTGTCGATGCGCTCGCGGCTCACGCCGGCGATGTCGCGCAGCATCCGCGCCATGTTGCCGGTGACCATGCACTCCGACAGGGCCGCGCCGACCGCGCCGTCGCGGATGACGAAGCTGTTCTTGATCACCCCGGAAAAGTCGCCGTTCGCAGCCGGATTCCCCATCGAGAACTGACCCACCACGGCGCCCCGATGAATGCCGGCAACCAGTTGATCGCGCGGTGTCTCGCCGGCGGCGATCTCCCAACCGGAGGCGGCCGTCGCCACGTGAGGCAAGCCGGTCTTTCGGCTGCCGTACAGGCTGGGCGTCAGCGTCTGAAGGACGCCATTGCGTATCACGTCCACCGGCGGTGCAACGAAGCCGTCAGGCGACACCGGCGCCACGCCCGGCGCGTCGAACCTGCTGCGCAGCGAAAGCAAGGGCGCCGCGATCGCCTGGCCGACGCTTTCGCGGAACAGCGAACTGCCCGCAATCAGCTGCACGTCGCCCAGCTGGCCCTGCAGCCATCCCAGCAGCGATGCGACAGCGTGCGGCGACAGGACAACGTCGCCCACGAACTTTTCGCCCAGCGGGCGGGCATGGATCTGGTGCTCGGTCTCGCGCATCATCTCGCCGATGCCGAAATGGTCGTGGGCCGGCAAGGTCTGCAAGTCGTCCGCCGCACCATAGGCATAGTTCAACGAACTCACGGCCTTGCCTTCGCGGGCCCCGCCTTCCACCATCATCCCGTACCAGCCAACGCTGCCGCCCAGCGTGCTGCCGCCGGTCGTGAGCGTCTGCCATTGGTAGAGCGTGTGTTTGGCATCGGCCGCTTCGATCGTCATCTTCGGCGTCTCGCGCACGCGAAACTCGAGCAGCTCGCTCATCTTGCCTGCCAGCAGGTCCAGCTGCGGCTCCTGCGGGCCTTTGACGATGCGCTTGCTCTGGCCGGACGAGACCGCGTTAGCCGGGTCCTTGGGGGCAGACGCTGCATCGGCGAAGAGGCCGGCGATGCGCGTGCGCACCGCTTCCGGGTCGAGGTCGGCCACTTCGGTGCTCGCCATGCGGCCGTCCACGATGCCCATCAGCGAGAGCTTGCGCGAATCGGTGCTGCGCAACAGGCTGGGCTCGTTGTGGTTGACGTTCAGCTCGTTGAGCTGGGTGTGGCCCGCGGTGACCTGGGCCTGCTCGAAGCCGGCGGCGCGCATCTGGGCCAGCGCCTGTTCGGCAACGTCGTGAAGAGAGGGGGCTTGCATCATTCGCCTCCCAGGTGGGCGCGCACGCGCAGTGCCGGGCCGCCCATGGACACGACCATGGGTTGCTTCTTGCCGCAGTAGCCGGAGCAGTTCCACGACATGTCGTCGGAGACCGCGTCGGCGGACTGAAGCACCTTGATTGCGGAGCCCGACATCGTGGTGTCGCGGATCGCGCGGCCGAGCTTGCCGGCCTTGATCTCGTATGCGAGCGGGATGCCGAACATGAACTCGGTGGTGGAGTCGGCCTGGCCGTTGGCCGTCTTCATCAGGTAGTAGCCGTCGTCGACCTCGGAGATCATCTCGGCCAGCTTGCGTGTGCCCGGCAGGATGACCGTGTTGCGCATGCGCACCAGGGGCTCGTCGGTCGGCGCGTACGCCCGCGCGCTGCCGGTGGGCTGCAAGCCCAGGCGCTGCGCCGTTTCTCGGCTGCTCATGAAATCGGTGAGGACGCCGTCCTTGATCAGCACGGCGTCGCGCGCGGGCGTGCCTTCGTCGTCGCAGTAGACCGGGATCATCGCTTCCTGTCCGTTGAAGGTGTGCGCCACGTCAATCATGCTGACCAGCTCGCTGGCGATGCGCTGCCCGACGAGGTCGCCCGTCACGGCGCCGCCCAGCACGATGTCGGCCTCGCACGGATGGCCCATCGCCTCGTGAGCCAGGATGCCCGCGAGCTCCGGCGCCAGCACGATGGTGTGCTGGCCGCCGCGCGCGGCGACGGCATGGCGCTTGGCCTGCAGGTGGCCATGCAGTTCGTCGAGCCAGGGGGCCAACGCTTCCACCGAGAGGTCGAGGTCGGCCAGGCTCCCCTTGGCCGAGATCGGCTCGTACAGCTCCACCGGCGTGCCGCTGTCGCCGATCGCGGTGAAGGTGACGGCACACGCAGCGCGCTGGATGCTGTTCAGCACGTCGCTGCCTGTGCTGGTGGCCACCCATTTGCTGTGGTGCTCGTCATGCATCGCGATGCGCACGGACACGAGTTCCGGATAGCGCTGTTTGCACCAGGCCTGGATGGCCGCCATGCGCTCCACGCATTCGGCCTGACTGAGCGCGGGCCGGCCGCGAAACACATGCTCGCCCCGGTAGGTGCCGCCGGGCAGGGGCCGCGTGTCTTTAGCGCCGAACCGGGCCATGGCCTGGGCGTTCTGGCCGGCCTGCGCCTTCATGCGTTCGACACTGGCGCCGCTCGTGTCGTTGGTCGACGCAAAGCCCCAATAGCCGGCGCGGTAGGTGCGCGCACTGGCGCCTGCTTCGGTGGTCTGCGAGTTGAGCGTGAGGTTGCCGTCCACCATGAGGATGCGGCGCTTGCGCAGCTCGTGGCGGCGCGTTTCGGTGTAGTCCATGGGTGCTCCCTGATTCGGGAGCTCCATTAAATCAAAAGCCGGGAGCTCATCAATGCGAGTCAGAACACCGATTCGGCCGGCTCCGTCCGCAGGTCGAGCACGTCGTCGAGCACCTCGTCCAGCAGCATCAGGTCGCGGTACACGCCCAGCCCAAGCAGTGGCGGGCCGCTGCTGCTCTTGCTCACGTCGTTCTCGCCCAGCATCCAGCGCAGCACGAACATGCGCGACTCGCGGTAGGGCCAGATCTGCTCCAGCTCGGCGGACAGGTGCGCGTCGGCCAGAAGCTCGCTGTTTCTTGTCGACGGCTCGTCCCACGCCGGCGCTGTCTGGCCGAAGCGCTGCCTGAAGGCCACTCGCGCGACGTCCCATTCGCTCTTACGCTCGAGCTGCTTGTACAGCTCGAGCAACTCAAGGAAAACCCAGGGGCTCGTGTAGCGGAAATCGACCAGGTGCTCTTGCAGCAGCAGCACGGCGGCGACGTAATCGCCGCGCTTGCGCCGCCGCCGAAGTTTCCCGTCGAGCTGGTGCAAGTCGATCAATGTGGCTTCGCGCCGCGAGATCGTCTCGCCGATCGCGGTCACATAAATAGCGCGTGCGGCCTCTGCCGGGTTCGGGCTGTCGGGCAGGATCTGGCTCAGACCTCCGGCGGTCGTCATGATGGATGCGCCAGGCGGTTGAATATCCGCCCACAGCACCGAGTCCTTCTCGGTCTCCAGCAGACGCCGGCGCCTGCGTTCGACTAACCAACCGAACGTCGCGGTGGCAGCCGCGCCGAACAGCAACCAGCTGTTGGTCGATATGCCCGTGCCCCGGATCGCCGAGCCCTGGGGCGCTTGCTTGCCCGCGGCCGCGGCCGCCGATGCGGCGGGCGCCGGCCCGTCCACTTGCTGCACCGGTATCCACGCCAGCTCACGTGAGGGCCGCAGCGCCAGCGGCTCGCCTTCCGCCGGCGGGGCGACGGGGTCCACTGACGTGACGCCGGTGATGGTCATGAGGGTTGCGATCGGCTCGTGGCGCCGCGGCGCCGCTCAGTAGGTGTACACGCCTCGCCCGCTCTTGCGGCCCAGGCGGCCGGCGGCCACCATTTCCTTGAGCAGTGGGCATGGGCGGTACTTGGAGTCGCCGTATTCGGTGAGATAGACCTGCATCACCGCTAGGCACACATCGAGGCCGATCATGTCGGCCAGCGCCAGCGGGCCGATCGGCTGGTTGCAGCCCAGCTTCATGCCGGCGTCGATGTCCTCGGCCGTGGCGAGCCCTTCGGCCAGCACGAAGAATGCCTCGTTGATCATCGGCACCAGGATGCGGTTGACCACGAAGCCGGGCGCGTTCTTCACCGTGATGGGCGTCTTGCCCAGGGCCAAAGCCAGAGCCTTCACGGCGTCGTGCGTGGCGTCGCTGGTCTGCAGCCCGCGGATGATTTCCACCAGCGCCATCATCGGCACCGGGTTGAAGAAATGCATGCCGATGAAATTCTCGGGGCGCGAAGTCGCCGCGGCCAATTGCGTGATCGAGATCGATGAGGTGTTGGAGGCGAGGATCACTTCCGGCGGCAGGACAGCGTCCACCTGCTTGAGGATCTTGACCTTGAGCTCGTGGTTCTCGGTGGCCGCCTCGATGACGATCTGCGCGGCCTTGAGGTCATCGTAGTTCGTGCTGCCCTGGATGCGGGCCAGCGCGGCGTCCTTGTCGGCCGCACTGAGCTTGTCTTTCTTGACCAGCCGGTCCAGGCTGCCGGACACGGTGGCCAGGCCCTTGCCGACGGCCGCGTCGCTGATGTCGACCATCACGGCCCGCAGCCCGGCCACGGCGCATACCTGTGCGATGCCGTTGCCCATGGTGCCCGCGCCGATGATGCCCACTGTTTGGATACCCATTGCTTTTCTCTTTCGTAAGACAGCCTGCAATGGTACAAGCAGCCTGCCCACGGCGCTACTTTCGTTGTAAGGTGAAGGCCTTGATAAGGGATGTGAGATGGCAGATCAATTCGACTATGTCATTGTTGGCGGCGGGTCCGCCGGGTGCGTGCTCGCGGCACGGCTCTCCGAGAATCCGGGTGTGAAGGTCGCGTTGCTCGAGGCCGGGCCGCCCGACCGCAACGTGCTGATCCACTGCCCGGCGGGCCTGGCGGTGCTCGCCAAGAACGGCGAGGCCAACTGGGCTTTCCAGACCGTGCCGCAGCCGGGCCTGAACGGCCGGCGCGGCTACCAGCCGCGCGGCAAGGTGCTCGGTGGATCGAGTTCGGTCAACGCCATGATCTACGCGCGCGGCCACCGCAGCGACTACGACAGCTGGGCCGCCGAAGGGAACACCGGCTGGGCGTGGAGCGACGTGCTGCCGTACTTCAAGCGGGCCGAGCACAACGAGCGTGGCGCCGATGACTTCCACGGCACCGGCGGCCCACTCAATGTGATGGACTTGGCGCAACCGAACCGCTTCGGCCCGG
>NZ_DATILJ010000053.1:0-40184 GCF_035476535.1 Aquabacterium sp.
CTCAACGCTTCTTGAACGACAGCGCAAACAGCGCCGCCAGGAACATCATCACGCCCAGTGCCAGCACCGACGGCGCCAGCCCCTGGTGCTGCTTGATCGGCCCCAGCAGTGCGGGCCCGATGGCACCACCCATGCTGCCGATCGAATTGACCAGCGCAATCGCCGCTGCCGCCGCCGCCGGGGCGAGCCGCGGTGTCAGGCTGCCCCAGAACACCGGGAAGGCGGCGAGATAACCCACCACGCCAACGCCGAAGCCCAGCAGGCACAGCGTGACCCGGTCGGTGCTGAAGCCGGCGAACCCGAAGCCCACGGCCGAGATCGCCAGCGCCGCCACCAGCACGGTTTCGCGCGGGCCGCTGCGGTCGGCCATGCGGCCGACCACCGCCATCGCCACCGTGCCGACGAGGAAGATCACGCCCAGCGCGGCGCCCACGCCTTGCAGGCTGGTCTTCATCACGTCCTGCAGGAACTGCGGCCCCCAGAGCCCGAAGGCCGAGGCCGTGGCGGCGAGAAAGAAGTAGGCCGCGGTCTCCAGCCAGATGCCCTTCTGCTGCAACGCCAGCTTGACCTCCTGCCAAGGCGAGAGGTGCTGCGCCGCCGGCTGGCCCGTGGACCCGACGGCACGCTGCAGCTCGGCCTTCTCCGAAGCGTTCAGCCAACGCGCCGTGGCCGGCCGGTCGTCCAGCCAGGCCAGCACCACGAAGCCGAGCAGCGTCGCCGGCAGGCCCTGCACGATGAACATCCACTGCCAGCCCTGCAGGCCCATCACGCCTTGCATGCCGCCCATGACGGCGGCCGACATCGGCCCGATGATCACGCCGGTGATCGGCATGCCCAGCATGAACAGCGCGATGTAGCGCGTGCGCCGCTCGGCCGGAAACCAGTAGGTCAGGAACAGCACGACGCCGGGAAAGAGCCCCGCCTCGCCGACGCCGAGCAGGAAGCGCAGCACATAGAACTGCATCGGCGTCTCGACGAAGGCGGTGGCCGCGGCGATCGGACCCCAGAGGATCAGGATGCGGGCGATCCACTTGCGCGCCCCCACACGCGCCAGCACCAGGTTCGACGGAATCTCGAACAGGAAGTAGCCGACGAAGAAGATGCCGGCGCCGATGCCGTAGATCGTGTCGGAGAACTGCAGCGCCTCTTGCATGCGCAGCTTGGCAAAGCCGACGTTGACGCGGTCGACCGTGGCCACCACGTACAGCAGGAACAGCAGCGGCACATAGCGCAGTGCCACGCGCCGGAGCAAGGGCAGCACGGTCTGCTGTATCGGCGCGGCGGCCGTGAGGATGGCGGACATGGCGTCTCCTGTGGGCCTGCCGAACGCGGCGGCCTGTTGTGTCGGGACCGAGGGCCGGCCCGCCCTGCGATGCTAGGAAACGGGACCGCTGCGAACTGTCCGAATCCGGACGATGTTCGACGCCGCGCCCTCTGGTTAACCCTGGCCACACGAACTTCTAGGCCAAACAGCCTAAGCTTCTGCATGCATTAGCTTTCACAGACTAGGGCTTCGGGGGGACCATCACCCTGTCCAGCAAATCAACCCCCAGGAGAGTCCCCATGAGCACCCAATGCCCGATCAATGCCACCACCGTCGACACCTTCGGCCAGTACAACCAGGCTGCCAAGCACCTGATCGCCGCCTACCGCTTCGGCACCGCGCGCGTGATGAGCGGCGCCGGCGAACGCTATGAGCAGTTCGTCGGCGGCCGTTCGCTGCTGAGCGACGACGTCAAGCAGCGCCTGATCGACGCCGAGCAGAAGGTCGGCAATGCCGTGCTCGGCGTGGTTTCCCGCGTCGCCGACAAGGCCGACAGCTTGGTCGACAGCCTGGCCCAGCGTGCCGTGGCCGGCGTCGAAACACTTGACGAAAAGACTGCCTGGTCGCGTGACGTGAGCGTCATCAATGCGCTGCGCCAGCTGAACCTGCCGGTGGCCAAGGTCTCGCTGAAGCTGGCCGAAGGCGTGGCCGACGTGTCGCGCCGCCTGTCCGAGCGCGTGGCCGGCCAGCCTGATGTCGTTGCCGAAACCGTGCAAACGGTGAAGGCCGGCGTCAAGAAGGCCCGGGCCGGCGCCAAGCGCGTGCAGCGCGCCGTTCGCGCACGCGCCTGATCGGGCATCCGCCGCCCGCTGCGGCGGCACGGCCTTAGGATGTCGCCGGAGATCAGGAGAGCTGCATGGTGGTGCGCAAGGTGCAAGACAGCGAGAACGGCAGCCCGCTTGCGGCGCCCAAGCGGGCCAAGGCCGGGCCAGGTGTCCCTCCAATCCCCCGGCCGCGGCGGTCCGCCGCCCAGCCGGCGCCCGACGCTGAACCGCACGCCCCACCCCCGGCCGCCACCGGCGCCAAGGCGCTGATCCAGGCCGGGCTCAAGGCGCTGGGCGAGGTGCGCGGCGACATGGCCGCGCGCCAGACCCGCGTCTTCGAGCTGCTGCTGGGCATCGGGCAGTCGCCGACATGGCCGACGAATTCGGGCGACCGCACACGCTCGCTGGCCGATCCCTTCGGCAAGTTCGAGGAGGTCTTCGACCAGCGCGTCGCGCGCTCGCTGGAGCGGCTGGGCATTCCCTCGCCCCAGGTGCTGCAGGCACTGATCGAGCAGGTGAAGCTGCTCGCCGAAACTTCCGCCGAGGCCACCAAGGCCGCGGACCCCGCCCCTCCCAAATCACGCCGGCGCTGAACACCCGTGGCCGGCACCGGCACGCGCGAGCGCATCCTGGAGGCGAGCCTGCGCCTGTTCAACGAAGAGGGGCTGGCAGCAGTGTCCGCGCACCGTGTCGCGGCCGAACTGGGCATCAGCCCGGGCAACCTGCACTACCACTTCAAGACCAAGCAGGCGATCGTCGAGCGCCTGTTCCTGCGCTTCGAGGACCGGCTGGTGCCGTGCATCGATGCCGCTGCCACGGTGACGGCGCTGGATGATCTGTGGCTGTCGCTGCACCTGACCTTCGAGGCGGTCAGCGAGTACCGCTTCATCTACCGCGACATCGGCCACCTGCTCAACGAATTTCCCGCGCTCGAAGCGCGCTGCCACGCACTGACGGCGCGCAACGTGATCGCCGCCGAGGCGCTGTGTGCCGGGCTGGCCGCCGCCGGCGTGATCGACGCCGCGGCCGAGGACGTGCAGATGCTGGCGCTGCAGCTGGTGTTCACGACGACCTGCTGGTTCACCTTCAAGCGGCTGATCTCGCCGCGCCAGCCCGCCGGCCGGCACGCCGATGCCGCGCTGGCCGCCTACTACGCGCTGACCTTGCTGGCCCCCTATGTCGTCGGCGAGGCGCGCGACTACCTGAATTACCTGCGCGCCAAATACCTGAGGTAAGCGTCCCATGCCCGATCCCTCCGTGCCCGCCGAGATCCGCAGCGCCCTGCTCAGCGACGACTGGTTCCGCAGCTGCCCGCCACGCCTGCAGGACGCGCTGATCGCGCATGCGCGCGAACGCCGCCTGCAAGCGGGCGAGCACCTGTTCATGCGCGGCATGCCCGACGCCGACCTGTACTGCGTGCTGGCCGGCTCCTTGTGCGTGCAATCGGTCGACCTCGAGGGCGAAGGCGAGATCCCGGTGCTGGTGGTGCTGGAGCCGTACCACTGGTTCGGCGAGCTGTCGCTGATCGACCGCACGCCGCGTTCGCACGACGCGCTGGCCGAGACCGAGGCCGCCGTGCTGCGCGTGCCGCGCGCGGCGCTGGAGATGTGGCTCAGCACCAACCCCGAGCACTGGCGGGACATTGCGCGGCTGGCGGCCGGCAAACTGCGCATCGCCTATCGCGTGATGGACGTGGAGATGCGCCGCCCCCTGACCGAGCGCGTGGCGCGCCGCCTCTGGCTGGTCGCTCACGGCTGGGGCAATCGCAGCAACGCGCCGCGCCACCGCATCCGCCTGTCACAGGACCAGCTCGCCCGCATGCTGGGCACCACGCGCACCGGCGTCAACAAGGCGCTGCGCGAGTTGGAGCGGCAGGGCCTGATGCGGCTGCACTATGGCGAGATCGAACTGCTGGACCTGGTGGCGCTGCGGCGCGGTGCGCCGGCAACCGAGCCGGCGGGTTGAGTCCGATGTTGGCGGCGGTCGGTGATCTTGCGTTGCCGCCGCATGCGCTACAGGGGCTTGATCTGCACTTTGCGCCACTTGATCGGGCCACCGTTCGCGCCCTGAAGACCAGCGCCGAACTGCAGCGCGAACGGGCCGCTCGGGTACTTGCCGTTCTGCATCCTGACCGTGACCGTGCCGTTGAATTTCACCGTCACGTCGGCGCCCCTGGCCTCGATCTCATAGGTATTCCATTGACCGCCCGCCTTGTAGATCGGCGGTACCGGCACGGCGGCAAAGTCGACGATGCCGCCGGTGCCGTACTTCGGGTCAGGCCGGATGTCCCAGATGTTGGCCTCGTAGGAATTGTCCGCGGAGATCCTGTTGGGGTCAGACGCACGGAAGAAGATGCCGCTGTTGGTGTCGGTTGCGGACCAGAACTCCGCATACAGCACGAAGTCCTTGTAGGCATTCTTCGAGACAAGGAATCCGCCCTTGCCCTGGTCGGCCATGATGGCGCCGCCTTCGGCGCGCCAGTTGGCGTCGCCAACGCGGTTCCAGTTCTCGAGCCCCTTGTCGCCATCGATCAAGACAAGCCATCCCGGACCCGCCGTCGGGCCGGCGCAAGCCGCGAGGGCCCACGCCAACAGCAGTCCCATGCCAAAGGCAAGCAGGCGTTTCATCGCTGTCTCCTGTCGTGAATGTTCTTGTGCACGCGCGGAAGGCCGTGCGCTCGGAGTCGTCCGCAACTGCAGGCCGCGACTCGATCCTGCATGACGTGCAAAGGTGTGACGTGAAGGCCCCTGGAGCATAACCGCTCAAGGTTCCGGCTGACGGCAGGCTTGTTTGGATATTCACCCACAGCCGTCTGAGTTGGCGTCGATTCTTTTCATCCCTGTCCGGCTGTGGCGCCACAAACCGTACTGGTGATTGAAGGCCCATCCATCGCACCTGCCGTCACACATCGACTGGCCATGCGAGGGCGACGCCAGTTCTCGACGCAGCCGCCCGTTGGCGGCTGCGCGTCACCGCACCCACTCAGAGTTCAGGCATGCGTACTTTGTCGTGTACCGCGGGTGTTGGGGGTCAGATTGGAAACGAGGTAGCGCTGGAACCCTCGCCGAACAGCGTGCCCTGCGGGCCGCGCAGCACTTCCACACGCTGCGCATCCCAGTACGCCAGCTGCAGCAGCTGAAAGGCGAAGGCCGACAGCGGGGTCTCGTCGATGTAGAAGCCCGTCGCCGGCGTGCCCAGCAGGCCGCCGTCGAGGTCGGAGATGCCGCGCATCGTGATCGTTAGGTAACCCGGGCCGACCGAGCCGACCGTCAGACCGACGGCCACCTGGTCGAGCCGCGCCGCGCTGTCGATGCCGGCGGCTTCGAGGTCCTTGCCGCCGATCGCGCTGAGGCTGACCGGCACGCTTTGCGCCGCCTGCTCGCGCTTCTGCGCGGTGACGACGACGGTCTGCAGATCCCGGGCCGGTGCGCCCTGCCCGTACGCACCGCCGACGGCCGTGGCCAGCAGGAGCATCACCTTGTCGGAAGCGGCGCGCGGGAATGCACAGGGGCTCGTCGCGGCCGGGCACGAGAGACCCTCCTTCATCAGCTCCGGCACCCGCGCCCGACCTTCTCCGCATTTGACTTCAGAGGTAGAACGTTTGGTTCTGAGCGACCGCAGCGAGTTGCGCATGAAAGAACTGCTTGAAGTGAGCGTTGCAGGAGCCTATCGGAATGCACGATGTCCCTCGCAGGCACTATTCGAGAAACAGTTCCGCGATCACGCCACGAAGCCATCGGTTCGCCGGGTCATGGTGGAAGCGCTCGTGCCAATGCTGCTTGATCGCGAACATCGGTAACTCGAACGGAGGCGGCAGCGTCTTGACCAACGCGATGCGGACGAGCATCTGCGCGACGCGGTCGGGCACCGTGGCGACAAGGTCGGTGTGTGCAAGCAGGTTGCCCAGACCGGGCAGTGTCGGCAGCGACAGCGCCACGCGCCGCAGCACACCCAGGCGCATGAGCTCCTGCTCGAGCAGCTCGTGTCCGGTACCCGCGGCAGTGATCGCGACATGCTTCTCCCGCTTGTACAGCGTCGCCGTCATTCGCGTGTCGACGCGTGGATGGGACTTGCGGACCACGCAGGCGAAGCCGTGCTCGAACAGCTTCTGTTGATAGAAGCCTGCCTCGAGTTCAGGCATGTAACCGACGGCCAGATCCGACTCGCCGGACTCCATCAACTTCGGCGTGTCGGGCGTGATGCGCAGCACCTCGATGTGAAGCGAAGGCGCCAGCGCATTTATCCGGTTCATCAGGCCCGGCAGGAACTGCAAGTGGCTGATGTCCGTCATGCTGATCCGGAAACGCCGCTGCGAGGTTGCCGGATCGAACACCACCTGCTGTCGCGTGGCCTGGCGCAACAGGTCCAGCGCCTGGCGCAACGGTTGAACCAGTGCGGCAGCGTGCGGTGTGGGCTCCATGCCGTGCCCCGTGCGCACGAACAGGGGGTCATTGAACTGCCGGCGCAGCCGGCCGAGCGCCAAGCTGACAGACGTTTGCGCCAGCCCAAGATTTTCGCCCGCACGTGTGACGCTGCGGGTCTTGTAAACCTCGTCGAAGACGGCCAGCAGGCGCAGATCCACTATGCAGAATTCCGTTGAAGACTATGAAGTCAATGGCATGGACTTAATGAAGGTCGGACTCTACTCTTACCTGGCGCGCACCGACTCGTCGTCCCTTCAACTCTCGCCACCGGAAAGAGACACCTCATGCACCGCCGCCACTGCCTCCGCTGGATCGCCTGCTGCGCAATCCCCTTGCTCGCCTCAAGCGCCAGGGCCGAAGACTGGCCCAAAGGGCCGGTGCGCGTCATCGTGCCCTATGCGGCCGGCTCGACGCCCGACCTGCTGGCGCGGCTGGTCTCCGAGCGCCTTGCCACGCGCCTGGGCAAGCCGATGGTGGTCGACAACAAGCAAGGCGCGGCCGGCAACCTGGGCACCGACGCGATCGCCAAGGCGGCGCCCGACGGCCAGACCATTGGCGTCAGCATCGCCGGCCCGCTGGCCGTGAATGCGCTGTTGTTCAAGAAGATGCCCTACGACCCGGCCAAAGACCTCGAACCGGTGACCATCGCGGCCACCCAGCCGGCCGTGCTGATCGTCTCGAACAAGATCGCGGCGTCCAACCTGGCCGACCTGCTGGGCCTGCTCAAGAAGAACCCGAAGAAATACAGCTTCTCGTCGATGGGTGCCGGCACCGTGTCGCACCTGGGCATGGAAGCGCTGGCCTCGCGCGCCGATGCGGACCTTGTGCACGTGCCTTACAGCGGCTCAGGATTCGCCGTCACGGCGGTGATCTCAGGCGAAGTGGACATGGCGCTTCTGCCTGCGGCGACAGTGATGCCGCAGATGAAGGCGGGCAAGGTGAAGGGCCTGGCCATCGCGTCGGCACAACGCTCTGCCTCGCTGCCGGACCTGCCGACGCTGGCCGAGTCGGGCGTCGCCGACGTGCAGGCCGACGCATGGATCGGCTTCGTCGTGCCGGCCAGGACGCCGGCGGAGATCACCAAGCGGCTGCACAGCGAGCTGGTGCAGATCCTGGCCGAACCAGCCATCCGCGAGAAACTGCGCCTGGCCTACATGGACCCGGTGGCCAACAGCCCGGCGGAGTTCCGCAGCGTGCTGGCGGCCGACCTGGCGCGCTGGAAGCCGGTCATCCAGAAGCACAACATCACCCTGGATTGAGGGGACCCTCATGAACAACTCCTTTCTGATTGCCGAGCCGTCACGCGACGTGCCGCTGTACGGCGAATTCGACGTCGTCGTGCTCGGTGGCGGCCCTGCGGGCATCGCGGCGGCATCGGCAGCGGCTCGCAACGGTGCGCGCGTGCTGCTCGCAGAGCGCTATGGCTTCCTCGGCGGCATGGGCACCGCGGCAGGCGTCACCAACTTCTGCGGCCTGCATGCCAATGTGTTCGGCACGATCCGCCAGGTGGTGCACGGTGTCGCAGACGACCTGCTCGACCGCATGCGTGAACTCGAGGGACTGAACGAGCCGCACCTGATCTTCGGCAAGACCTGCGCACAGGCCTACGACATGTCGGCGTTCAAGTGCGCCGCGGACGCGCTGCTCGTCGCCGATGGCGTGCAACTGCTGTTCCATGCGCTGGCTGCCGGCATGATCAAGGCAGCCGACGGGCACATCGAGACCTTGCTGCTCGAGACCAAGTCCGGCCGGATGGCGGTTCGGGCCAAGCAGTTCATCGATTGCTCGGGCGATGCCGACCTCGCGCACTGGGCCGGTGTGCCGACCGAGAAGGGCGACGAGCACGGTCATATGCTTTATCCCACGCTGATGTTCCGCGTCGGCAACGTCGACGCAGCCCAGGCCGGCGAAGCGTGGAAGACGATTCCGAACTTGATGGACGCTGCCGAGGCGGCGGGCGAGTTCTCGTTCCCGCGGCGTGGCGCCATCGTGCGGCCGCAGCGCCACGCTTACGAGTGGCGCGTCAACGTGACGCAGCTGAAGAATCTGGATGGCTCGGCGACGGACGGCACCGATGCCCGTTCCCTCAGCGAAGGCGAACTCGAAGGCCGGCGCCAGATCGTCGATTACCTGCGCTTCCTGCGCAGCAAGGTGCCCGGCTTCGAATCCGCCTATGCGCTGGACATCGCGCCGCAGCTCGGTATCCGCGAGACGCGGCGGCTGGTCGGCGAGGCGATGCTGAGTGGCGACGACGTGCTGAACTGCGCGGACTTCGACGACACGATCGGCGTCAACGGCTGGCCGCTGGAGATGCATGTGGCAGGCGATGTGAAGTGGGCCTGGCCGCCGATTCCCGAGTCACGCGGCTACAACCAGCTGCCGTACCGCATGCTGCTGCCGCGACGCGCCAGCGCGGGCGGCGTCGACAACCTGCTCGTCGCGGGACGCTGTGCGTCAATGACGCACGACGGGCAGTCTGCCGCGCGTGTCACCGGCGCCTGCTTCGTGATGGGCCAGGCCGCAGGCACCGCGGCCGCCCTGGCCACACGCCAGGGACGCTCGGTGCACGACATCGATGTCCGTGAGTTGCAGCGCACTCTGGTCGAGCAAGGCGCATTTCTCGGCCATGAAGCGCAGGCGCAGTGAGCGCCGAGGAGACACCATGCAGTTTCACTTGAATGGCTACAGCCCGGGCGACCCGGACATCCTCCCGGCCGCCCCTGGCGCCGAGAACCGACTGGCGCAACTGCCGGAATCCGTCGATGTCCTCATCGTCGGTAGCGGCCCCGCCGGGACGCTGCTGGCGGCACAGCTCTCGACCTTTCCGGGTATCAGCACCCGGCTCGTCGAGCGTCGCAATGGCCCTCTCCAGCTGGGTCAGGCCGACGGGGTGGCGTGCCGCACGGTGGAGATGTTCGAGGCCTTTGGGTTGAGCGCCAAGCTCGTCCGTGAAGCCTATTGGGTCAACGAAACCGCGTTCTGGCGCCCCTCGCCCGAAGATCGCTCCAGGATCGTGCGCACCGGTCGGGTCCAGGACACCGAGGACGGTTTGTCGGAGTTCCCGCACGTCATCGTGAACCAGGCTCGCATGCAGGAGTACCTGCTCGAGTACATGCGCAAGTCGCCGACCCGGCTTGAGCCCGACTACGGGCTGGAGTTTGTCGGACTCCAGGTCGACGCCGAAGGCGAGCACCCGGTCCGCGTCACGCTGCGCAAGGTCAGCAGCGATACCACGACCGAAGTGCGCGCCAAGTACGTGGTCGGCTGCGACGGCGCCCGCAGCCTGGTCCGGCGGGCCATCGGTGCCGAGCCGCGAGGCGACTTCGCCAACCATGCCTGGGGTGTCATGGACATGCTGGCGGTCACCGACTTCCCGGACATTCGCCTGAAGGCCGCCATCCAGTCTGCGGACGAGGGCAACATCCTGCTCATTCCGCGCGAAGGTGGCCACCTGGTGCGGCTGTATGTCGACCTCGGCGAGGTCGACCCGAACAAGCGCGCCGCGATGCGTGAGCAGAACAGTGTCGACAAGGTCATCGCGATCGCGCAACGTGTGCTGCGCCCCTACACGCTCGATGTGCGCGACGTGGTGTGGTTCTCGGTCTACGAAGTCGGCCAGCGTGTCACCGATCGCTTCGACGATGTGCCGCCGGAGCAAGCGGGCTCGCGGCTGCCGCGTGTGTTCATCGCCGGCGACGCCTGTCACACGCACAGCGCAAAGGCCGGTCAAGGCATGAATGTATCGATGCAGGACGCATTCAATATCGGATGGAAACTGGTTTCCGTGCTTGAGCAACGTGCCGGGCCGGAGTTGCTGCGCACCTATTCGCAGGAGCGCCACGCCATTGCCCAAGGTCTCATCGACTTCGACAAGCAGTGGTCGAAGATCATGGCGTCGCCGCCGAAGGATCCGGCTCATCCTGAACTCGGCGGCGTGGACCCCGCAGAGCTTCAGGCGTACTTCGTCAAGTCGGGGCGCTACACGGCCGGCGTCGCAACCCGCTACCCATCTGCCACGCTCCTGACTGCCCAGCCGATCCACCAGGACCTCGCACGCGGCTTCACGATCGGCATGCGGTTCCACTCAGCGCCCGTCGTGCGCCTGGCCGACGCCAAGCCAATGCAGCTTGGTCATGCCGCCCGAGCCGACGCCGCGTGGCGGATCTACGCTTTTGCCGACGCCAGCGGCGAACGGCTGCGGGCGCTCGCGGACTTCCTGGCTGACTCGCCGAAATCGCCGATCCGGCGCTCTGCGCCGAAATCGCCGACCCTGCGCTCCGCGCCGGAGTGCGCCGAGATCGACAGTGTGATCGACCTGCGCGCTGTGTTCCAGCAGGGACACCGCGACCTCCAGGTCGAACAGCTCCCATCGATGCTGTTGCCGCGCACCGGGCGCTTCGGGCTCGTCGACTACGAAAAGGTCTTCTGCCCAGACCTCAAGAACGGTCCGGACATCTTTGTCCTGCGGGGCATCGACCGCGCAAAGGGCGCGATGGTTGTCGTTCGTCCCGATCAGTACGTCGCGAACGTGCTTCCGCTGGACGCGCACGACGAACTCGCCGCGTTCTTCGCGGGATTTCTGCTCGATCGTCGCTAGTGCTGCCCCAGGCCCACGCCCTGGGGGCTGTGGTTCAATGCCCTCGTTCGATAGCACCGCCGGGTGGTGATCATCGTGTCCTGCATGCGGGTGTTTCGCTTCATCGTCAACGGTCCGTGGCGTGGCGGCAGCAAGCCCAGCCTCGCCGTGGGTTCGCCATGCGCCAAGCCGCTCATGCACCGGTGAGCGCACCGCGCGCCAAGCCGCTGAAGCGCCCTTCGCAGGCGCGCGCCCGCTTCACGGTGCAGGCGATCTACGACGCCTTTGTCCGCATCTGGCAAGCGCAAGGCTGGGAACGGCTCACCACGCGCGCCGTGGCGCTGGAGACGGGCATCTCGGTCGGCACGCTGTACGAGTACTTTCCGAGCAAGCAGGCGCTGTTGTCCGGCTATGTGCGCCAGGGCATGGACGCACTGCTCGCCGCCATCGACAAGCAGGTCGTGCAGGCCAGCGATGCGCCGTGGCAGGAACGCCTGCACCACCTGCTGCGGCTCACGCACGGCATCGGCGCGCCGGAGTTGCAGTACTACGACGCCCGGATGCTCGCCCTCGAACACCAGATCGCCGAGCCCAAACACCACCGGCGTGTCTACGACGAGATCGTCGGCGCCTGGGCCAAGGCGCTGAACGCCTGCGCCGATCTGCCGCAGCCGCCCTCGGCATGCGCGGTGCAGACGCTGTGCCTGTCGGCGTTCGGCGTCCGGCGCTATCTGTTGCTCGTCCATGCCGACGACGACACGGCAGCGCACACGTGGGCGGCGGAACTCGAGCGGCAGTGCCAGCTGGTGCTGTGCACGCCGTCGCCGAGATAGGGCCGCAGCGCGTTTTCGTATCCGAACACCCGCACCGCCAAAGACCTTGATTTCGGCTCGGGCGACGCCCCACCCTGCCCTGCGCCGGGCGTGTCTGCCCGCAGGCATGCGCTTCAGGCTGAACCTCCGTTTCCGAACCCGCGCGTACGGGCTCGTCGATAAAGTCTCACGCAGTTGATGACACCCTTCACGTTCATCGACATCACCACCGGAGACATCGATGAACACCCACGTGGCGCGTGCACCAGGCACGCAACCTGCGCTTCCGAAGGCCAGCGCGGTCGACGCGCTGTATGCCAAGGTGAGCTGGCGCATCATTCCGCTGCTCGTCATCTGCTACATGGTCGCCTACCTCGACCGCATCAACATCGGCTACGCGCAACTGCAGATGAAGCAGGTGCTGAGCTTCAGCGACGCGGTGTATGGCCTGGGCGCCGGCATCTTCTTCATCGGCTACTTCCTGTTCGAAGTGCCGAGCAACCTGATGCTCGAGAAGATCGGTGCGCGCAAGACGCTGCTGCGCATCATGGTCTGCTGGGGCCTCGTCGCCGCGGCGATGATGTTCGTGCAGACGCCGACGCAGTTCTACGTGCTGCGCTTCCTGCTCGGCGTGTTCGAGGCCGGCTTCTTCCCCGGCATCATCCTGTACCTCACGTTCTGGTATCCGTCGGCGCGCCGCGGTCAGATGATCGCGATCTTCATGGCGGCCGCCACCGTGGCCGGCGTCATCGCGGGCCCGCTGTGCGGCGGCATCATGAAGTACCTGGATGGCGCCCAGGGCCTGGCCGGCTGGCAGTGGCTGTTCCTGGTGCAGGGCCTGCCTGCCTCGGTGCTTGGCATCGTCGCCTTCTTCTACCTGCAGGACAAGCCCGAAGACGCCCGCTGGCTGAGCGTGGCCGAAAAGAAGCTGCTGCAAAGCAATCTCGACAATGACCCGAAGCATGTCGCTTCCGCATCGCATGCCAGCCTCGGCCAGATGCTGCGCGACGGCAAGGTGTATGTGCTGGCGCTGGTCTACTTCCTGCTGCTCGGCGCGACCTACACGATGGTCTTCTGGGTGCCCACGCTCATCAAGAGCTGGGGTGTCGCCGACCTGATGCAGATCGGCCTGTACGCGGCGCTGCCGAGCCTGATCGGCGTGTTCGGCATGATCCTGATCGGCCGCCACTCCGACAAGCACAACGAGCGCCGCTGGCACTTCGCGGCCAGCGTGGCCCTCGCCGCCGCCGGCTTGGGGCTGACCACGCTGACACAAGGCAACCTGGGTGCCTCGCTGGCAGCGCTGTCGCTCGCGGTGATCGGCATCGCCGCGGCCACGCCGCTGTTCTTCACGATCACCACCGAGTACCTGTCGAAGGTCGGCGCCGCCGCCGGCATTGCGCTGATCAGCAGCCTCGGCAACCTGGGTGCTGCGGCGAGCCCGGCCGTCACCGGTGCGATCACGGCACGCACCGGCAGTCCTGTCTACAGCATGTACCTGGTGATGGCGCTGTACCTGCTGTCCGGCGTCATCCTGCTGCTCGCGGTGCGCTCGGCGAAGGCGGCCGGGAGCGTCCGGGCTGTGGGCTGAGTCCGGGTTGGCGGGCTTGCGTCACCCGCGGATCCAGCGGGCAGCTACTGCGCCTGCACGCGCTGCAGCAAGTCCAGCGTGGGGTAGCCGTCCGCCGGCAGGCCGACACTGCGCTGGTAGCGGCGCAAGCCATCACGCGTGGCGGGCCCCATCATGCCGTCGGGCGCGCCGCTGGCAAAGCCACGCTGGTTCAAGGCCGTCTGCAGCGCCATCATCTGGCTGCGCGTGAGCGCCGTCAGCTCGCGTGGCCAGGCCGCATGCACGCCGGCGCCACCGCCGAGGCCTTGGGCCAGCAGGCCGACCGCGAGCGCGTAGCTGGTCGAGTTGTTGTAGCGCAGGATGGCGCGAAAGTTCGGGCCGACCAGGAAGGCCGGTCCGCGGGCACCCGCCGGCAGCAGGATCGCGCCGTCGGCAAACGCCGGCAGCGGCGCACCGTCGAGGGTTGTCACGCCTTCCGCGGCCCATTGCGCGGCGGGCTGACGCAATTCGGTGTCGGCGCGGCCAGGGTCGAAGGCCTGCGGCAGCTTGACCTCGACGCCCCAGGGCTGGCCCGTCTGCCATCCCGCGCGCGCCAGGAAGTTCGCCGTCGAGCACATGACATCGGCCATGCTGCCCCAGATGTCGCGCCGGCCATCGCCATCACCATCGACGGCATAGGCCAGAAAGGCCGACGGCATGAACTGGGTCTGGCCCATCGCGCCGGCCCAGGAGCCGAGCATGTTGGCGCGGGCAATGTCGCCGCTTTGCAGGATCTTCAGGGCCGCGAGCAACTGGCTGCGCGCCCAGTCCTCGCGCCGCCCCTCGAAGCCCAGCGTCGCCAGCGCGTCGATGGTGGGCGTGTTGCCATAGTGGCTGCCGTAATTGCTCTCGATGCCCCAGATGGCCACCACGATGTCGGGCGGAACGCCGTAGCGCGCGGCCGCCGCCTCGGCTTCGCCGCGAAACTGCAACAGCTTGTCCTGACCGAGCGCGATGCGCTGGGGCGTCACCGCGCTGTCGAGGTAGTCCCAGACGGCGCGGGTGAACTCGGGCTGTGCACGATCGAGTTCGACGACACGCGGCAAGTACTGGACCTCGTCAAACGCGGCACGCAGCGTTGCCTCGTGAATGCCTGCCGCCTGCAGGCCGGGGCGCAGGCGCGTGACCCAGCGCGCGAAACCCTCACGCAGCGCGACCTCGTCGGGACCGGCTGTCGCCGGCGCGCTGCCGACCGTTGCAGGGGGGGCCGGTCGAGGTGCCGTGGGCGGCGCGGAGGCGCAACCCGCCACGGCAGCGGCGGCCAGCGCCGTACAGACCAGCCAGGGGCGCTGCGGCAGTGCAGAAGTGGGTTCACGCATCGCCCTCATTTTCGCCGCCGCCACAGCGCCAGCCAGTAACTGGCTGCACCGGCGCTGACGCAGGCCAGCACCAGCAGCAGCACCGCGACGTAGTGCTGATACTGCGCCAGCACCCAGGCCCCGGCCAGGGGGCCGGCGGCCCGCGCCAGCACGGAGGGGCCGCTCAAGTGGCCGCTGACCGTGGCATAGCCCGCCGTGCCGAACAATTCGACGGGCGTGGTGGCCCGCACGATGGTCAGCAGCCCCAGGCCTGCGCCGTAGGTGGCGGCGAACGCATAGAAGAGCCCCGGTGCCGCGGCGGTGGCCCACAAGGCCAGCAGTGCCACCGGCATCAGCGCCACCGCCGCCGCGCCCATGGCCAGCGGACGCAGGCGGCCCGCCAGCAGCAGATCGGCCAGGCGCCCTGCCACCTGCATCGGCCCGATCAGCGCGGCAATCGCCAGCGCAGACGCCGGCGTGCGGCCCATCGCTTCGAGCATCGGAATCACGTGCGTGGCCATCGTGGAGGTCGCAAAACCGAAGGCGGCGAAGGACAGTGCCAGCGGCCAGAAAGCGGGATGCTGCATCGCCTGGGTCGCCCTGGACGGCGCCGGCACGGCCGTCGCGGATTCGCGTGCAGCGACAGCCTGCCACCTGCCCTGCCGCGCCGCCGGCAGCAGCAGCCAGTGCAGCGGCGCGCAGACGAACAGATGCACTGATGCATAGACCAGCACCGTGCCCCGCCAGCCGAGCCCTTCGACCAGCACGTGCGTCAGCGGCCAGAACACCGTGCTGGCCAGCCCGCCGGCCAAGGTCAGCAGGCCGATCGGTCGCCGGTGCGCGCCGGGATAGGCCTCGACCATCATCGCGAAGGCCGGTTCGTACAAAGTCAGCGCCATGCCCGCGCCGAGCCCGGCCCAGACGCCATAGAACAGCCAGAGGCTGTCGGTGAAGGCCAGCACCAGCAGCAGCAGGCCGCACAGCAGCGAGCCGGCGGACATGACCAGGCGGCCGCCGTGGCGATCGATCAGCCGCCCGACCGGCGCGCTGCTGAGCCCCCACAGCACCAGGGCCAGCGAATAGGCCCCCATGGCCTGCGTGGGGCTCCACTGCAGTTCGGCCTGCAGCGGGCCGGCCAGCATCGCGAAGGCGTAGTACAGGCTGCCCCAGGAGATCAACAGCGTCAGCGAGAGGGCGGGAAGCAGGCAGCGGGAAGGGGTCACGGGCAAAGGCAAGGGACAACGGCGGCCAGTGTGCGTGCCGGGCCAGGCCCGGCTCAAGCGAGTTTTCTGGCACCATGCCTTGAGAAAAACTCAAGCTCCCGCGATGGCCGCACGACCGCCCCTGAACGCCTTGTTCGTCTTCTGCGAGGCCGCGCGCTGCGGCAGTTTCACGCTGGCTGCGCAGGCACTCAACGTCACGCCCGGCGCCGTCAGCCGGCAGATCCGGGCGCTCGAGGACTACCTGGCTTTGCCGTTGTTCGAGCGTGGCCCGCAGGCCGTGACGCTCACCCGCAAGGGCCGGCAGTTGCACCAGCGCATCGCGCCGAAGATGGCGGCCATCCAGTCGGAGGCCGAGCTGATGCGCAGCGGCGGCCGCAAGGCCGTGATCCGCGTCGGCGCCGGCGTCACGCTGGCGATGCATTGGCTGATCCCGCGGCTGAGCCGCTTCGCCGAACAGCACCCCGGGCTGCAAGTGCAGGTGGAGACATCCGATGGGCCGATCGATGCGTCCCGGCCAGTGGATGTCTTCATCCGCCGCGACCCGGCCGACCTGCGCGGGCTGGACTCGCAGGTCTTCCTGCACGAGGTGTCGGTGCTGGTCGCCAGCCCCAGGCTGGTCAAGGGCAAGGTGGGCCTGAGCCCGCGCGCACTGGCCCGCCTGCCGCGCATCGGTGCCCGCTCGCGGCCCGACCTCTGGTCGTCGTGGAGCACCGATCACGGCCTCGACGAGGCCGCGTACTTGCCAACCCAGGAGTTCGACAACACCGTGCTCGCGATCCAGGCCACCAGCGAAGGCCTGGGCGTGATGGTGGCCCCGCTGCTGTTCATCGGCAGCCTGCTCGACAGCGGCATGCTGCTGGCGCTGGAGACGGCCCGGGTGGCCACCGGCAGCTATTCGATGGCGGTGCGCGCGCGGCGCGATACACAGCGCGTGACGGCCTTCACCGACTGGCTGCTGCAGGCCGCGAACGACTGACCCCAGCTCGCTCTGGCCCTCGGGTTCACCCGGATTTGCAATCGATTGCAAGACATCGACATTACAGCCTGCGCCGCGGCTTCGCGGGTCTCCCCACGCCATCGGCTCCCTCCTGTCCACCACCTTCATGACCGCCCTGCGCAAACCTCCGCTGTCCTTCTGGCAGGTCGTCAACATGAACGTCGGCTTCTTCGGCATCCAGTTCAGTTTCGGGCTGCAGCAAAGCAACATGAGCCCGATCTACCAATACCTGGGCGCGGACGAAGCCAGCCTGCCGTTGCTGTGGCTGGCCGGGCCGGTGACCGGGCTGCTGGTGCAGCCGGTGATCGGCGCGATGAGCGACCGCACCGTCACGCGCTGGGGCCGGCGCACGCCCTACTTCATGATCGGCGCGCTGCTGTGCAGTCTGGGCCTGCTGCTGATGCCCTTCAGCCCCACGCTGTGGTTCGCCGCCGGCCTGCTGTGGATCCTGGACGCCGCCAACAACGTGACGATGGAGCCCTACCGGGCCTTCGTCAGCGACCGGCTCGACCGTTCGCAGCATGCCACGGGCTTCCTGATGCAAAGCGCCTTCACCGGCTTGGCACAGACGCTGGCCTACCTGGCGCCGACGCTGCTGTTGCTGCTGGGCATGAACAAGGACGCGATCGGCGACAACCACATCCCGCAGGTCACGCTGGCGGCCTTCATCGTCGGCGCGGTGCTGTCGATCAGCACGGTCTACTGGAGCGTGCGCAGCACACCCGAATTGCCGCTCACTTCAGACGAAATGGCGGCCATCCGCGCCAGGCCGCCCGGCTGGGCCGCGACGCTGGGCGACATCTGGCTGGCGGTGAAGGAGATGCCGCCGACGATGCGCCGCCTGTGGTGGATGAAGCTGTTCCAGTGGTACGGGATGATGTGCTACTGGATCTACATCGTGCCGGCGCTGGCGCAGTCGATGTTCGGCACCGCGGATGCCACATCGCCGGGCTTTCGCGAAGCCAGCCTGCTGAACGGCCAGCTCGGCGGCTTCTACAACTTCGTGGCCTTTGGCGCCGCGTTTGCGATGCTGCCGTTCACGCGCCGGCTCGGCGCGCAGCGCGTGCATGCGTTCTGCCTGACGGCTGCGGGCGTCGGCATGTGGTTCATTCCAGCGCTGCAGCACAAGGCCTGGCTGTTCGTGCCGATGCTCGGTATCGGCCTGGCCTGGGCCAGCATGATGGGCAACCCCTACGTGCTGCTGGCCGGCAGCATTCCGCCCGAACGCGCCGGCGTCTACATGGGCATCTTCAACATGTTCATCGTGCTGCCGATGATCATCCAGATGCTGACGCTGCCGCTGATCTACCACCCACTGCTGGGCGGCCAACCGGGCAACGTGATCCGCCTGGCCGGCACCCTGCTGATCTGCGCGGCCGTGGCCGTGTGTTTCGTGAAGACCCCTCCAAAATGAAGAACCAGGTTCAACTGATCACCTATGTCGACCGCCTCGGCGGCGGTGGCCTTGCCGAACTGCACGCACTGCTGGCCGGCCCCGGCGCGCCGCTGGCCGATGTGTTCGGCGGCGTGCACCTGCTGCCGTTCTACTTTCCGATCGACGGTGCCGATGCCGGCTTCGATCCGATAGACCACACACGCGTCGATGATCGCCTAGGAGACTGGTCCGGCATCCGGCGCCTGAGCACCGCGGTCGACGTGATGGCCGATGTGATCGTCAACCACATGTCCTCCGAATCAGCGCAGTTCCTGGACTATGCGCGGCACGGTGCGGCGTCGCCTTACGACGGCTTGTTCCTGACGATGGAAGCGGTATTCCCGCAAGGCGCCAGCGAGGCCGATCTGCTGGCCCTGTACCGGCCGCGGCCCGGACTGCCCTTCACGGCAGCCACGCTGGCCAGCGGCGAACGCCGGTTGCTGTGGACCACCTTCACCGCGCAGCAGGTGGACATCGATGTGAATCACCGGCAGGGCCAGGCCTACCTCGGCAGCATCCTGCAGGCGCTGGCCGGCGCCAGCATCCGCATGATCCGGCTCGATGCTGTGGGCTATGCCATCAAGACGGCAGGCAGCAGCTGCTTCATGACGCCCGAGACCTTTGCCTTCATCGACCGCTTCGCCGCGCAGGCGCGCGCGCTGGGCATCGAGGTGCTGGTCGAGATCCATGCCCACCACCGCCGACAGATCGAGATCGCACGGCGTGTCGACTGGGTCTACGACTTCGCGCTACCGCCGCTGGCGCTGCATGCGCTGTACTTCGGCGATGCCAAGCCGCTGAAGCAGTGGATCGGCATCCGCCCGCACAACGCACTGACGGTGCTGGACACGCATGACGGCATCGGCGTCATCGACATCGGGGCGGACTCGGCCGACCGCGAGGCCCACCCGGGACTGGTGCCACCACTGGCGCTGGACCGGCTGGTCGAGGGCATCCACCGCTTCAGCGGCGGCCAAAGCCGCCAGGCCACTGGCGCGGCCGCATCGAACCTGGACCTCTACCAGGTGAATTGCACGTACTACGACGCGCTGGGCCGCAACGACCTGGCCTACCTCATCGCGCGCGCGATCCAGTTCTTTCTGCCCGGCGTGCCGCAGGTCTACTACGTCGGCCTGCTGGCCGGCCACAACGACATGGACCTGCTGGCCCGCAGCGGTGTCGGCCGCGACATCAACCGCCACCACTACAGCCGCGCCGAGATCGATACCGATCTGCAGCGGCCGGTCGTGCAGGACCTGCTGCGCCTGATCCGTCTGCGCAACCAGCACCCGGCGTTTGCCGGGCAGTTCACGCTCATGCCCAGCAGCGACGACGAACTCGCGCTGCACTGGCAGCACGGCGCTCACGAGGCGCTGTTGCGGGTGAATCTGCACAGCCAGCAGTGCGACATCCGCTTGAGCGATGCGCAGGGCACGCAATCGCATGCGTTGCAGCAATCAGCCACTGCCGGGCACCCTTTTTTTGCCGGTTGATGCAATCGATTGCAAGTGTGCCAGTCAACTGAGCCATTCCCCCCGCCCGACACCCCAACACCCATACTGGAGACCCTCATGAATCGGATCACCCCCACCCTGCACCCGGTCGCGCTGGCCGCCTCGCTGTGCCTGCTGTCGCTGGGCCCGGCATGGGCCCAGGTGGCTGCGCCGGCCGAGCCCGCCGCGGCGACACCCAAGGAAGCACGCCGGGAGGCCGCGCCTCAAGCCGAAGCTGCGCCCAGGGCCGACGCTGCACCCAAGGCCGAAACCGGCCTCAACCTCGAACAAGTGGTGGTGACCGGCACTGCGCGCCGCACGTCCAAGCTCGCGGCCAGTGTCTCGATCTCGACGCTGGGTGCCGAACAATTGCAGCAAACCGGAGCGGCCAGCGCGGCCGAGGTGCTGCGCTCCATCCCCGGCATCCGCTCGGAGTCGTCCGGCGGCGAGAGCAATGCCAACGTCACGATCCGCGGCCTGCCGATTTCGGCCGGCGGCTCGCGCTACGTGCAGTTCCAGGAAGACGGCCTGCCGGTGCTGCAGATCGGCGACTTCAACTTCGCCACGCCCGACACCTGGATCCGCGCCGACAACGTCGTCGACCGGCTGGAAGTGGTGCGCGGCGGCTCGGCCTCGACGCTGGCCACCGGCGCGCCGGGCGGCATCATCAACTTCATCAGCAAGACCGGCCAGGACCAAGGCGGCATCGCCTCCATCACCAAGGGCCTGGGCGGCTACGACCAGACGCGCTACGAGTTTGGCTACGGCGGCCGGCTCGGCGAGAAGACGCGCTTCTACCTGGGCGGCCACTACCGCGAGGGTGAAGGCGCGCGCAATGGCGGCGTGCGCATCGAGCAGGGCATGCAGATCCGCGGCAACATCACGCAGCAGCTGGACGCAGGCTACGTGCGCTTGTCGTTCAAGCACCTGGACGACCACGCACCGACGCTGCTGCCCACGCCGGTGAGCTTTGCCGGCGGCAAGGTGCACGAGATTGCCGGTTTCGATTCGCGTTATGCCAGCCTGCAATCGCCGTACTGGACACCCGATGTCACGCTGACCAACAGCAACGGCCACATCGCGTCCAACGTCAACAAGGGTCTGCACGCCAAATCCGATGCCGTGGGCGTGGAAGCCGAGTTCGACCTGGGTGCCGGCTTCACGCTGCAGGAGAAGTTCCGCAGCGCGCGCAACACCGGCCACTTCATCGGCCTGTTCCCATCCGACGACGTGCACGCCGCGCCGGCCGGCACGGTGTTCCAGACCGGGCCCAATGCCGGCAGCGCGTATGCCGGCAACGTGCTGACGGTGCAGGTCTTCAACACCACGCTGAACGACCTCAGCCTGGCTGCCAACGACCTGCGTGTGGCCAAGACCTTCAAGCTCGGCGAAGGCAGCTCGCTGCAGGCTACCGCGGGCTTCTACAACTCGACGCAGGACGTCGACATGACCTGGAGCTTCAACCAGTACTCGGTGCAAGCCATCGACAACAAGCCAGCGCTGCTGAACGTGCCCGGTGTGGTCAATGGCTCCGCGGGCTTCGGCGGCTGCTGCCAGAACACCATAGCTGCCACCTACAGCAGCACCGCACCCTATGCCTTGCTGCAGTTCGACATCGGCGGATTGACCGTGGAAGGCTCGGTGCGCCGCGACAAGCAGCGCGCCACCGGCCGCTACAGCCGGACGGCCGAAGATGGTGGCGTGGCTGGCGTGGCTTACAACCTGGCCAGTCCCCGCGTCATCGACTATTCGGTATCGCACACCTCGTACTCGCTGGGTGCCAATTTCCGCCTCAACAAGGACACCGCCGTGTTCGCCCGCTACAGCGATGGCGTGGCGTTCAACGGCGACCGCATCACCTACTTCAGCGACCCCAACGTCGTCAACGGCAAATCCTCGATCATCCCGATCAACACGGTCAAGCAAGCCGAGTTGGGCCTGAAGGCGCGCATGGGGGATCTGCAGGGGTTCATCACGCTGTTTGACGCCAGGACTTCCGAGTCCAATGTCGATGCGACGACCACGCCGATCAAGGTCACCGCATCGAAATACGATGCCAAGGGCGTGGAACTGGAAGCCTCCTGGAAGCTGGGCGACTTGCGCCTGAACGGCGGCTTGACACTGACCAACGCCAAGATCACCGCATCCAGCGACCCCGCCATCGTCGGCAAGACGCCGGGTCGTGTGGCCAAGGCGGTGTACCAGCTGAGCCCAAGCTATTCAGTCGGCGATTTCACAGCCGGCCTGAGCGTGATTGGCACCACGAAGTCGCGGGACAAGACGCCCGCCGGCCCCCTTGCGGTCGAACTGCCGGGCTACACGGTGCTCAACACCTTTTCCGCCTACAACATCAGCAACAAGGCCACGGTGGCCCTGGGCATCAACAACCTCGCCAACAAGGTCGGCTACACCGAGTCCAACGACGGCCGCAGCGTGGCGCGCTCCATCAATGGCCGCACCGCCAAGCTGACCTTGAGCTACGAGCTGTGACCTGATGCGGGCCGCTGGCTGCTCTGCCGAACCACCAGTTCGGTGGGCATCACCTTCGGCCCGACCTTGTCGCCGGCCAGCTGCGCGAACAGCGATTCGACCAGCAGCACGCCGGCCTGCTCGATCGGCTGGCTCACTGTCGACAGCGTCGGGTGGAAGTGGGCGGCCAGCGCGATGTCGTCATAACTCACCAACAGCACGTCCTCCGGCACCGAGCGGCCCAGCCGCCGCAGCGTGCCGATCACCGTCATCGCCATCAGGTCGCTGGCGGCGAAGATCGCGTCGAAGGCCAGGCCTTCGTGCAGCATCTGTTCCACCGCCTGCTGGATCGCTTCGCCGACAAAGGGCACCGGCCGGCACAAGGCTTCATCGGGCACCAGACCGGCCGCCGCATGCGCCGCACGCCAGCCCTGGCAGCGCAGGCCGATCTCCGGCAGCTCGGTGTCGCCGAAGAACACCACGCGCCGCGCGCCCTGGGCCAGCAAGTGCGCAGTGGCCAGGCGGCCGCCAGTGAGGTTGTCGCCGCCCACGGTGGCATAGCGCTGCCGCGGCAGCTTGGCGCCCCACACCACCAGCGGCAGGCCGCTGTCGGCCATGGCGTTCAACTGGTCATGGTGGTGCCATTGGCCGACCAGCACGATGCCCATCGCCCGGCCGGTGTGATAGACCTGCGCCGCCAGGTCCAGCCGGTCGGCATCGATGCGCGTCAGCAGCATGTCGTGGCCACGCTCGGTCAGCGCATCGGCCAGGCTGCCGATCAGGCTGAGGAAAAACGGATCGGACAGATGCTGCCGCGTCTGCGGGTCGTAGGGCACGATCACCGCGACGGTGCGGTTCTGCTTCAGCCGCAGGTTTTGCGCGCCAACGTTGATGCTGTAGTTCATTGCCCGCGCCAGCGTGTGGATGCGCTCGCGGGTGTCGGCATTGATCAGCGGGCTGTCGTTCAAAGCCCGCGAGACCGTGGCCACCGACACGCCGGCGATGCGGGCGAGGTCGGCCATCTGCACGCGGTTGGGCCGCGGCATACCGGCCTGGGCAGGGGGTTGCGGTGGGGTTGCAGACAGCTTGGTGCGCGCCATCGAGAGGGGTCATGAAGCCAGTGGGCGATGATGCCAGAGCACCAGCGCCGGGCCTGTCGCTCACGCCAGGTTCTCGGGCACGAAGCCGGTTTGGCGCAAGGTCTCGAGCGGCGCGAACAGCGGCGTGGGCAGCTCGGACCAGCGGAACCAGTCCCAGCGGCTGCACTTGTCCGGCTCCCTCAGCGCCGGCTCGCCGTCAGCGCAAGCGGCCAGCACGAACAGGGTCACGTAGTGCTTGCCGACGGCTTCGAAGACATCGCTGGTGTAGGGACCGTGGACGATGTGATCGAGCGCTAGGCCGGTCTCCTCGGCCACCTCACGCCGGGCGCATTGTTCGACGGTTTCGCCGTACTCCAGATGCCCACCGGGCAGCGCCCAGGTGCCGGCGCCGTGGGCGCCGCGCCGCTGACCCAGCAGCACCCGACCCTGGCGCAGCACGATGGCACCGATGCCCACGAGCGGTGCGGAAGTCTTCATCACGATGGCCTGCTGCCGAGGTGGCGGGTTGATCTGGACACGAGCTTAACCAAGCCGGCGCGAGAATGGCCATCGCATTCCGTTCCAGGAGACAAACATGCCCTTGCAGGCCACCTCCATGACCGGCCGCCGCCACTGCCTGGCGCTGGGCGCCGCTGCGGCCGGCGCGCTGCTGCTGCCCGCAGCGCGGGCACAGAGCTACCCGGCCAAGCCGATCCGCATCGTCGTGCCCTACCCGCCCGGTGGCGCCACGGATTTCATGGCCCGGGTGATCGGCGAGAAGCTCGCGACACGCGTGGGCCAGACGGTGATCGTCGACAACAAGGCGGGCGCCGGCGGCATCGTCGGCACCGACGCGGTGGCCAAGGCCGCGCCCGATGGCTACACCGTGCTGGTGTCGCTGAGCACCTCGATGCTGACCAACCAGTTCCTCTACGAAAAGCTGCCCTACAACCCGCAGCGCGACCTGGCGCTGGTCTCGCACTTGGCGGTGTCGCCGGTGACGCTGGTAGTGCACCCCAGCGTGCCGGCCGGCACCGGCCCGGAGTTGATGAAGTACATCGCCGCCAACAAGAGCAAGCTGTCCTACGGCTCCTGGGGAAACGGCTCGTATGCGCACATGGCCGGCGCGCACATGAGCCAGTCGCAGAACGCCGACATGTCGCATGTGCCGTACAAGGGCGAAGCGGCGATGATCCAGGACCTGCTGGGCGGGCAGATCCAGCTGGCCTACGCCAGTGCGCTGAATGCCAAGCCGCACATCGACGCCGGCAAGCTCAAGCTGATCGGCGTGACCGGGGCCAAGCGCATGGCCATCCTGCCCAACGCACCCACGCTGATGGAGCAGGGCCTGAAGGACGAGGTCTACCAGATCGTCGGTTTCGTCGGCATGGCGGTGCCTGCCAAGACCCCCAAGGACATCGTCGACCGCTTGGCGCGCGAGGTGCAAGGCATCTTCGAAGCGCCGGAGCTGGTCGAGCGCATCGCCGGCATGGGCTTCACGGTATCGGCCGGCACGCCCGAGGCCTTTGCAGCGGTCTACAAGCGCGACCTGCCGGTGTGGGAGCGGCTGGTGAAGCAGTCCGGCGCGAAGCTGGAGTGATCACGCCATCAGGCGCTGCACATGGCGGGCGATCTGCTCGTCCTCGCGTGAGCCCACCACCTGCACGGCACAGCGCGATGCCGGGCTGCTGATCGATCGGTCGATGCCGCCCGCCTCGGCGCGGTTGCGCGCATCGTCGAGCTGGATGCCGAACCAGGCCAGGCGCTCGCAGACGGCGGCGCGCACGGCCGCATCATGCTCGCCGATGCCGCCGCTGAAGACGATGAGGTCGGCGCCGCCCAGCACCGTCATCATCGCCGCCAGCTGCTTGGCCACGGCGATGCAGAACATGCGGATGGCCAGGCGCGCGTCGGCAGCGTGTTCCGTATCGCCGTCGGCCGCCTGGTGCAGGCGGCGCATGTCGCTGGACAGGCCGGAGATGCCCAGCAGGCCGGACTCCCGGTCCAGCAGCGTGGCCAGGCGCTCGGTATCCGACCCCTGCTCGCGCAGCAGGTGGAGCAGCAGACCCGGATCGATGTCGCCGCAACGTGTGCCCATGATCAGGCCGCCGCTGGGCGTCAAGCCCATGCTGGTGTCGATCGAACGACCCGCCTGAACTGCCGAGATGCTGGCGCCATTGCCGAGGTGGGCGATCAGCACCCGCTCGGGCAGGCCCTGCGGCAGCGTGCGTGTCAGGTGGTGCACGATCGATTCGCAGGACAGGCCGTGGAAGCCGTAGCGCTGGATGCCCCGTGACTGCCAGGCCTTGGGCAGCGGCAGCACGCGTGCCGCATCGTGCAGGCCCGCGTGAAACGCCGTGTCGAAACAGGCCATCTGCGGCAGGCCCGGGAACAACTCAGCGCAGTGGCGAATGGCCGCCACGGCCACCGGTGTGTGCAGCGGCGCGAAGGGCGTGGCGGCCTCGATCTGCTGCAGCACCGCGGCGTCGATGCGCAGGTGGCGGCGCAGCCCCGGCCCGCCGTGCACGATGCGGTGACCGATGGCTTGGGGTGCCGGCACGGCCTTGTCGGCCAACGCGGCGCGCAACGCGTCGATGCTGGCGAGCGGGCCGCTGAACAGCGGTGCAGGTTCACCGTCGCCAACCCGGTACAGGCCGATCTTCAGCGAGGACGATCCGCTGTTGATCGCCAGCACAATCATCGCGACGCGGGCTCCTGCGCCGGCGGCATCGGCGGCTGATGCGGCTGCCAGCGCCAGTCGCGGATCTCCGGCAGGTCCTCGCCATGCTCGGCGATGTGCAGCTTGTGACGCTCGATGCGGGTCCAGTACAGCGCGGTGGCCTGCGCCACCTGGTCGGCCAGCCGGGGAGTGCGGCGTATCGCGTCCAGCGCCAGCTGGTAGCGGTCCAGGTTGTTCAACACCACCATGTCGAAGGGCGTGGTGGTGGTGCCTTCCTCCTTGAAGCCGCGCACATGGATGTTGGCGTGGTTGTGCCGCCGGTAGCTGAGCTTGTGCACCAGCGCCGCGTAGCCGTGGAAGGCGAAGATCACCGGCTTGTCGGTGGTGAACAAGGCATCGAAGTCGCGCTCGTCCAGACCGTGCGGGTGTTCGGTGGCCGGCTGCAGCGCCATCAGATCGACGACGTTGACCACCCGGATGCGGATGTCCGGCACCGCCTCGCGCAGCAGCATCACGGCAGCCAGGGTTTCCAGCGTCGGCACATCGCCGGCGCAGGCCATCACCACATCCAGCTCATCGGGACGCTGACTTTCCTCGTTACCAGCCCAGGCCCAGATGCCGGCGCCGGCCGCACAATGGCGCGCCGCGGCGGCCTCGTCCAGCCACTGCCATTCCGGCTGCTTGCCGGCGACGATGACGTTGATGTGGTGGCGGCTGCGCAGGCAGTGGTCCGCCACAGACAGCAGGCAGTTGGCGTCCGGCGGCAGGTAGATGCGTACGACCTCGGGCGCCTTGTTCGCCACATGGTCCATGAAGCCGGGGTCCTGGTGCGACGTGCCGTTGTGGTCCTGCCGCCAGACATGCGAGGTGAGCAGGATGTTGAGTGACGCGATCGGTGCGCGCCACGGGATCCGGCGGCTGACCTTCAGCCACTTGGCGTGCTGGCTGACCATCGAATCGACGATGTGGATGAAGGCTTCGTAGCACGAGAACAGGCCGTGTCGGCCGGTCAGCAGGTAGCCTTCGAGCCAGCCTTCGCAGAGGTGCTCGCTCAGCACTTCCATCACGCGGCCGTCGGGGCTCAATTGGGTGTCGGTCTCCAGCATCTCGGCCATCCAGACCTTGCCGGACACCTCGTAGACCGGATCGAGCCGGTTCGACGCGGTCTCATCCGGCCCGAACACGCGAAAGTTGGCACTGTCCAGGTTCAGCCGCATCACTTCGCGCACGAAGCCGCCGAGCACCCGCGTCGCTTCGGCCCGCGTGGCGCCGGGCGTGGGCACGGCCACCGCATGCGCATGCAGCTGCGGCATCACCAGCGGCTGCAGCAGCTGGCCGCCGTTGGCATGCGGGCTGAAGCTCATGCGACGGCGGCCGGTCGGGGCAAGCGCGGCCAGTTCGTCGCGGAACTTGCCGTTGGCATCGAACAACTCCTGCGGCCGGTAGCTGCGCAGCCAGTCTTCCAGCTGACGCAGGTGCTCTCGCTTCGTGAAGCTGGCGATCGGCACCTGGTGCGCACGCCAGCTGCCTTCGACCGGCAGACCATCGACATGCTTGGGCCCGGTCCAGCCCTTGAGCGTGCGCAGGATGATCATCGGCCAGCGCGGCCGATCCTGCCGGGTGGCGACACCAAGCCGGCGCGCATCCTGCTGGATCTGCTGGATATGGGCCAGCGCCTTGTCCAGCGTGCCGGCCAGGCACTGGTGCACGGCGTCCGGCTCTTCGCCCTCATCGCCGCCCACGAAGTGCGGCTCGTAGCCGTGGGCATGCATCAGCTCGAACAGTTCGGGCCGGCCGATGCGCGCCAGCAGCGTGGGGTTGGCGATCTTGTAGCCGTTCAGGTGCAGGATCGGCAGCACCGCACCATCACGCGCCGGGTTCAGGAACTTGTTCGAGTGCCAGCTGGCGGCCAGCGGCCCGGTTTCGGCCTCGCCGTCACCCACCACGCAGGCCACGATCAGGCCCGGGTTGTCGAAGGCCGCGCCGTAGGCATGGGCCAGGGAGTAACCCAGTTCACCGCCTTCGTGGATCGAGCCGGGGGTCTCCGGCGCCACGTGGCTGGGAATGCCGCCCGGCCACGAGAACTGGCGGAACAGCCGCCGCATGCCGCTGCGGTCGCGCTCGATAGCCGGGTAATGTTCGGTATAGGAACCTTCCAGGTAGGTGTTGGCCACGATGCCCGGGCCGCCATGGCCGGGGCCCACCACCAGCAGCATGTCCAGCCCACGCTGCGTGATCAGCCGGTTCAAGTGCACGTAGATCAGGTTCAGGCCCGGTGTCGTGCCCCAATGGCCGAGCAGGCGCCGCTTGATGTGGTCCTGCGTCAGCGGGGTGTCCAGCAGCGGGTTGTCCTGCAGGTAGATCTGCCCGACCGACAGGTAGTTGGCCGCGCGCCACCAGGCGTGCATGCGCTGTAGTTCGTCGAGGCTCAGGGTGTCGGGCATCGCTGTCGTCTGCGCCTCAATCGACTGCGGCGAAATCGATGAAGCCGCGTTCGACATCGGTGGCCACCAGCTTGACCCGCAATTGCTGCCCGACCTCGGTGTCCGGCGCGGCATTCACCAGCTTGCCTTCGGCGGGCGGCGCGAAGATGCGCACCCAGCTGTCGGTGACCGAATGGCCGGTGACGATCGCATCGAAGCTTTGCCCGAGATGCGTTTGAAGCACCAGCGCGGCCTCGGACTTGCGGACCCGGCGTTCCACCTTCTGCGCGGCGTTTTCCTGCTGCGTGCAGTGTTCGGCCAGCGTTTCGAGCTCGCGGGCGTTGTACGGCGGCGGCGCGGCGCTCAGGATCGCCTTGACCAGGCGCGAGGTGATCAGGTCGGGATAGCGGCGGTTCGGCGCGGTGGAGTGCGTGTAGTCGCGCACCGCCAGGCCGAAGTGGCCGAGCGCCGGTGCCCCCGGCTGTTCCAGCACGTATTCGCCCGAGCCCATCAGCTTGATGATGACCAGTGACAGGTCCGCAAAGCGCAGCGGGTCGGCCGCACGGCGCCGTGCCAGGAAGGCCTCGAGCGCCTGCGCGTCCGGCGCCTTCGGCAGCGCTTCACCGTACTTGCGCGCCACCTCGACGATGCGCAACCAGCGCTCCGGCGAGCGCACCACGCGCCGCAACGAGGGGCGGCCGCTGCCGGCCAGGAAGCGGGCCGTGCAGCTGTTGGTGGCGATCATCAGTTCCTCGATCAGCTGCCGCGCGCGGTTCTGCACCTGCTGCCGGATGTCGACGACCCGGTCACCGTCGAACAGTGCGCGTGGCTGGAAGCTCTGGAACTCCAGCGAGCCCTGGGCCTGTCGGCGCTCGCGCAAGCGCTGCGCCACCGCATCCTGCACACGCAGCTGCTCGTCCATGCCGGGCACCGCGGCGGCCGCCGGCGGCAGCGGGCCCTGGCCTTCGATCCAGGCGGCCACGGCGTCGTAGGCCAGCTTGGCCTGGTTGCGCACCCGGGCCCGGTAGACGCTGGACTGCAGGATCTCGGCATCCTCGGCGATGAGCATCTCGGTGACCAGGGCCAGCCGCTGCTGCCCGGGGTTCAGCGAGGTGAGGTCGGTGGACAGCCGTTCGGGCAGCATCGGGAACACCTTCGCCGAGGTGTAGACCGAGGTGGTGTTGAACTGCGCATGGGCATCGATCGCCGAGCCCGGGTGCACCAGCGCGTCGACATCGGCCACCGCCACCCGGACCTTGACCGCGCCGCCCGCCAGCGCTTCGCAGCAGCTCAGCTGGTCGAGGTCCAGCGAATCGTCGTTGTCGATCGAACACCAGGGCAGCGCGCTGAGATCGAGGATCTGCGGATCCGCCTCGGCATCAGCGCTGGTGAGCGTGTCCACTTGCCGGACAACGGCCGCGGGAAAGGCCGGCTGCAGCCCACGATCGATCATCTCCTGCGTCGCAATGCGAACCAGATCGGCGCGTGAGCAAACAGGGTTATCTTGCGGTTCCATGGTCCACAATCCTCGACAAGGCCTCGGCACACCGCGGCAAGACCCCCGGGCCCGCCAACGTAGCGTCCAGAGACAGGTGACGTCTGTTCGATGGCGCACACAGCGGCCGGCATTCGCTAGCGCAGTTCTCGCCACCCACCGGATGATGGACATCGCGCCTGAGCCCAGAACGAATCACCTGCTGGCCGTGCTGCCACAGGCCGGTTGGCAACGCTGGCAGCCGCAGCTGGAACCCCTGCACCTGCCATTGGGCCAGGTGCTGCATGAGTCCGGTGGCGGCTTGAGCCATGTGTACTTCCCGACCACCGCGATCGTATCGCTGCAGTACCTGGTGCAGGACGGTGCTTCAGCGGAAATCGCCGTGGTCGGATCCGAAGGCCTGATCGGCATCGCGCTGTTCATGGGCGGCAACACCACGCCCAACCGGGCCATCGTCGAAAGCGCAGGCGAGGCGTATCGCCTCAGCGCCACGGCCATCCGGAGCGAGTTCCGGCAATCGACGCCCGTCACGCACCTGCTGTTGCGCTACACGCAGGCGCTGATCACGCAGATGGCGCAGACCGCCGTCTGCAACCGCCACCATTCGATAGACCAGCAACTGTGCCGCTGGCTGCTGATGCGCCTGGACCGGCTGCACGGCCGCGACATGGCAGTGACCCAGGAGCTGATCGCCAGCATGCTGGGCGTGCGCCGCGAGAGAGTGTCGGAAGCGGCCTCGCGGCTCCAGCGGGACGGCCTGATCCGCTATGCACGGGGCCACCTCACCGTGCTCGAGCGCGCCGGGATCGAACAGCGCACCTGCGAGTGTTATGGCGTCGTCGAACGGGAGTACCACCGGCTGCTGCCGGACGTGATGGCACGCCGAACCTGACCGCCCCGGCGTTTGGCGCAGGGCGGCGGCGCAACGTTCGTTTTCGCACATACAGCACGCCCATTCGGGCGTAGATTGTCTGCAGCGGCGCCGATGGGCCGGATCCCTCCCCCGGTGTCATGCGGCGCCGCCCTTCCATTCCGCCCTGGCCAATCCATGATCCGCAGCACCGCTTCCTCACCGCCGCCGCTCGGCGACCTGGCACGGCGTTTCCTGTCGATCTGGGACCGCAGCGCCGAACTGCCCGCCGCAGCTTCGCCGGTACCCGAAGCGCCAACGCCGTCCGGCGTCGCGGCGGAAGACTGGGATCTGCTGTTTCGCGCCGTCATCGGCAGGCTGGCCACAACGCTGGAATCACAGCCGCCGATGACCCTGGAGGCGCAGCGAGCGGCCGCTTCAGCCGGCCTGAGCCGCGTGCTGCGTGAATGTGTCGGTGCGCTGGATCAGCTGCGCGACTCAGCCTCTGCTTCACCGCCATCGACCAGCACGACCAGGCAGCGTTGATCGGTGGGATCGGTCCGCAGATAGGCCGTGACAGCGCGCCCCGGGCCTTGCGGCGAAACCAGTTGCAGCGTCAACACGCCGCGTGCATCACCGCCGCCCGCCGCCGCGAGCCAGTCGCGCAGCGAGCGCGCGCTGGCCGGTGCCAGAAAGGCGTCCAGCGCTTGGCCCTGGGCTTCGTCGCGCTCGATGCCGAGCAGGGCCGCCCCGGTGAGGTTGAGATCGTGCACCACGCGGCTGCCATCGAGTCTCAGGCAAGCCACCGGCTGCTTGTCATAGAGCGCGATCTGCTCCCGCAGCGCAGATTCCAGTTCGGCGCGCGATTCGCGCAGTGCCTCGGCCTGCATGTCCAGTTCGATCTGGTGGACCTGCAATTCGTGCAGCAGGGCCAGTGCGTCGCCGGCGGTGTCCGGGGAAGACGCCAGTGCATGCAGCACCGCCAGGGCATCGGAGCCACCGGCCGCTGCAAGCGGCCGGCCGCCGACGCTCAAGCGCGCAGCGGCCCGGGAACGAAGGGCCGCGAGTTCTTCCGCGGCAGTGACGTGATGGCGCATGGGAGCTTGCCTTGGCAGCGAGGCTGCGACGTGCACGACTCTACGCCTTGCGCAGGCGCGACTCGAGTTCCTTCGCAGCCGTGATGTCGACGAAGGTGATCACCACGCCCTGGATCACATCGGCCAGGGTGCGGTACGGCATGATGCGCACGGCATACCAGCGCCCATCGCTGGTGGGAATCTGCTTCTCGCAGAAGGCCAGCGTGCGCAGCGTTTCCTTCGCGTCGGCATGCAGCTGCGGGTAGGTCAGCGTGCTGGCCAGGTCGCTCAGCGGCCGGCCGATGTCGATGTCGCGCAGGTGGAAGATGTGGCCCACCTGCTCGGTGAAGCGCCGCACGTTCAGCTCGTTGTCGAGGAACAGCGTGGCAATGTCGGTGGCGTTCAGCAGGTTCTGCATGTCGCTCTGCGCCAGCGCCAGATCGTCCAGCTTGGACTGCATCTCGCTGTTGATCGACTGCAGCTCCTCGTTCATCGACTGCGCTTCCTCCTTGGAGGTGGTCAGCTCTTCATTGGCCGACTGCAACTCCTCGTTGGTCGCCTGCAATTCCTCGTTGGCCGCCTGCAGCTGTTCCTGCGAGGCCTGCATCTCCTGGCGCAGCAGGCGGATCTCCTCCTGCGAGCGGGCCAGTTCCTCATCCATCGCGGTGGCGGCCGAGGCGATGCGCCGCCTGCGTGCCGTGCGCCCGGCCGCCGGGCCCGACAGCTCGCGAAAGACGATCATCACGGTGTTCGCCAGCGCCTTGGGCAGATGGATCGGCTGCACCGTCACGTCCACCGTGTGCTGTGCTTCGTCGTCCGGCCGCAGGCCATGCAGCTCGACCAGCCGCCCTTCCTGCAGGGCCGTGCGCAGCGCGCCGGCCAGCTGCATCCGGATGCCCGGCCGTGCCATCACGTGGATGTTCCAGTTGGCCTTGCCCGAAGCCGGCTCCAGATAGGCCGCCGTGCGACCGCGGATGTAGAGCACGTCGCCGCGGTCATTGACCAGCACGACCGGCGGTGAGTAGCTTTCCAGCAGCACCTGGTCGGCCAGTGCCTGCAGGTTGGCGGGAGGGGGGGTGGTGAGGCTCATGCTCGACTCCTGCGGGCCTGTGCGAAAAACGTCGCGGCTGCTGACCGGAAAGGCCAGGGATCCCCCGGCCGCGAGCCCGGGCTTGCCGGTGTCGCTGCGCCAGAACCAGCGCGACTTCGGTTGCACCGGTGCAAACAAGGATTGTGAGCGGCCCACGGTCTCCGATGCGCCCAGCAACAGCGCACCGCCGGGGCGCAGGCTGTAGTGGAACAAGGGCACCAGGCGGCGCTGCAGCGCCGCGTTGAAGTAGATCAGCAGGTTGCGGCAGCACAGGATGTCGATGCGGGTGAACGGCGGATCCAGGATCACATCGTGCTGCGCAAACAGCACCAGGCTGCGAATCTCCGGGTTGACCACGAAGCCCCCGCCCTTGGCGCTGAAGAAGCGCGCCAGCCGCTCGGGCGACACCGCCTGGGCGATCGATGCCGGATAGTGCCCACTGCGGGCGGCGGCAATCGCATCGGCATTCAGGTCGCTGGCAAAGACCTGCAGCGTGCAGCGCCCGCCCTCGGCAAGGCCGTCGACTGCCTCGCGAAACGCCATCGCCAGCGAATAGGCCTCCTCGCCGGTCGAGCAGCCGGCAATCCAGGCGCGCAGGTGGCCGTCTTCCGCCAGGCGCCGCGTGATCACCTCGGGCAGCACAAGCTCCTGCAGTTCCTGCCACACCGCGGCGTCGCGAAAGAACGAGGTCACGCCGATCAGCATTTCCTTGAACAGCAGCGCCAGCTCCTGCGGGTTCTGGCGCAGGAACCGCGCATACGCGGCCATCGTGTCCAGGCCATGCACCGACACGCGCCGCTCGATGCGGCGCTGCAGCGTGCTGGTCTTGTACAGCGACAGATCGTGCTTGTTGTGCTCGCGCAGCAAGCCGAGGATCAAGTCCAGCGCCTGCTCGTTGGCGGCTTCGGTGCGCTCGGCAGCCGGCAAGCCCGCGGGTGGCTCGGGCGCCGCCACCCGCAGGATGTGCGCCGGCAGGTCGCCGGCCAAGCCCACCACGTCGACACAGCCGGCGGCGATCGCGCTGCGCGGCATCGAATCGAACTGCGCGGAGTCGGGCTGCTGTGCCAGCGTCAGTCCGCCTTGCGACTTGATGGCCTGCAGGCCCACAGTGCCGTCGGTGCCCATGCCGGACAGCACCACGCCGATCGCCCGATCACCCTGGTCGCGGGCCAGCGAGCCGAACAGCACGTCGATCGGCAGGCGCATGCCGCGGCGTTGCGCCGGGTCGGCCAGGTGCAGCACCGCGCGGGCCACCGTCAATTCGCTGTTCGGCGGGATGACGTACACCATGTCCGGCTCGATGCTCATCGATTCGGTGACTTCGCGCACCGGCAGCACGGTGGCCCGCTGCAGCAATTCAGCCAGCAAGGCCTTGCGCGTCGGGTCCATGTGCTGCACCACGATGTACGCGAGCCCGCTGTGGGCCGGCACCTGGGCCAGGAACTGCAGCAGCGGCTCCAGCCCGCCGGCGGAGGCCCCGAGGCCGACGATGCGCGGCGCCATGCGCGCCACGGGCGGCAGCGCCTGGGTATCGCTAGAACTCACTGGCGCACCCTGCGGCCTGGGCCGCGAAGAGGTCACGAGACGATCGGCCGCGACAGGTACACGCCTTCGCGACCGACGATGGGCTTGCGCGTGGGCATCAGGATCGTGCAGTCGTCGCAGGGCGCGCGCACTTCGTCGGCACCGTCACTGGCGATCAGCTCGCCGCGGCCGAAGGTCTCGAAGCCGATCAGCGGCCGCGCGAAGCGGAACTCCGGCGTCTTGACGACCCAGGTCTGCAGCAGCTCGAAGCGCTGCTGGGGCACGCTGGCTTGCGGCGCGTGCTCGATGAGGCCGAAGTGGCCGAGGAATTGGTGTGTTACTTCCACTGCAAACTCGCTCGATGCACGGCGGAAATGGCCACCGCATTCGGCCACCAGCGCCACGCCCTCGCCCGCCGCATCGCCGTGGCGGCCATGCTGGATCAGCGGCGTGCCCGAGCCCAGGCCCTGCGGCATCACCAGGTGCACCGCCGGTCGGCCGATGGCCAGCGCGGCAGCGGCATTGCGCTCGAACTGGGGATAGACCCAGAACGGCTGCACGTCGGTGCTGGTGGAGTGCAGGTCGAGCATGTGGTCGGCGGCCGCCACCACCGGGCGCAGCTCCCTCGCACGGCGCAGTTCGGGGCTGTCATCGCTGCCGTCCAGCCAGGCCGGCGACCAGATGCGGTTCAGGTTGTGCACCAGCTGGCGGCTGTCCAGCGGCCGGGCCGGGTCGAAGGACTCATAGGCCGCCACGTTGGCAAAGCTCACCGTCAACGTGCCGATCAGCGGCCGCACGCCGCTGTCCAACAGGTGGGTGGCGGCGACCATGCCGCAGAACTCGTTGCCGTGCGTCAGCGCATTGACCAGCACATGCGGCCCGGGTCGGCCGGACTCGAAGCGGTGCACGTAGTCGATGCCCACATTGCCACGGCGGTAGGCCGACAGGTCGCGAGGCAGCACTTCGAAGATCGGGGCGGTGGTTTCCATGCGGGGTCCTTGGCGTCCTGGGCGGGAGGTCGGATCATGCTAACCGGGGTCCGCGGCGGTGTCCGAGGCGGGGTTCGGGCCCGCTGATTCGCACAGAAACCTGGCGCACAAGACCGTCAACGACATCTACGCCAACTGGCTGGAGCGCTCGGTCATCCACTACGCCAGTCCCGTGATGGCGTGAAGGCGGCCGCCGTCCGCTCAGCGCGGCGCCTTCAGCGCGCGGGTGGCCATCGCGATCGGGCTGTAGCGGCTGAGCGGCCAGCTGTCGTCGAACCAGCGATCTTCGTAGAAGCCGACGATCGAAAAGCCCGCGGCGATCTGGCCGCCGATCTGCGTGTCCAGCGAATGGCTGTAGGCCAACGGCTGCGTCGCCGCGAGCTTCTTCGCCAGCGCTTGCGGCGGCAGGTCGGCGACATCGGAATACGGCAGGCGGTGCTTGACGATCAGTGGCTGGTCGGGCGCCGCATCGTCATCGTCTTCGTCGAACAGGAAGACCAGCGGATTCATGAAGCCGGCCAGCAGCGCACCACCGGCGCGCAGCACACGGTGGCATTCACGCCAAACCACCGCTACATCGGGCACGAAGGCATTCGAGGCCGGGTGGAAGATCAGGTCGAAGCTGTCGCTGGCCAGGCGCGAGAGGTCTGCCATGTCGCCTTGCATGCAGGTCACCGGCAGACCGTGGCGCTCGGCCAGTTGCCGGTCGCGCGCCAGTTGTTCGTCCGACAGGTCGAAGCTCAGCACCTCGGCGCCGGCGGCGGCCAGCACCGGCACCTGCTGGCCGCCACCGGAGGCCAGGCACAGCACGCGCTGGCCGCGCAAGGTGCCGAACCAGTCGCGTGGCACGGGCAGCGTCGGTGTCAGTACCAGCTGCCAGCGGTCGGCGCGGGCTTCGGTGATGACCTCGTCGGCCACCGGAATCGTCCAGACGTTGCCGTCCTGCGCCTGCCGGTTCCAGGCCCGCCGGTTGTGGTCGAGCGTGTCCACGCGCGCAGGCTCCTGCGGTGCCGGCATCACAGGTCCATCACCCGGTCCAGCCCGCGGATCACGCCGAGCTGGCCGCCCACCTTGCGGATCGCCAGCAGCGCGCCGTCGACATAGGGATCGGCGCCGCTGCCGGCCTCGTGCCGGATGTGCAGGCGCTGATCGGCCATGCCGAACACCACTTCGGCGCCGAGCACATAACCCGGAATGCGCACGGCATGAACTTGCACGCCGTTGATGCTGGCGCCACGCACGCCGGGCGGCCCGTTGACCTGGTCCAGCGGCACGCCCAGCGCGGGCTGGCGCACGCGGCCCAGGCGCATCGCCAGTTCGCGGCAGGTGCCCGAAGGCGCGTCGGGCTTGCTGTCCTTGGCGTAGTCGATGATCTCGAAGTTCGGGATGTAGGCCGCCGCCATTTCGGCAAAGCGCTGCAGCAGCACCGCCGTCAACGCAAAGTTGCCGCAGGCCAGCACACCGCGCCGGTGCTCACGCGCCACGGCGTCGAGCTCGGCATAGTCGGCATCGCTCAGGCCTGAACTGGCCACCACCAGGTGGCAGCCGGCCGCCAGCGCGGCGTGCAGGTTGGCCTTCAGCAGCGCCATGTCCTTGGCCTTGCCGTATTCGACGTAGACATCGCAAGCCGACACGCTGGCCAGCGCGGCCGCTGCGCTGTCGAAGATGCGGCCCGGGACCGCGGCATCGCCCAGCACATCGGCCAGCGTGCGTCCTGCCGTGCGCCGGCCCACGGCAGCCAGCAGTTGCATATCAGCCTGACGCGTGATGCCGCGCGCCAGCGCCGAGCCGGCCCAGCCGGTGGCGCCGCCCAGCACCACCGTGAGCGGGCGGGTGTTCGTGTTCTGATTCATCGCAAGGACTCCGGCAGAGGGCTGTGTCTGCAGCACCGGATCAGTCTACCCGGGGCTCTTCCAGATCACGACCCAAACAGTCGGTGGGTCCTGCCGGTCAGCGCGTGGCCTGCGGTGTCAGCGCGCTCCGACTCGGGCCTTGCGCTGGCGCAGGTACTCGGCATACGCCAGCGCGCTGCGCTTGGGGCTGCGCCGCTGGGTGTCGAAATCGACGTGCACGATGCCGAAGCGGCGCTCGTAGCCCCACGCCCATTCGAAGTTATCCATCAGCGACCAGATGAAGTAGCCGCGCACGTCGATGCCCTTGTCCATCGCGCGGGAACAGGCGGCGAAGTGGCGCTTCAGGTAATGCTGGCGCTGCACGTCGTCCACCGCTTCTTCAGCCGCAGCATCGTCCGCACCACCGGCCATCACGTCGGCGCTGGACATGCCGTTCTCCGTGATGTAGATCGGCGGCAGCTTCGGGTACTGGCGGCCGAAGGATTCCAGGATGTCCTGCAGGCCTTGCGGATAGACCTCCCAATCCATCGTCGTGTGCTCGGCGTCGGGCTGGCGCACCCAGTCGAAGTCATCATCGCCCTTGGCGCGCAGCACCGAACGGCTGTAGTAGTTCAGGCCAAGGTAGTCGATCGGGCGCGCGATGGTGTCCATGTCGCCCGGCAGCACCAGCGGCTCGCAGCCTTTCCACAGGCGCCACATCGCCTCGGGATAGCGGCCTTGCAGCAGCGGGTCCAGCACCCAGGCGTTCTGGTAGGTCTCGAACAACTCGGCGGCCCGCCGGTCGGCCGGACTGTCGGAAGCCGGGTAGCCCGGCGCGATGTTGGCGACCAGGCCGACCTGCGCCTCCGCATCGTTGGCACGCAGCGCCGGCAAGGCCAGGCCATGGCCCAGCAGCAGGTGGTGCATGGCCTGGGCCGCCCACCGGGGGCTGGTGTGGCCCGGCGCGTGGTGCCCGTTGCCATAGCCCAGGTAGGCCGCGCACCAGGGCTCGTTGTGGGTGGCCCAGGCGGCCACCCGGCCGGACAGCGCACGGCTCATCAGGTCGGCATAGTCGGCGAAGCGATAGGCCGTCTCGCGGTTGAGCCAGCCGCCGCGGTCTTCCAGGTGCCGCGGCAGGTCCCAGTGGTACAGCGTGACGAAGGCGCGGATGCCGCGTTCGGCCAGCCGGTCGGCCAGGCGCTTGTAGAAGTCGAGGCCGCGCGGGTTGGGCCGGCCTTCGGCATCCATCACGCGCGGCCAGGCGATCGAGAAGCGGTAGGCGTCAACGCCCAACTCGGCCAGCAGGTCGACGTCTTTGGCCCAGCGGTGGTAGTGGTCGCAGGCGACGTCGCCGTTCTCGCCCCGCGCCACCTTGCCGGGTGCGGCGCAGAAGCTGTCCCAGATCGACGGCAGGCGCCCGTCTTCGCGCGCGGCGCCCTCGATCTGGTACGACGAGGTGCCGACGCCGAACACGAAGTCGGGGTGATGCATGCGCGAGCCCTCGGGCGGCGCGACGAGGTGGGCAATGTCGGGGGACTCGGTCATGGGACGGCGATCGATGGCTGGGAACTTGAGAGATGATCTATCATGGACTAAACTTCTTGTGTTTAGTAAACCACTCGGGCATTCTGTGTCCAGCCTGGATCCGGGTCAACGTGGCGCTCATCCCCAGAAACCCTAGCCCCTGCGATGGCCGATCCAGTGGCCGTTTCATCCACAATGACGTTTCGTAAACAAGATTCGACCCCCGGCGGATGGCAGAAAAGAACGTGACGGTCCGCGCGCTGGCGCAAGCGGCCAAGGTGTCCATCGGTACGGTCTCGCGCGCGCTGAAGGGCCAGCCCGGCCTGTCCGCGCAGACACGGGCCGAGGTGCTGCGGGTGGCGCAGGAACTGGGCTACGACGTTGGCAAGCTGCGCAACGGCAAGCCGCGGCGCATCCTGTTCCTCTACAACCGGCAGCTCGATTCGCTGGCGACGAACCAGTTCTATTCGGTCGTGCTGCATGGCGCGGAAACCGCCTGCCGCGAGGCCGGCATCTCGCTGAGCCTGATGTCCGTGGCCGCCAGCGACGACGTGTCCGCACTGGTGCGGCGGCACGAAGCGGAAGCGCTGATCGGCGTCGGCTTCTTCGACCACGAGACCCTCGCCGCGATGCGGGCCTGCGATCTGCCGCTGGTATTGACCGACCACTTCCACGCCGGCGTGCGCTGCATCAACGACGACAACCTGCACGGCGCCTGGATGGCCACGCGGCTGCTGCTCGACGGCGGGGCACGACGCCTGGCGATGATCGCCGGCCCGCTGTCGCACCACTCGGTGGCGCTGCGGGTGAAAGGCTTCCGGCGCGCGCTGTTCGAGGCCGGGCAGCTGGCCGACCCGGAACTCGAGGTGGCGATGGACATGAGCCTGCCCTACGACGAGGCCGGGCGCGACGCGATGCGGCGCCTGCTGGCGCTGCCCCAGCGGCCCGATGCCGTGTTCGCCTACAACGATGGGACGGCGCTGAACGCCATGGCGGTGTGCGCCGAAGCGGGCGTGCGTGTGCCCGAGGACATTCGTTTCGTGGGTTATGACGACATCGCCGCCGCGTCGCGCAGCCAGCCGCCCTTGTCGACCGTGCGCGTCGACAAGGAGGCACTGGGCCGCGAGGCGGTGACGGCGCTGATCGAAGGCCACACCAGCCCCGGCGACACGCTGCAGCCGGTGGACTTGGTGGTGCG